>NZ_JAFBBV010000001.1:2472245-2781275 GCF_016907365.1 Oerskovia paurometabola | reverse complement strand
TGCCCCACACGATGCCAGGAAGCGCCCTCGGATACTCGGCTGACGACGTCGAGCGCTGGGTCCCCGAGCCGCCCAAGAGCAAGGCCCGCACGCCCTTCGAACGGGACCGTGCGCGCGTGGTCCACTCCTCGGCGCTGCGTCGGCTCGGTGCCAAGACCCAGGTCCTGGGCCCGGGCTCCGACGACTTCGTGCGCACGCGCCTGACGCACAGCCTCGAGGTCGCGCAGGTGGGCCGGGAGATGGGGCGCGCGCTCGGGTGCGACCCGGACGTCGTCGACACCGCGTGCCTCGCCCATGACCTGGGCCATCCGCCGTTCGGGCACAACGGCGAGCGGGCGCTCGCGGAGATCATGGCGGACCACGGCGGCTTCGAGGGCAACGCCCAGACGTTGCGGCTCCTGACGCGCCTCGAGCCCAAGGTCTTCGCCGCGGACGGTACCCCGGTGGGCCTCAACCTGACCCGCGCGAGCCTCGACGCGAGCGTCAAGTACCCGTGGCGCCGGGGCGAGGGGCCGCTGCGCGCGGACGGGACCACGACGCACAAGTTCGGCGTCTACCCCGACGACGTGCCCGTCTACACGTGGTTGCGCGAGGGGGCCCCCGAGCACGTCAAGTGCATGGAGGCCCAGGTCATGGACCTGGCCGATGACATCTCCTACTCGGTGCACGACGTCGAGGACGCGATCGTGGGCGGCAAGCTCGACCTCGCCGTCCTCGCGGACCCCGACGAGCGGGCGCGCGTCGTGGCCGCGGTCCGCGCCTGGTACGGCGACGCGTACACCGCGGACGAGCTCGACGCGGCGATCTCCCGGCTCGAGGCGACCGGCCACCTGATGCGCGGGTTCGACGGGTCCCGCCGGGCGCTCGCGGCCCTCAAGGACTCCACGAGCCAGCTCATCGGGCGCTTCAGCGGGTCGGCGCAGACCGCGACGCGCGAGGAGTACGGAGACGGTCCGCTCACGCGCTACTCGGCCCGGCTCGTCGTCCCGGAGACGACGTCCGCGGAGATCCTCGCGCTCAAGGGCATGGCGGTCGCGTACGTCATGGCCCCGCGCGAGCAGGAGCCGCTGCACCACCAGCAGCGGCAGGTCCTGGCGGACCTCGTCGGAGTCTTCATCGACAAGGCTCCGGACGCGCTCGAGGCGCCGTTCGCGGCGGACTGGGTCGAGGCGCCCGACGACGCCGCTCGCCTCCGGGTGGTCGTCGACCAGGTCGCGTCGCTCACCGACGTGAGCGCGTACCAGCTCCACGAGCGGTGGGTCTCGGGCCCGCGCTGACCTGCTGCACGAGGACGGCCCGGCCCCGGGTGGGGTCGGGCCGTCGCCGTGCTCGTGGGTGCTCGTGGGCGTTCGTGGTTGTCGGTGGGCTGCTCAGCCGAGGGTGGTCGTGAGCTGGGCGACGAACTCGTCGAGCGCGTAGGGGATGCTCAGGACGGTCGGCGCAGAGGTCGCCATGGCGTAGTCCATGCCGACGACCCGGATCACGCGGTCGTCGACGACCGAGGGCAGCGCCGCGAACAGCGGGTTGCCCAGGAGGGTGTCGTAGACCGTCTCGTCGACGTCGATGAGGATGAACGCGTCGGCGTCGAGAGTGGGGATGAGCTCCGAGCTGACCGAGACCGACGACGCGTCCTCGGCGCCGCAGACGGTGAGGGTGCCGGGGGACGGTGCGAGCCCGATCTGCGTCAGCAGCTCGATGCGCGGGTCCGAGGGGCAGAAGACGATGAGGCCGCCCTCGCCGTTCATCGCGTACGTGATGGTCTTGCCCTGGAGCTCGGGGTGGGCCGCGGCCGTCTCGGCGACCTTGCTCCCGACGCCCTCGACGAGCTCGTCGGCCTTGGCCGGCTGCCCCAGTGCCGCCCCGATCATCGTGGTCTGGTCCTGCCACGACGTCTCCCAGGCGGAGCCCGGGAACGCGACGGTCGGGGCGATCTCGGAGAGGCGCTCGTAGGCCGTGTCCGTGATCCCCGAGTAGACCGCGATGATCACGTCGGGCCGCAGCGCAGCGATCTGCTCGAACGGGACGTCGGGGTTGCTCGTGAGCAGCTCGGGTGTGGCGCCCTCGAAGGTCTCGGTGAGCCACGGCAGGATGTCGTCCTCGATGCCGGGGCCGGTGAACCTCTCGATGCCCACGGGAACCTTGCCGAACGCGACGACCGCGTCCTGGCTGCTCCAGCCGATCGTCACGACGCGCTGCGGCTCGGCCTCGATCGTCGTCGAGCCGTACGTGTGCTCGATCTCGACCGGGAACGCGTCGGCCTCGGCGAGGTGCGTGGCGGCGACGCCGGCTCCGCCCGCGGGGGCCGGCGTCGAGCCGTCGGTCCCTCCCGTCGAGCAGGCCGCGAGCGCGGCCAGGGTCGTGAGCGCAGCGACGGCGCCCAGGAGACGGCGCCGGGGAGCGGTGCGACGGCGGGTGGTGGTCGGGGTCATGAAAGGGTCCTCCGTCAGGCGTCTCGCAGTGCGACTCGACGCCCGCTAGTTAGATGAGCCTAGCCTTAGTTGGCTCGACGAAGGTGAGGCTAACCCGGGCGGGATCGAGAAATCCTGCCAGCGATGACCGGTTTCCCGCCACCGGTCAGTGGCCGGGCGCTCCGAGCAGGCGTGCGTACGCAGCAGGCGACATGCCCGTGGTGCGACGGAAGACGCTGACGAACGTGCTCGGGCTCGAGTACCCGACCTCGCGGGCGACCTCGCGGACCGGGCGCCCCTCGGCGAGCAGGACGAGTGCCGCGCCCGTGCGTGCGAGGATGCGCCACTGCGCGAACGACAGCCCCGTCTCCTCGACGAACCGGCGCATGAACGTGCGCGGGCTCGTGCCGATCTCCGAAGCCCAGGCGTCGAGCGAGCGACCGTCCCCAGGGGTCGCGAGCAGGCGTTCCGTGACGTGGCGAAGGTCCACGTCGCGCGGCATGCGCAGCTCGATGCTCGCGGCGGGCAGCGGCACGATCTGCTCGACCGCGAGGGCCTGGAGGTTGTGGCGGCTCGCGTCGGGCATGACGGCCGTGCGGCCGTGCAGGAGCAGCTCACGCAGCAGGGGAGTGACGGGCACGCCGACGACGCTGTCCCACCGGGGGACGGCCTGGTCGGGGTTGAGGTACGTGGCGTAGACCGTCACGTCGGGATCCGCCCGGACCTTGTGCGGGGTGCGGGCGGGCAGCCAGATGCCGAGCGTCGGCGGGACCAGCCACCGGCGCCCCTGCGTCTCGACGTCGAGCGGACCGCCCTCGCACCACACGAGCTCGTGCTCGTGGTGCACCTCGCCCGGCCACTCGCGGGCGTGCCCGGGCTCGAACACGATGGTCGCGAGGCTCCAGGGGTCCGCGACGAGACGGCCCTCGGGGGCCCGGTACTCGACCCACGGCTCGTCGGGGGACGACGGAGCACCCCAGAGGCGGATGCTCCCGGGGTGCGCGTCGATCGTCATGGGCAGGACGTTACCGCCCGTGCCCACTCGTGCCCGCCCAGCCGGTCGACCGCCTCGGCCGGCCGCCGGGGCGACCGACCGGCTCAGCCCGCCGGCTGCTCGCTCATCCAGGCGTCGCTCGCGCGCTGGACGTCCTCGGCCGTGACCGAGTCGGCGACCGTCGTGAAGTACCACCGGTGGCCGAACGGGCAGCGCACCGAGGCCTGGCGGAATCCTTCGAACCAGTCCGCGGGCTCGGACGTGCTCGTCGCGCCCGCGGCCGTCGCACGGGCGTAGGCCGCATCGGTGTCCGGGACGGGCACGGTGAACGACACGGGTGTCGGACCCTCGGGATCCGGTGCGACCGACCCGGCGCCCGGGAACTCCTGGGCGACCGTGAACGTCGAGAAGCCGGACGCCGTGGGCAGGCGCAGGTCGGAGTGGATGATCACGTCGCCGGCAGTGATGACGTCGTCGACCTCGGCGCCGAACGCCGCGGTGTAGAAGTCGATCGCGGCCCGCGCGTCGGAGACGGCCAGGTTCGGGTGCAGGGCTGACATGTCCATGGTTCCTCCAGTGGTGGGTGCTGCCGGTTCGTGGTGCGTCGGCTCCATCGTCGTGTGGGTGCGCGGTGGCAGTCTTGGAGGAATGCGACACGAACCCGCGGGCGCCGCCGGTGCCCCGAGCAGCCCTGGTGGCCCCGGCGGCCCCGGCGTCCCGTCCACCACGTACGGCGTCGTGGACCCCGCGGCCGCGCGCCGGGCGTTCGCGCTCGAGCGCCTGCCCGCCCCGGCGGACCTCGCGGACCGTGTCGACTGGTTCTGGCTCGTGCGCTGGGACCTGCCGGTCGGGGAGTCGTTCACCCAGACCGTGATCCCGCACCCGTGCGTCAACCTCGTCGCCGAGCCGAGCGGGTTCGTGGCCCACGGGATCCCCGACGGGCTGTTCGACCGGACGCTGCTCGGGGCCGGCGTCGTCGTCGCCGCGAAGCTGCGCCCCGGCGCGCTGGCCGTGGCGCGCGGGACGTCCGTGCCGGCGTCGGGCGTCCTGGGGCAGGGGGCCGACGAGGCGGGGGCGCGGGCCCTCGCGCTCGCCGAGCGCGGCCAGGACCAGGCCGCCGTCGGCGTCCTCGCGGACCTCCTGCGCGACCGGCTCGCCCCCGACCCCGCGCTGCCCCAGGTCTCGCGCGTGCTGGACGCCGCGACGTCGGGCGAGCTCGGCCCGCACGCTCGCGTCGCCGACCTCGCGCGCGTCGCGGGCACCAGCACGCGCAGCCTCCAGCGCCTCCTCGGCGAGCGCGTCGGCGTCGGCCCCAAGTGGGTCCTGCAACGCCACCGCGTCCACCTCGCGGCCGAGCGCCTGGCCGCCGACCCCGGTCAGGACCTCGCGGCGCTCGCGGTCGACGTCGGCTACTACGACCAGGCGCACCTGGCTGTGGACTTCGTCTCCGTGACCGGTCACACCCCGGGCGCGTACGCCCGACGGTGCGCGGAATCGCGGGCTCGCCTGCTGCAGCTCGCGTCCTCCTGAGCGGGTCGGGGCGTGGTCCGGGCCGCCTCGGGAGCGGGCTCGGCGTGACACGTGGGTGGCGGCACCTACACTCGGGTACGTGGCAGGTCTGATCCGACGCGAGGACGTCGACGCGGTGCGCGAACGCGCGAGGATCGACGAGATCGTGTCCTCGCACGTGACCCTCAAGCCCGCCGGCGTCGGGTCGCTCAAGGGCCTGTGCCCCTTCCACGACGAGCGTTCCCCGTCCTTCCACGTCCGCCCCCAGGTGGGGCGCTGGCACTGCTTCGGCTGCAACGAGGGCGGCGACGTCATCTCGTTCGTGCAGAAGATCGACGGCATGACCTTCACGGAGGCCGTCGAGTACCTCGCGGACCGCGTCGGCATCCAGCTGCGGTACGAGGAGGGCGGCGGGCCTCGCCGCGCGGAGGAGCCCGGAAAGCGCCAGCGACTGCTCGAGGCCCACCGTGTGGCCTCGCAGTACTTCTCCGAGCAGCTTTTCGCGCCGGGCGCCACGGTCGCGCGCACGTTCCTGGCCGAGCGCAGCTTCGACCGTTCGGACGCCGAGCGCTTCGGCGTCGGGTTCGCCCCGACCGGCTGGGACTCGCTCCTGCGCCACCTGCGCGGGCGCGGGTTCACCGAGGCGGAGCTGGTCGCGTCGGGCCTCATGAGCCAGGGCCAGCGCGGCATCTACGACCGCTTCCGCGGCCGCCTCGTGTGGCCCATCCGCGACGTCACGGGCGAGACCATCGGGTTCGGCGCGCGCAAGCTCTTCGACGAGGACCAGGGGCCCAAGTACCTCAACACCCCGGAGACCACGCTCTACAAGAAGTCCCAGGTGCTCTACGGGATCGACCTCGCCAAGCGCGAGATCGCCAAGAACAAGCGCGTCGTGGTCGTCGAGGGGTACACCGACGTCATGGCCGCGCACCTGTCGGGGATCACGACCGCCGTCGCGACGTGCGGCACGGCGTTCGGCACCGACCACGCGCGCATCGTGCGCCGGCTGCTCGGGGACACGACCGCGGGGGGCGGGCTCCAGCTCGCGTCGGGCGCGTCGCTCGGCGGAGAGGTCGTCTTCACGTTCGACGGCGACGCCGCGGGCCAGAAGGCCGCAGTCCGCGCGTTCGGCGAGGACCAGCGCTTCTACGCCCAGACGTTCGTCGCGGTCGAGCCCAGCGGCATGGACCCGTGCGAGCTGCGCATGGCGCGCGGCCCCGAGGGCGTCCGAGCCCTCGTGGAGGGGCGCCAGCCGCTGTTCGAGTTCGTCATCCGCACCACGCTCGCCACGTTCGACCTCGACACCGCCGAGGGGCGCGTGGCCGCGCTGCGTGCGGCGGCCCCGGTCGTCGCGGGCATCCGCGACACGGCCCTGCGGCCCGAGTACGCGCGCATGCTCGCGGGCTGGATCGGGATGGACTCCGAGTCGGTGCGGCGCGCGGTCGCGGCGGCGGGCAAGGGCGGGGTCCCGCAGACGCTCCCGGCCCCGGTCCGCCCGGTCGCTCCCACGCCCGACGACGGAGCTTCCGCGGCGCCGTCGGGTCCCGTCTTCGCGCAGCCCGACCCGCGCGACCCCGTGGCCCGCCTCGAGCGGCAGGCGCTCCTCGTCGCGCTCCAGTACCCGCAGTACGTGCCGGCCGAGGAGTTCGACGCGTTCTCCGAGACCGCGTTCGCGACGCCAGCCTGGCGGGCCGTGCACGACGCGATCCGGGCCGCCGGCGGCATGGCGGGCGCCGCCGCGCACCCCGCGGGGCAGTGGGTCGAGCACGTGATCGACCAGTCGCCCGAGACCGTGCGGGGCATCGTCAACCAGCTCGCCGTCGCACCTCTGCCCGAGGACCGCGAGAACGTCATCCAGGGGTACGTCCAGGGCGTGATCAAGGCGTTCGTGGACCTGGGTCTCACGCGGCGCGTCGCGGACGCCAAGAGCCGCCTGCAACGCCTCGACCCTGCCGCCGACCCCGACGCGTACGGGGCCGCATTCGCCGAGCTGCTGTCGGTCGAGAAGGAGCGCCGGGAGCTGCGCGAGCGGGTCTGAGGATCCGGGGGCGTGGGGGTTCCCTGCGCGACCTGCGGTCGACGGTCGCGCCGTGCGACGAAGGTCACATCGCGGTGGGGCGGTCGGCCGGGCGCCGGATCGTGGTGCCTCGTCAGGGGAGATGCAGAAGGCCCCTGGTCTGCGTTTCCGCAGACCAGGGGCCTCGTGTCCTGCTCCCGCGGTAGGACTTGAACCTACGACCGTCCGATTAACAGTCGGATGCTCTGCCAGCTGAGCTACGCGGGACCGCTCACCCACCGATCTTCACCGGTTGGGCGACCGGAGAAAACTCTATCAGCATCAGAGGGGTAGTCCGGACATCGATCGGACCCGGTCCTCCGCGGCGTCGATCACAGCCCGCGTCCGGGCATCTTCCAGGTCCACGCCTGCCTCGGCGACGACCTGGGAGAAGAGCGAGCCGTCGCTGTCACGGCGGACGGCGACCTTGGCGGAGCGCCCGCCACCGAGCGTCACGACCTCCGCGAGGACCACCGAGGACTGCACCCGTTCCCGGACCGTCTGGGCCAGAGCGGTGCGCTTGACGTCGGCGAAGTGCAGGATCAGGGGAGCGGTGCCGTCGACCCACTCGACCGTGATCGACGCGGTGGCCGGGTCGTATCCCGCCTTGTCCACGTCGCACCACGGGCGCGAGGTTGCGGCATCCCCGGTCGTGGCCAGGACGGTGCGGGTCGCGACCGCCCACGACCCGCCGACGAGCTGCGCGGAAGCGAGCACCGCGTCCTTCGGGGCGAGGCGCAGGGACCTGCGGGCGTCGTCGGGCAGGGAGCTACGGGCGAACAGAGCCATGCCAGACACGGTACTGCCCGCGCGCCCGTCCAGCGCTCGCCTGCCGGTACGCTTGTCCGCCGAGGGGCAGTAGCTCAGTCGGTCAGAGCATCGGACTCATAATCCGCCGGTCGTGGGTTCAAGCCCCACCTGCCCTACCCCTGTCACCTGCGAATTTTGCCAGGTCTTGACGATGCGCAACGCGTTCGTGCAGCAGAATTGCAGCAACGAATGCGAACAGCCCCGGCCCTCGTGACGAGGGGCGGGGCTGTGTCGTAGACGCCGAAACTCTGCGCTACAGTGACGACCACAACGACATAGAACGGCCCCGACGAGTGCTGGTAACACTCTCCGGGGCCTCACCACCAGAAGAGATAGAGGCTCCTCTCATGGCTGACGCACACGCTATCAGCCTGCGCACGGTGACGACCCCCGGCGCAGCCCCCAACCCCATCGACTCCGCGCGGCGCATGTACGCCTGGCGTGACGCGATCTGGGCATCCGACCTCAGCACGACCGAGAAGATCGTCGCGCTCGCCTACGCCGACCACGCCTCGAGCGGCACCCTGCGCGTCTGGGTCGCCGTCGAGCGCCTGCAGCAGCGCACCGGACTCAAGCGGACCTCCTCTGCCGGCGCCGTGCGCCGGCTGCGCGAGCTCGGGTGGCTCACGATCACCGTCCCCGGCACGACGGGCGCGACGACCAGGTACGCACTGACGATCCCCGACGACATCGCCGCGACGCGGCCCGCCGTCGCGACGGGTCGCCCGAGCGCGCGCCCGGTGGTGTCGGCAGACGACGACAGGGTGTCGCCTTGCGACGAGAGGGTGTCGGCAGACGTCCCCGATCCCCTTCCTCATCCCTCTCCCCATCCCACCAACCAGAGCCCGGCCCCCGTCGTCGACGACGAGCAGGGCCAGGAGCGACCCGACGACGGGTTGGTGGAGGAGATCCGGTCACACCCCCTGGCGGTCGGCCTGACGGCCACCGCGGCCCGCGCGCACGCCGCCTCGCTGCGTGCCGCGGGCTGGACCCGCCACGCGCTCGCCGCCGAGCTCGGGGCCCAGGACTTCACCGGGGCCCGCGGTCCGGGCCTGCTCCGCTACCGCCTCGCCGCACTCGCCACCAGCACCCAGCCCCAGCCCGTCGTCGTCACCCCCGCCGTCGAGCGCGGCCCCTCGCCCGTGCAGCGCCTGCTCGCCGAGCACGACGCCCACGCCGCCGCACGCCCCGCCACCCCCGAGACCATCGCCGCAGCACGAGCCATCGCACACCGCCGGATCGCAGCATGAGCGCCACCGCCGCCGCCCAGACTCTCCCGCACCGCCCCGACGCCGAGAGGTCCGCCATGACCGCCCAGACGACCGTCCACAGCCCGGCCCGCATCAACCCTGACCGGACGGCCGTCCTCGCCGTGGTCCTGGTGCTGATCGCCGCGCTCGTCGGCGCGTCCGCTGCGCTGTCCTACGCGGGACTGTCGGCCGTCGCGGCCTGGGCCGGCATCGCCCCGGCCATGGCGTGGCTCGTGCCCGTCTTCATCGAGGGCGCGATCCTCGCCTACACCGGCGCCGGCGTCGTCCACCAGGCCCGCGGCGAGAAGCGTCGTGCCCGGCAGGCATGGAGCTGGGTAACGCTCTGGACCCTCGTCTCCTCAGCCGCGAACGGCGCCCACGCCTGGGACGCCGGCCCCGGCGGCTGGCAAGGCATCGTCGGGGTCGCCCTCGCCGCGCTCTTCCCGATCGGCGTACTCATCGCCGTGCACACCGCGGCCGGCCTCATCGTCGCCAAACCGGACACCGAAGCCGCGAGCGCTGCGGAGGCGGACGGACGGGCGGACGCGCGGATGGACAGCGCTCCGGACGGCACGGCGGATGGACGGACGCCGGACCCCCTCGCCGTGCTCGAGGAGATCGAGCAGGCCGCCCCGCCGGTCGCGGCCGAGGATGAGCGTCTCGACGAGCTGTCCGTGGCCGCGAGCGCCGCTGAGGCGGACGGGCACGCGGACACGGGGACGGGCACTGCCCGTCCGCCGCGCCGCCCGTCCGTGTCGGTCGAGGCCGTCCGCCCGGAGATCGAGCGTCTCGCGCGCGAAGGGACGCCCGGTCGGGAGATCGCACGGCAGCTCGGGCTCGGGCGGACGCGGGTCTGCGAGATCGTCCGCGAGGTCCGCGACACCGGCGCCCGTTTTGAGCTGGTGCAGGAGACCTATCCCGCGTGAACGGACGGACACCGGACGGACGGACGCGAAGGTGCCCGTCCGTCCGGAGTCCGGTTTAGGCGGACCGGACCCACAGGACGCGCCAGCCCTCGGGGAGCTCGGTGTGCAGCTTGGCCCAGGCGTCGTCGTAGGTGGGTGCCTCGATCCTGGTCTCGCGCGTGACGCGCTCGCCCTCGCCTGTGGAGTCGGCGGGGGTCTGCTCGAGCATCGCGTGGAGGATCATGGGCTCAGGGTAGGTCGGCTAGGCTCCCGGCCATGGCAGGGGAGTGGGTGATCCGCGAGCTGGCGGACGAGGTCGGGGTGTCTCCGAAGACAGTACGTACCTGGGTCGCGGCGCAGGGCTGGCGGAGAGGGTCCCGCCAGTGGGTGCTCGACGACGATCAGGCCGGGCTTGTGCGCGAGCACTTCGCCGAGACGGCCCGCCTCCGCGCTCCGGCCGAACGTGCCGAGTGCGGCGTCGAGGGGTGCGAGCGGCCACGCGTGGGGCGTCAAGACGTGTGCAGGATCCACTACCGGCGCCGGGCCCGCACAGGGAGCACGGAGCGGTCGGCGCGCGGGGCTCGGCAGCTCGAGAAGACGCACTGCCCGGCCGGACACGAGTACACGCCAGAGAATACCTACCGTTTCCCCTCGGACAACCGAGCGCGGCGCAGGTGCCGAGCCTGCCGCATCGCACGGTCGACAGCGTGGAAGCAACGGGCCGCGGCGAGCAATCGCTAGATCCTGGTGCAGTGCGCGACGGGGACCCATGCAAGCCACTCGGGCCACCCGGGCGCGGACTGGCGGACGCACAGCCAGGACCCCGAGCGGGCGACGACGTCGAGCCCGTGGGTCTGCTTGCCGTGCCCGTAGGTGTTCGTCGTGACCCGGGCCCGGTGCGGCGGGTCGTAGCGCTGGGTTACGAGGAGGCTGCCGCCAGCGTTGACGACGAGCATGGAGAAGTCGCGGGTCTCGGGTGCGCGAGTCATCAGCGACGGGTGACGGCGTTGGCCCAAACCCACGCGGAGTCGAGGTGGCCGAACTTGTCGACGTAGCGCACACGCACGGCGCGGGCGGTCCAGGCCATGGCGTCGCCGTCGATCTCGAGATCTTCGCCCTTGACGGTCACGATCCAGGCACGCACGGGAATGGGACGCTCGGGCGTCGTGACTTCCATGCCGTGCTGGCGCGGGTGGAGCGTCCTCGCGCGATCGGGGAAGGGCGTGTTGCCGGTCGGTCTGCTCACCCACCTAGCGTATCGAACATACGTTCGAACTCGATGGTCGTCTAGTCAGGCTAGACGATTCCCGGAACCACGGGGCGCCCTGGTGGCACGCGACCGCCAGCGCGGGCGAGGCCCTAGTGATCGCTCCCGCTATGGCCCGAGCTGTCCCCGCCGCCCGGCCGCGGTGGCGGCGCGTGCCTAGGCGGGGCGCGTCAGTGCTTTGCGAGCTTCCACGATCGCTCTGACGGCGGCGGAGCGGAGACTCTCCGCGTCCTGTTGGCGCTGTTGGTGGGCGGAACGTGCATTCTCGATTGCTGCCGTCACCGCCTTGTCTGCGGCCCGCAGGTGGTCCGAGAGCGTACCAGCCTCCAAGACGGGTCGAACATCTACCCGACCTTCTTCACCCCACAGGGGGGCGGCCGACTCACACGCACTTCTCAGTTCTTGCGCAAGGGCTTCTTCGGCTGCGCCAAAGAGCGCTGCTCTATCGTCATCAGGCGATAGGTCCAGGCGGATCTTGACGGCGATGTACTCTTTGGTGTACCTGCGTTCGATCGACACATCGCCCAGCCAGGCCAAGCGATTCGTTTGCTGTTGCACGGCAACTTGGAACCCCTGACGTCTCTGCTCCCACGCCAGCGCTTCGTCCTCTGCGTCGCTACGCTCTTGGGCGACTGCGTCGTCAGCGTCCGCAAGCGCTCTCGTCAGCAAGGCAATCTGCGGTGCCATTTCGATCGAATCGTCGAGGTACAGAGTTGCTTCGCCGTCACCGCCGATGTCCCAGTAGCTGCCCAAGTCGGACTGGGCGAGCTCTCCTACCTTGCGACGCCATTTCTCGTACCCGTCCACATCTGGGACGTCGACAAGTTCTACGACAAGCTGCTGCTTAGTAGCCCGCAGTACTTCGCCGATGTGCGCCGCGCAGTCGCCCGTTCGAACCTTGCGTGCCTGGATCTGCGCCCGCTCGAACCGGTCGGGGACCCACGTTGCCGCGGCCTCTTCGAAGGAGATCACCCACCCCGTCGCGAACCCGAGTGCGCGTTCGCCGTCGCCGGGCTGCAGCAGTGTCTCGCGAAGGCGCGTTACCTCGATGAACCAAGCTGATTCTGCAGTGTCCTGGCTGAAGGTCCCCAGTGACTGGAGGCGCTCGAGATCGTCGAGGCGCTGGGCAAGGTCCTTGTCCCGGAACTCGCTCACCTTCCATGACAGGTTTGTGCTCGCGCCCAAAGCGTGCAGGGCGCGCCACTTGGCGTCAGCCTTTGCTACGGCGGCGCCTGCTGTCTTGGCGCATTTGGCGTCCTCGCCTGCCATGAGGTGGTTTGCTGCCTGCTCGAGGAGGGTGCGCAGTGTCGTGTCGGCAACGGCGTCGGTTAGGGCAACTGTGTCGATGCTTGTGCCGAAGACTGCGTCGGTCAGACTCCGGACATACGAAAGGGTCGCGTCGCACCACACCCCGAGGTTCTCGATCCCCGGGGCGACGCCCTCGTGCTGTGCAATGTTCCGGGCGCGGTGCATCTGACGCATCTCTGCCCCTACTCGAAGGTCCCACACGCCCTCGAGCTTTTCTCGAACCCCTTCGATGAGCGGTTCGAGCGCACCGTTACGGGGGACGGTCACGCCCCGTGAGACTGCCGCGAGGTAGGTGATCCGCTCCACCACTCCGTCTAGGAGTACGACGGCAGTAGCGGCACGCATTGCATTGGCGTTCCGCGCGGCCTTCGTTGCGTCCTCGAGCATGGCTCTAACGGCAGCGAGCTGGCGGACATCGTTGGCGTTGCGGTTAGGCATGGAACGCATCCTCGCACCAACCTAGTGAGATCTGCACACCTCCCCCGGGAAACTAAGAGGCCTGCCCTCCCGAAGGAGGGCAGGGCCGTGGTCGTTCGGGGCCAGCCGCCGTTGCCCACAGCGTCGGCCGACCTGCCCCATAGTGCTGTTGAACGCTAGCCTCGCCACATGGACTGGAGCCAGATGCAGTTTCTTCTCGGCGCGCTCGGCGGCGTCGTGATCACAGGGACGGTCGCCCTCGTGACGTCTCTACTGACCAGGCGCGCGGAGCGAATCGCGCGCGAAGAGGGCCGACGCCTATCTCGAGCGGACCTGCGCCGTTCCGCCTACGTAGCCTTCCTTGCTCAGGCCAATGGGCTCGGCGACGAGGCGTCGGCATGGCACGACACCACTGGCAAGCACCTTGCGCCAGACAAGTTGATGTCCGCCTTCTACCGTGATCTCGGCCGAAGTTCCCATGACTATGATGTGTGCGAAGTGACCGCACAGTTGGCGGCCGGGCCGGCGGTACTGAAGGCGCTCGACACCTACATTGCCTGGTATCGCGCGGCGATCTTCCAGGTCCTTACTGGGCGCGAGCCCGGGCTAGTCGGAGGCACCACGAAGCAGGATCCCCTTGTTGAGGCTATGCGCGCCGAGTTGGATGAGGACATGTCCATTCCTACCAAGACGACGCGTCAAGCCAAGGCCTGACAGCACCGAACAGCCCCGCCCTCCCGTAGGAGGGCGGGGCTTCGTCATGCTCGGGTCAGGCACGTGGTTCGCTGGTCAGATGCCGAGGTGGGCCTTGATCGCGAGGACGGCGGTCTTGGTGTCGGCGATCTCCTGGCGTAGGGCGATCGGGACGCCGCGCATGACGGGTGCGGTGCGGTCCAGGAGTTCCTGGAGGGCGTTGCGCGAGGTGGCGATCGAGGTGGGCAGGTTCTGGCCGAACGGCATCATGTCGGTCATCTTCTGGCTGCCGTTGGGGCCGAGCAGGACGTCGTAGATCTGCTGCTGTTGGGTCTCGGTCAGGGTCATGAGGAAGCCTCCGGGGTTGGGGGTCGGTGGCGTGGGGGTGCCCACGCCGAGGGTGATGCCGCGGGCGGTCATGAAGGGCACGGGGTCCTGGGGTGTGCCGCCGACGCGGGTCTCGAAGTGCAGGTGCGGGCCGGTGGCGTTGCCGGTTGCTCCGGCGGTCGCGATCTGTTGCCTGGCGGTGACGGTGGCGCCCTTGGTGACGAGGCTGGCGGTCAGGTGCAGGTACCAGGTCTCGATCCCGCCGGGGTGGGCGATGCGGATCATGTTGCCGCCGCCGGGGTCGAACCCGGAGGCGGCGACCGTTCCGTCGGCGGCTGCCCAGACAGGTGCTCCGGCAGGTGCGCCGATGTCGGTGCCTGCGTGGAGGGTGTACTCCCCGGTGATGGGATGGGTTCGCATCCCGTAGGGGGAGGTGATGCGTCCTACTGCGGGGTTGACCCACATGTGGACTCCTTCCTCTTGGCGCGGCGAGGCGGGTGCCTTGCTGCGTTGGTCTGGCGTCAGTCGCTGGGCGCGGGTTCGGCCGCGAGCCAGGGGACGAAGCGCTGCAGGAACGCGTTGACCGCGGGCACGGCCATGACGCGGGTGATCGCGCCGGCGACCGTCAGGGCGATGACCGCTCCGCCGCCGAGCTGGGCGGGGTCGCCGTCCGCGACGGCCTCGAGCGCGAACGGGGTCAGGGCGGCCAGGGCGAGGACCGCCTGGAACGTGGTGCGCACGGTCGTGCGCCAGGGCCGCTGCTCCTGCGTGGTGGTGGCGAGGTGGCGTGCCATGGTCAACGTCCCTTCGCCTCGGCCGAGCCGGCGATGCCGTCACGGACCTGCTTGACGGTCGGGCGGTCCTTGAGCCAGGCGGTGATGTCGGTCGCGCTGGGACCACGGCTGAGGATCTCGTTGTAAGCGGCGACGACGGTCCCGGTCTCGGCGCGACCGGACTCGAACGCCTGAACGATCTGCTTGGGCGTCTTGCCGCTCTGAGCGGCCGAGATGACCCAGTCGTCGACCTCACGGGTCGATCCCTCACGGCCGTGGCAGCGCCGGTACAGCGCCTCGATCAGTCCTCGCATGTCGTCCTCCTGGATGGGGGTGATGGGGGCCGGTGCCCCTGGTGTGGTGGGCTTGGTGACCTGGCCGCTCGCGCCGGGCCGGGCGGCGGCCGTGGTGGTGACGGCCAGGTCGACGCCGCGGGCCCGCAGGTACGGCACGGGGTCGACTTGACGGCCGTGGACGAGGACCTCGAAGTGCAGGTGCACGGTCGGGGCCCCGGAGTTGCTCGCGGCGGCGATGCGCTGCCCGCCGGCGACCCGGTCGCCGGCCGCGACCGCGATGCCGGCGCGCTGCATGTGCGCGTACCGGGTCCATACCCCGCTGCCGTGGTCGAGCTCGAGCACCCAGGCGTTCAGTGGGGTCTTGTAGATCCGGCGGACCTTGCCCGCGGCGGCGGCGTAGATGTCGCTGGTGATGCCGAGCGTTCCGGCCCGGAGGTCGACGCCGAGGTGGTTCGTGCTCGCGTTCGGGGCGTTCGCGATCGGGCCGCGGGGACCGAAGGGCGAGGTGATGCGCCCGTCGGGCGCGTTGGGGCGGTGCCACGACATGGTCTGCCTCCTGGCATGACAAAGGCCCCGACGCGATCGCGTTCGGGGCCTGGGGTGGGTGGGGTCAGGGGCGGCGTTGGGCGCGCAGCATCTGGATGGTGCGCTGGACGAACAGGGCCGCGGTCGCCGTGTAGACGATGAGCTGGGCGACGCGGCGCCCGGGGTAGTCCGGGACGAGGCCTTGGGCGACGACGAGCCCCAGGACGGCGGCGACGGCGAGGGAGACGCCCATGACGTTGCGCCCGGTCGGGGACTGCCACCAGCGCGCGTGCACCCAGTACAGGACGACGAACCCCAGCGCAGCGCCCAGGGCCAGGCACTGCAGGGCAAGGACGAGCGCGGTCACGTGGGCCTCCCGTAGGCGGAGCGGATGGACTCCGCGAAGTGGTTCTGGCGCTGCAGCTCGCGCAGGCGATCGGCGACGTGTCGGGCTTCCTGGGCGCGGAGCACGGTGCCGTGGAGGTGGTCGACGGACTGGGTGAGCGCGGCCTGCGCCTCGGCCTGGGCGCGGCGGCGCTCATGGCGCTTGCGGCGGGAGAAGATCACGGGCTCTCACCTCGCTCGGCCTGCGCCTGGAGCACCTCGAGCACGCGGACCGTGGTGCGCGAGTTCTCCAGGAGCTCGACGCTGGTCGCGTCCTTCTCCTGGCTGGCGGTCCGCTCTGCCTGCCAAGCGGCCTGCCACGTGTCGGCGCGGACCTTCTCCGCGTCGACCTCGCGGCGGAACGCGATGCCGCCCTTTCCTAGGAGGAGCAGGATGACGATGAGCCCGACCACGCCCCACCCGGACAGGTCCATGACGCCTGGGGGGATGCCCTCGATCATGCGAGGATCGGGGTTCGGGTGAGTTGGATGCCGAGGCGGAAGTAGGCGCCCGCGCCGGAGCCGCCGGCGATGTCGGCGATGAGGTAGCCCGCCCAGACCTGCATGGGTGGGATGTCGATGTGGGCGATGTGCGTCACGGCGGCCCAGGCTCCCGCGTCGACACGCACGGGTTGAACGATCATCTGGCTGGGCTCGATCGCGGAGACTGACCCGTCGCGGACGACGTGCAGGCCCGCGTCGAGGGCTGCGGAGTCGTATCCGACGGTGGCAGCGATCGTGACCGACAGGCGGGTGGGGTAGGGCAGCCGGTCGCCGACCGTGACGGTGGAGAAGCCGCTGCCGGGGATTGCGGCGCTGTTCGGGCTCTTGTCGGCCGAGACGACGTACTGCGTCGAGGAGTGCGCGACACCGACGACCGGGCCCCAGTTGACGCCGTCTGTCGTCATCTCTACGCGGACCGCAGCGTAGGCGTCGGCGCGCGAGACGATCAGCGGGCGTCCGGGGGAGGGCGACCATCCGAGCTCGGCCAGCAGCTGGGCTCGGGCCGTGACGTTCGCGACGGGGATGATGTCGTTGATCGAGGCGGCGAGGTCGTTGATGGTCTGGCGGCGCGGGGTCTCGAGCGGCGCGGGGACGACGTGCTTGCGGACGCTGGTTGCCATCAGAGCACCTCCTCGGGGTTCGGGTCAGGGGCGGGTCCGGGCTCGGAGGGCGCGGGCGGGGTCGGGACGAAGAGAGCGGCGTGCCAGTCGGCGTGCCGCTGGTGCTCGGCGACGAGCGCGCCGCAGATCTCGCAGATGGTCCACACGGGTGCGCCTCCTAGGCGGGTCGGGTGTAGGTCACGGACAGGGCCATGCCGTCGCCGTTGCCGGCCCCGGCTACGGCCCAGTACTGGGTGCCGACCAGGGCGAGCGCCTTGACGGCGCCGGTGCGCATGCCGTTGCGGGTCGCCGCGTCCAGGTCGGTCCAGCCGTCGCCGGTCGCGGTCGGCCCGGACGAGGCGGGGGCGCCGCCGGGCTGGGAGCCGTGGGGCGAGCCCTGCACGGTCGTGGGGCCCGATGCGCCGGCGAGACCGACTCCGCGGAGCATGACCTGGACGCGGTCGATGCTGATGGCTCCGAGGTTGACGAGCTGGTCGCCGTAGGTGGCCAGCCCCTTCATCGGCCCAGAGCCGAATCCGTTGCCTTGGTAGAGGGTGGAGCGCCCGCCGTACCGGCTTGCGTTCCAGTCGCCCCACCGGCCCGAGGACTGCCGCCACGACCCAGACCACTGGGGTCCGATGGTCTGGGTGACCTGGACCGTGCTCGTGCCAGAAGGCGGCGGCGGGGTGGGGACCGGGGGCGGCGAGGGCGGCGGCGCGATCGCGGAGGGACCCAGGACCAGGAGCGGGACGCCCCAGTCCGACAGCGAGACCCACACCGGCGCCGGCAAGGCGCCGTAGGCCCCGGCCAGGTACGGCAGGGAGTGCGCACTGCCCGCCCAGGTGATGGTCGCGACCGTCGCGGTCGCAGCCGTCAGCGTCGCAGGGACGACGGGGTCGAGCGGGTCGATCGGCCCCAGGACGAGCGACGGGCGCCCGCTGCCGGGGTTGAGCAGGACGCGGGCAAGGCCAGCGCCCGAGGCGCCGCGTCGCTGGTAGCGGCCCGGCATGGCAGGCAGCCACAGTGGTTCGCCGCGCACGCCGACGCGCACGAGCCGGTCCGTGGTGTTGACGGCGTGGCACGGGCAGATCGTGACGAGCGCGTCGTCGGAGGCAGCGTCCGGGTCGGGCAGGAGCAGATCGAGGTCGCTCACATGCTCACCCCCACGTCTACGCGCATCTCGCCGTCGGTGACAGTCAGGGGAAGGTCGTACCCGGTGACGTACCCCCACACGCGCTCACCGTCACGACCGATCTCGACCGGGTCGTCGAGGTCGATGCGCGGGTCCGGGACGCACCGCACCGGGACCGAGGTCGCGGGCAAGATCGACGACGCGAGCATCGTCTGCGCGGCTGCCAGCGCCTGCTCGGTCGTCACGACGAGCGGCGACGACCAGATCTTGGTGACCGGCCCGTACTGGCCATGGACGGACAGGGGCCCGGCGGTCTGCTGCGCGATCGCCTGCACGTCCTCGACGCCAGCCGCCGAGGAGCGGGCCACGACCTGGTTGTACGCGCCCTCGCGGGTGTCCGAGCGCCCGGCCGAGGCCAGGGCGCCACGCTCACCATCGCGCAGCGTCAGCACCGGGACGGGCACCGCGGCCAGCGGCCGGCGGAACACGACCTGCCCCCACTCGTCGGTGCGCAGCAGCGCCGGCCACGCGTCGGCGATCTCCCGCAACGCGGCGAGCCGGTCCTCGGACCAGGCCATCGCGGCCGGGCACAGACGGTCGGCAAGGCCCGGGGCGAACGCCGCGGACATGCCCGCCGGCAGCAGCCGCCGCGCCTCGGACATGAGCGTCGCCCCCGTGCCGGGCTGAGTAGGGGACGTGAGCTTGGCATCCTCCACCCGGCGTAGACGCCCGGCAGCGATGACGGTGATCGTGCCGTCGTCGCCGTCGTCCCAGTCGGTGACGAGGAAGCGGCCGATACGGGTCTCCCACGTGTCGGTGTCGACAGCCGAGGAGACCAGGATCGAGACCTGCAGCTCCTGCCCGTACCGGGCCAACGGATGGTCGACCCGGTCCCCGGGGCGCATGTCCCGCAGCCCGTCGAAGCGCGGCACCGTGAGCGTGAGCCGCTCGGGGACCCTCTGCCCGACCTGCGCCACCACGCGCCCGCGCCGGACCGGGACGTCCGCATCGAGCAGGCGACCGCCGAGCCACGAGGACACCACCGGTGCCCACCCGCACGTCCCGGACAGCACCTCCTGAGGTGGCCCAGCCCTCATCGTCGCCTCCTCACAGCAGCTGCCCCCAGGGGTAGGTGTCCCACTGATCCCAGGTGGACGAAGCGAACAGGGCATCGTGCTGGGCCCACGTGCGAGTGGCCATGGCGGCGTCGAAGTCGTCCCACGTCCACGCGCTGAGCGCCGCCGAGGGCTCGGGGTCGTCGACCAGGACGTACTCGAGCGACCACACGCGCTGGGTCGAGAGCCCGCCGTCGCCCGCCCACAGGACGTTCGACGGCTTGCCCACGACCTGGACCAGGTCGACCGCGTCCAGGTCCCGGATGCCCCCGTCCGTCCGCACGACGATGGGGCGACCGGAGCGCAGCAGGTCGCGCATGTGGACGGTGTTCTGTCGGTTCGTGCGGATGCGCAGCGCCCCGCCACCGTCCCCGCCCGGCGCGTACCGGACCGGCGGGCGGGCGCGCCCGGGGACGTCGAACACCGCCGTGTTCGAGACGAAGTCGCGGGGCATCCCGTTGTCGTCCCACACGAAGTCGACTGACGTCTGCCCGTCGAGCGACTGCAGCACAGCCCGCCCCGGGTGAGACACGGTCACCGGCGCCGCGACGTAGGTCACCCCCGCGACGACCGCCTGGTACACGACCTGGGCGTTGAGCGCGGACCGGTTGTCGACGAGCACGACCTGCTGACCCGTCGACAGCCCGACCCCGCCGGGCACCGGCCACGACGAGCCAGCGCCCGTCGTGCCCGTCACCAGGTACCCCACACCCGCAGGAACACCCGCAAGGACGATCTGCACCGGCTCCGGCGAACCCGCCGGCACCAAGGACGCCGTGATCGAGACAGCCATCAGCCAGCCCTCCGAGCCTGAGACGTGCGGATCGACCTGACCGCCACTGCCTCCATGCGCGCCTCCAGCCCGTTGCCGAGGTCGAGCGTCCCCACCAGCTGCAGGCCTGTGAGGTCGAGCGTCGGGGCAGCGATGGGTGCCTGTGTGGCGCCCGCGTAGGCGTACTGGGGAGCCGACGGCGAGCCGCCAGCGGCGAAGCCCGCGAGTACCGACTTCGGGATCTGCCGGTACTGCATGGCCCGCATCACGCCCGCACCGTAGTACTCGACTGCGGGCTGCGGCTGGATCCACTCCTTCGAGCGGACCATGAGCGGACGTCCACGCTCCGTCATTGCGAACACGTTGTCGCGCGTCGGATCGGACGGAGGCGTTCCCGGAACCTGACCGCCCGCCGCGAAGCCTGCGATGCCGCCGACCTGTCCACCGGTGAAGCCCCCGGGAATCCCAGGGATCACCGCGGTCATCGACCTGATGGCCGCGATCGCGCGCCCGACGGCCCGTTCCGCGGGACTGACATCCGCGTCGACCGAGACAGACGTTCCCCGCGGGGTGTTGAGCCACGCGTTCGTGGTCCGGTTCGCGTTGAACGGGTCAGCGTTCAGCTTGAACGGGTCGGGCACCATCTGCCCGAACGCGTTCACCGTCCCTCGGGCCGTTGCTTCTGCCCTCGACGGATCCGCACGCAGTTCCCACGGCGACACCGACTGACCGAACACGTACAGCTCACCCGCGAGGATCTGCGCCTCGATCGCCGCCGACTCACGGTTCGCGGTGATCTCCCACGGGCTCACAGACTCGCCGAAGACGTGCAGCTCCCCGGCGAGGATCTGCGCCTCGATCGAAGCAGCCGACGTGTCCACGTCGACCACGATCGGTGGCGGGGCGTACAGGCCTTCGAGCGAGGCCTGTAGCCCGTTCGTCGCGTCGACGCCGCGCTGGAACGCGGCCTCCGCGCGAGCGATCTCCTCGTCGGTACCGTTCGCGAGATCCTGGACCGCCTTGGCGCCAGCAGGGCCGAGCGCAGCCAGCTTCTCCATGAGCCCCTGCGAAATTCCTCGCTCGCCCAAGCGAACAAGGTTCGCCGACCAGCCCTCCAGGGCGCCCGCTTGCGCTTCGAGCTCCGCGAGCCAGCCGCCGAGAGAGTACTTCGCCTCGTCGAGCCCCTTGGACCAATCGAGGAAGCCACCCGCGGCGCCCCCGACGCCCTCGAGGAACTTCGCCATCGCCTCGGACATCTCCTCAACCGGAGGCGTCGCGACTGCCGCGGCGTCACCGACGCCGGCGACCCCCTCCTCGGCCGCCTTGGCGGCCTCGTCGACCCCGATCAGGGCGTCCTCGGTCTCGGAGAACTTCGTCTTGATGTCCTCGACGCTGATCCCGCGCGACTCAGCCTCGGCGTAGATCAGCCCGAGAGCTTCGCGCACGTTGTCCACAGCGCCCGACTGCACCATGCCCGACATCACCCGGTCGAGGTTGGTGAACCGCTCCTCGGCCAGCTCGGTGTAGGCGGTGACGCCGGGGATTGCACCGGTCCAGGAGGCGATCGTGTCGGTGACATCCCGCTTGAAGACCTGATCCATGGCGGAGCCCAGATCGGTCACCGACGAGCGCGAGGCCCCCAGGACCGTCCCGAAGTTGTCGAAGTTGGAGTTGAGGTCCTCCAGGTTCCCACCGTTGGCGAGATCGTTGACAGCCTTGGCGATCGCGTTCGCCTTGGGCACCGCGTCACCGCGCGTGAGCGCATCAACGAGGATCCCCGTCGCTGCCGCCGTCGCGCCGACCGCGAGCGCCGTGCCACCGATCTTGACGAGGGAGCCCGCGATGGAGCCGAGCTTCGTCGCGGCGGGCGGGCTGATGACGCCGAGGTCGCGGAGCGCCTTGCCGGTCTCGATGATGCGAGGGAAGGTGAGCAGGAAGCCGCCCGCGAGCAGGGAGGTCACGGCGATGAGCGCACCGAGCCCGAGGCCTGCCTGCTGGACCCATGGTGGGAGGCCTGCGAGGGAGTCGACGAGGGAGTCGGCGCCCTGCACGAGAGCGCGGAGTGGGCCGTCGGCGCCCTCCCCAGCGCCGATCATGAGCGTTTCGAGCGATCCGGAGAGTCCTTCGAGGTCGCCCTTGAGGTTGTCCATCTTGGTGGCGGCGACCTCGGCGGCGTAGCCCTGGTCGTCGACCTGTTCGGTCCAGTGCTCGATGGCGTCGGCGCCCTGGGCGTACAGGATCCGGGCCGTGGTGATCTGCTCGTTGCCGAACATGCGGCCCAGGGCGGCCGAGCGCTCGGCCTCCGTGAGGCCGCCGAGCTGCGTCTGAAGCTGGCCCGCGAGCGATGCTAGGCCCACGAAGTTGTCCTGGCTGTCGAACGCGGAAATGTTGTACTTCTCGAGCTCGAGCTGCGCCGCCTTGGTGGGCGCGGTCAGGGACATGATGACTCCGCGCAGCCCCGTGCCGGCGGAGTCGGCCAGGAGACCGTTCTGTGCCAGGAGTGCGAGGGTGCCGGAGGTCTCCTCGAGCGAGACGCCGAGCTGGGCTGCGACCGGGCCTACGTACTTCATGGCGAGGCCGAAGTCTGCGACCTCGCCGTTCGCCTTGCCTGCCGACGCCGCGAGGACATCCGCGATGTGCCCGACGTCGCGGCCCGTGAGGCCGAACTGGTTCATCACGGTGGACGCGATCGCGGCGGCGTCAGCGACCTCGATCGACCCTGCGGCCGCCAGGCTGAGGGCACCGTTCAATCCGCCGTTGAGGATGTCGGTCGCCGAGACGCCGGCCTTGGCCATCTCCTCGATGCCGTTCGCGGCCTCGGTCGCTGAGTACTTCGTGTCTGCGCCGGCCGCGATCGCGGCCGCTCGGAGCTTGTCGAGTTCGTCCGCTGTGGCGCCGCCGGTCGCGGCCACGCCCGACATCGCGGCGTCGAACTCGGCGTACCGGGCGACAGCGATGCCCACGACCGCGCCGGTCGCCAGGCCGACGCCCATGAGGCTCTTGCCGACCTCGTCCCACGACTCGCGGTGCGTCGTGGCGGACTGCACCATCCGGCCGAGGGCGGTGTCGGCCTGGGTGGCCGTCTCCTCGGCGCCCTTGCCGACCTGCTTCGCAGCCTTGGTCGCGTCGTCCATCTGGCGCTTGAAGTCGGAGATCTCCGCGCGCAGGTAGACCTTGATGGACCGGTCGGCCATGACACCTCCCGGGCGTTGTCGTCGCTGTGCGGTTAGATGGCGCCATGACCGACGACCTCGAGCAGCGGCGCAAGGCCTACGACCGACGACAGCGAGCCTGGGTGTGCCTGGTGTTCGGGGTGCTCATCGTGTGGGCGCCCGGGCTCGGGCTTCTTGGGCAGGACGCCACGGGCTTGAAGGTCTTGGGGACCGTGTTCGTCGGGCTCGGTTCAGCCCTGGTCATTGCGGGCCTCGTCCTGTTCCAGCGGCCGCGCCCGTAGGCCCTGGTCGACCACGAGTAGGCGCAGGCCCGGGGAGAGGTTGTCGCCCTTGCGGTACTCCTCCTGGACCTCCTCCAGGGTTGCGGCCGCGTGGTCGACGACTTCCTCGACCGCGAACGTCCGGTTCGGGTCGGAGGCGATGTGCCACGGCAGGCCGTGGCTGCCGAGGGACGCCTCCCGCAGGAGGTGCCCCTCTGCCAGTGCGCGGTCGCGCGCGGACCACTTGGTGAGGTACTTCGTCGGGCGCACGCCCCACGCCTGGGCGGCGCGGAGCGCCAGGCTCAGGCCTGGGTGCTCGTGGAGCGCCCGCTCGATGTAGGGCGCGGCACCTCAGGGTCCTCCGACGTCGCCGCGTCGACGGCCGCGTAGAGCTTGTCGATCCACTGCTTGCCGTGCGGCTTGGACCGCAGCGCACGGAGGGCATCGACGCTGACGCTCGTGGCGGTGCCGCGGGCCGTCTCGATGCTCACCAACGCGGTGGCGATGAGCACGATCTGGCGGTCCTCGTTCGCCTTGGCGTTGGCGCGCTGGTGCTTCGCCGAGGCCTCCGCGAACGCGGCCCGGATCTTGTCGGGGGCGGCGTCGAAGTTCTTCGGGCGCAGCGGTGGCTTGGGCGGGGGCACCTCGTCGAAGGAGGCCTCGATCTCCTCCTGGGAGACCGCGCGGACCGTCCACGTCGAGCGGGCTGCCTCCCAGCGGTCCTCGACGTCCTCGCGTGCGGCGAGCAGCTGCTCGATCTCGGCGTCCTCGGCCGAGCCGCCCAGGGGCTCGTCGCCCACGGCACCGTCGCCGGTCTCGTCGTCGGTGTACCCGAGCTCGGCGAGCCGTGCCTCGATCGCCGCGAACTCCTCGGCCAGGCGCGGGTTGTTGTGGATCACCACCTGACGGCGGGCGACGGTGCCGGATTCGATCCAGCCGAGCAGGTCGAACGCGTCCTCGGTCAGGCCGGCAGGGGTCTCGGGGGTCTCGCTCACAGGTCTCTCCTTCGCAGGTCACAGGTCAGTCGTGCTGGGTCACAGGTCAGGTGGAGGGACTCCCCGGGTGCGGACCTGTGAGACGCACCCGGGGAGAGACTGGTCAGCCGCCGACGGCGGCGACGATCTTGAAGCGGCGCCGCGACTGGACGCCCAGCTTGATCAGGTTCTTCACGTACCCGTTGCGGTCCGAGGGCTCCTGCGGGTCGTCCGAGATGGCCTCGTAGATCCACCCCTCGTCGCCCAGCGCGAGCGGCACGGTCGCCTTCGGGCCGATGCGCTCGAGGTAGTAGGCCAGGACCCCCTTCTCCCCGATCGCGGTGAAGACCGTGTCCTTGGCCGGGTCCACCTGCCCCGTGGCCAGCAGCTGGCGCAAGACCGTGATGCTGCCCTCGTAGTTCGACGCGCCGAAGGTCGTCGCGGTCCCCTCCTTCTCCAACGGCTGGTCGGGCACCGTCGCCGAGCCGGTCGCGGACAGGCGGTAGTCGGGCTTGTTGATCTGTTCGCTGGTGTCGATCAGGTCCGTGAGCTGGGCCAGCGTGAGCTCGAGGACGTCGTCCCCGACGCTGTAGCCCGGCGGTTCGGTCAGGGTGATGTCGACCCTCGTGCGGCCGTCAGCGAGCTTGAGCATCTGTCACTCCTTCTCGCCCCGGCGCCCGGGGCGTGTGGTGGGTGCGGCCGGCGGCTGCACGGCCTGGTCCCCGGCGTCCGGGGCGTTGGTGGGAGCAGGGGCTTCCGAAGAGGCCGGGGGCTGCTCAGGCTCGCTCGCGGGGAGCGGGGACGGTGGGGTCAGAGACAGGTGCGGGCCGACGATCGGGTGACCGACCGCCTCCTTGCGCACCAGGTACTCCTGCCCGGTTCGGGTGTCGTAGGCCTGGACCAGCACGACGGGGCCTCCTTGGCATGGGTGAGATCCCCGCGCCGGGCGGCGTGGGGAGGTTGGGCGCCCTCAGGCAGGCGTGGAGGTGAGGCGGTACAGGTCGACCGCGTAGGCCGGGTGCTGCCCGCTCTGCTCGAGCTCGACGGTGCGGTCGACGGTGACGGCCTGCGAGCGGGGTGTCAGGTGCAGTTCGCACGCGCGTCCGGGGACCGCGGGCTGGGTGTCGTCGAGCAGAGCGCGCACGTTCCGCACGTTGACCAGCACGCCCTCGGGGGTGAGGGCCGCGACGGTGACGCCCAGGTCCTCGTCGAGCGCGGTGCGGATCCCGTCGAGCGTGAGGGCCAGCACGTTGCCGGGCGGGCACCACAGCAGCACGTAGGGGTAGACAGGCTTTTGCGGGACGTCGACGAAGTGCACGTCGAGCCCCGCCGGGGCCAGGAGCGCACGGACGGCGTCGATGTGGTCGAGCATGTCGACCGTCGTCGTCACAGGGTCTCCTCGAGGATGTCCCCGAGGGCCGCGACGAAGCCGGGCTCCTCCGCGTCGAGCGCGAGCTGCGGGTCGGCAACCGTTCCGCCGCCGCGGCTCGTGCCGTAGATCGCGACGTTCGCCAGCGAGCCGGGCGAGCCCTTGCGGGGCCCGATCTCGGCCTCGATGATCCCGACGCCGAAGACCATGCCGCCACCCATCGAGTAGTCGACCGCCGGCGTCACGCCTTTGAATGAGCGGCTGACGCCGAACGCTGCGCGCATCGTGGCCTTGATGTTGCTCGCCCCGCGGTGCACGACGGGGCGCACCTTCGCCTCGATGCCGCTGCCGGCCATAGTCAGGTCGGCCGCGAGTGCGCCGAGCTCGGAGGTGTCGAAGGTGATCCGGGTCATCAGTCCTCCTCGATGACGGCGACGCGCTGGGCTGTCGAGTGCGACTTCGCGAAGGGGCCGGTGACCTTGTAGGTCTTGCCGTCGAGGTTCGGGTTCGAGGCGGCGGAGGTGATGGTGACGACGTCGCCCTTGCGGAGCAGCGGCGCGGCGGCGGGGATGTCGAGACGGTAGCGCTGCTCGTCGAAGGTGTGCCCGGCGGCGACCGGTGAGGCCTCCTGGGCGTTGCTGCCTTGGGCCTTGCAGCGGCCGGTCTTCCAAGGGTGCTCGTCGGGCCAGGAGGGGTCGGGGTAGACGGTCAAGCGGGGCACGGTGGTCTTGCCGGTGACGCGGTCCAGGACCGGGGCGCCGAGGCGCTCGACGGTGCAGGTGTCGAGCATGAGCGACTCGGCGTCGGCGCGGCCCTCGGCGACGAGCGCGAGGAACTCCGCCGGGGTGGTCACGCGGGAGTCCCGAGGTCGATGGTGTACCCCTCGGCCAGGACGATCGGGGTGATCTCCCCGAGGAGGTCGTCCCACTCCTCAGCAGTGAGGCGCAGCTGGCCGTCGGAGACGACGCGGTCGCGGGTCTCGGTCTTCTGGTAGTCGTCGAACTGCTTGGTCTCCGAGCGGACACCGCGCGGGTTCTCGACCTTGCGGACGACGGCTGTCGCTTCGGCCCGCACGATCGAGTCGCGGGCCAGGCGCCCGGAGTCGACGAGGTCGTCGAGGTCCTTGAGCTTGCCGCGGATGTGGCTCTCGATGTCCTCGAGCCACGTCGTGACCTGCTCGCGCTCGGCGTCGGTGACGATGGGACGGCCGAGGCGCTTGCGCACGTCCTCGACGCCTGCGTAGGTGGCCACGGCCGTCCCCTCTCGTCAGTCGTCGACGACGGCGGTCACGCCGGTGTCGATGTTGTGCTCGATGGTCACGACCGTGCCGTCGGGCCGGGTGGCGGGGTAGCGCTCGACGCGCTCCTTCACCTTCTTCGTGCTGGTGCGCGTCGCGGGCTTCGGCGCGGGCGTGACGGCGTTCACGGTGCCGACGGCCTTGGCTGCCTCACCGGGGTTGGTCGGCGTGGACTGCGCTCGCTCGTCGGGGTCGGTCGTGTCGGCCGCACCATCGCCGGGGGCGGTCGTGGAGGGGGCCGTGGTGTCCGTGTCGAGCGTCGTGGTCTCGGGCGGGGGGCCGCTCGTGCCCTGGGGCTCGCTGGTCGTGCCAGCGTGCGCTGGGGCGGTGGCTGGGGCCTCGGTCGGGGTGTTGGACTTTGCGGTGGTTCGGGGCGCCATCGTGCGCTCCTCTCGGTCGTCGGTGATGAGGGGTCGGGTGCGCCCGTCCGGCGGCGGGCGGGCGCACCCGGAGAGGACTACTTGAGCAGGACGCCGCGCAGGCGGGCGGCGGCCTTGCCGCCGAAGATCGCCAGGCCGCAGTAGAACTCGATGCGGGTGCGGTAGGCCGGCTTCTCCTGCAGCTCGCCGAGGTCGTTGACCTGGACGCCGCCGTTCGTCAGGCCCGTGACGGCCTGGTCGCCCTCGTCGTGGCCGAACTTCACGGCGTAGAACGAGGCGGCGTCGGCCGCGGTGCCCTGAGTCTCGGTGGCGGGAAGGATCGGCGCGCCGGCGGCGGTGCTGCCCGGGTCCAGGATCGGGATCCCGTTCCAGGTCAGGACGCGCTTGCCGGTGATGTCCTCCTTGACCATCTCGACACCGCCGAGGCGACGGCCCGCCGAGCGGACCTTCGCCAGGCCCGTGGACGGGGCGTAGATCGCACCGTTGGTGCCGTCCAGGCCCGGGACCGCGGCCACGAGGGCGTCGAGCATGTCGAAGAACGTCTGGGCGTCGGAGGCGCCGTTGCCCAGGATCGGGGCACCGTTGGTGCCCGCGTCGATCACCTGGGCCCCGGTCAGGCGCTTCTTGAGCCCGTCGAAGCCCTTGGGGTCCACGGCCACGTCCCCGTTGAAGAACGTGTCCTGAAACTTGTAGGACGCGGCCTTGACCTTCATCGCGGTCTGGACGGCGCGCTGGTCGTTCAGGTTGCCGCGCGTCTGCACGATGAACCGGTCGACGTCCGCGTCGCCACCGAGGATGACCAGCGACTCGGTCGCCTGGTTCACGGTGCCGGTGGACTCGACGTAGCCCTCGTTCACGGATCGGAACGCGACGCCGGGGAGCGTTGCTTCCTTGTTGTACGCGTAGGCGTTGCCCTCGATCGGCATCAGGGGCAGCCGGTCGAGGATCGGGGAGGTCTGCACGAACGTCTCGATGACGCCCCTCTGCAGCTTGGTGTCGGACAGCTTCGCTGCCTCGGGCAGGGTAACGGCCATGTCGGCTCGTCCTTTCTCTCAGGTTGACCGGCGGGACATGGCCTGCCGGGGCTACTTCTTGGGGTTCTCGGCGTAGGCGTCGCGCAGCGTGCCCATGCCCGGGGTCGTGACGACCTGGTCCGAACCGCGCTCTCCCACACCGGGCACGCGGTGCTTGCTGGCCGAGCCGTCGTCGACGAGGTACGGCGACTTGGTCGCCAGGTCGTCGACGAGCTTCTTGACGGCGTCGGTGTCGACCTGGCCGTCGGTGACCGCGACCGACTCGAGCGCCTTGCCGAGCAGGGCAACGACGTCGCTCGGGGTGCGGAACTTCGCCTCGGCGGCCAGGGCCCGGACCTCGGCGCCGACGAGCGTCGCGGTGGTCTGGGAGGTGATCGACTCGCGCTCCTCCTTGCGAGCGTCCGCGATGGCCTTCTCCTGGTCGGTGAGCCCTGCAGCCTTGAGCTGCGCGAGCTCCTCCGACGCGGCCTTGAGCGCGTCGTAGTCCGCGTACTTGGCCGTGGCCCGGCCGAGTCGGTCGCTGATGATGCGGTCGAAGTCCGCCTGAGTCGCAGGCGGGGTGTACTCGCTCCCCGCTGCTGGTGCCGCCGCCGCTGCTGCGGCAGCTGCACCCCCGTCGCCCGGGTCGCCACCTTCGCCCGCGGTCATGAACCGCAGGCCGCGGAGGTTCAGGTGCTTCGGTACGCCGATGTTCGGCGCCTGATAGCGAGGGGAGGCGATGGTCATGGTGTTCGTCATGGTGTTCTCCGTAAGCCCGTCGGCACCGCCCGTTTCGCGCCGGGCGTGGGCGCCATCCCGCGAGTGCGGGGTAGTCACTGGGGCCAGATCTGGCCGCCCGTGGCGAGCCAGCGCCGGTACTCGGTCTCCGCGAGCGCGAGCTCACGGTCGGTGACCGGGCGGCTCGTGGCACCGATCCGGTTCACGCGCTGCCCGTGGGGGTCCGGGGTGTTCCCGAAGCCCGGCGAGGTGTACGGCGAACGGCCCTGCAGGGCCGTGAGGTACCGCTGCTCGGCGTCGTACAGACGCCGCTCAGCCGCGGTCATCGTGTACCGGCTGCGCGGGTCGCGGACTCCGGTGCGCCGCGCCTGCAGGACGGCCTCGGACGCGGCCCGGCGCGTACCGCCGCGGCCCATCTGCCCGAAGCCCTCGACCCGGCCGCGCAGCGAGCCACCGGCGACCTGCCCGGCGGGCAGGATGTACCCGTGCGTCTTGAGGAGCTCGAGCGCCTGGGCGCGTGAGGTGGCCTGCTTGTAGATCAGGTCGGGCGTCATGCGCCGCTGCCCGCGGGCCAGGCCCTGCGAGGCGTTGCCGCGACGGGTGGTGCCCTCGGTGGTGAACATCCCGTTGGGCGTCATGCCGCGCGCGGAGTTCGTCACCTGATAGATGTCGGCGCCGTCACGGATCGCCTGGGCGCGACCGGCCCCGAAGATCCTGTCCTGATCCGCGGCCGGCAGGCCCTGGAAGTACGCGTAGGGGTCGTCGATCAGGCCCTCGTCGAGGGCGGCCTCGGTGGTGCGGTTGCGGGCCGCCACGTGGACGCAGTCGCAGCGCGGGTGGCGGCGAAAGCCTGCGTTCCACTGGTAGAAGCGACCTGCGAGCGGCACGCAGCGATGGCAGGACGGCGGGTTGAGCATCCGCACGTACCCGCACGCGGGCCGGGCCACGATGTCGACCGAGGCCGCGACACGGCCGGCGTCCGCGACCTGGGTGCGCAGCAGCTGCTCGAGGTACTCGCGCCCCTCGTTCATCGCCCGGGCCATGCCCATGCCACCGGCCACGCGCTCCTTCACGGCCGGGATCGGCGAGTAGAGCGCCGCCTCGAGCGAGGCGCCCGACGAGGACCACCCGACCATGGCGGTCGGGTCGGAGAAGGCGTCGGGGACGATGTACTCCCCGCGCGAGGCGAGGGTGAGCGCGGAGTACGTCGCCCCGGACAGCGCGGCGTCGAACTGCACGTGCGCGATCGCCTGCGTCAGGTCCGGCAGGACCTCGCTCCACGACCCGGAGAGGTTCGACGCGGCGAGGTAGTCCCACGCCGACCAGCCGGCCTCGAGCGCCCGCACCTGCAGGCGCTGCACGTACCGGTAGTGCTCGATGGTCTCAGCAGGGATGGTCGCCACCTCAGGCCACCTCCCGCTCCACCTCGCCCAGCACCTGTCGACGGCGCACGTCGCGCTCCTCGCCGGCCATCTCGTCCCACTGGCGCACCTTCTGCGTCGTGGCGTCGGGAAGCATCGCCCACGCGGCCTTGCGGGGGAAGCCGTCGGCAACGAGCTTGGAAATCCCGTCCACGACCTGAGCGAAGGAACGCGCCTCGGCGTCGCCCCAGATGGTCTCGGCCGCCATAGTCGTGTGGTCGATTCCCAGCGCCCGACCGCCCAGGCGCATGAGCGTCTCGATGGACTCGCCCCACCCGCGCTGCAGGTCCTTGACGAGCGACTGCAGCGTCGACTCGGCGCCGGTCAGTGCGTCGCCCGAGAGGTTCGCCATCTTGGTCAGCAGGTACTGCGGGGGCACCTGCCCGATCGCGAAGAACTCCGAGAGGAACTCCGAGAGGACCTCGATGTAGTTCTTGAGGTTCGACTCGGCCAGGTCGAAGACCTTGGTCTCCGCGCCGGGGAAGACCAAGGCGCGGTCGACCCCGATCCTGCCCATCTGCCGCAGCATCGGGACCGGGTTGCCGTCCTTGTCGAGCTTCACGGTTCCGTCGGGATTCTTGGCCGGCGTCGCGTTCCCAGAGGTGTCACGCACGACCGGGTCGTAGCCGACGAAGACGCGCTGGCGGTACGCGCTGAACTGCATGGCGAGCAACGCGTTGAACCGGATGGTGTTGATCGCGTCCTGCTGGCGCATGAGCTTGTCCATGGCCGAGTGCGGCACGCCGTCGCCGTCGAGGCCGACGTCGAACGAGACGAACGGGACCTCACCGAAGCCGTGCTCACCCTCTTCAACCAGCGTCCAGCCGCCGGACCCGCCGATGGAGCCGGACCGCTCGAACTTGGCCCAGTGGGTGCGGTCGTAGACGTAGGCGCGCTCGGTGGCGGCGCCGAGGTTGACGTTGGCCGGCAGCAACAGGCCCGACGCCGTGGCCGGGGTGCTCAGCGAGACGCGCTTGACGACGAACTCGGTCTCGAAGGGGTCCTCCGGGTCGGGTTCCATCCAGACCCGCTTGGACGACTCGATCGCGAACTTCGCCGGGCGTACCGGGTTGTCGGTCTTGGTGACCGAGGCGATCCCGCGGCCGTGAACCATGGACTGGGTGAAGACGATCGAGATCCGCTCGTCCATCTTGTTCGGCTGCCACAGCTCGGTCCAGACCTTGAGGTCGGCGTCCTCGTCCTTGCCGGTCCGGAACCCGTCCGGCCGGCAGCGTTGAACGGGGGCGAGCATCGGGATCTCGAGCCAGTTCGCGATCGACTGCTCACGCAGCTCGAGGTACTCCCGGGACACTCCCTCGGGCGCGTAGGGCAGGTCCTGCTCGCCCCGGAAGTAGTCCTCGCGTCGCTTCCAGGCGGGCAGCTGCGCGTCCAGTCGAGCGAGGCCGACGTCGAGGCGGTCCCGAGCAGTGCGTGCGTCCACGGTGCCTCCTGTCCTAGTTGAAGCCGTACATCTCGGTGGAGATCTGCTTCTCGGTACCGCGAGCCGCGGCGCGGATTTTGCCGTCCATGGCGGTCACGGCGGCGGAGATGCCGTCGATGCGGGCCATGGACGTCTTACGGTTCGGCTTCACCGGGCGGACGTTGTCCTGGTCGTCGCGCTTGACGTCCACGAGGGAGGCCATCCAGCGCAGGACCGGGTTGCCGCCGTGGCGCATCGTGTGACCGCCCAGGAGGCGCTCGATCTCCTTGCAGGAGGGCGAGAGGCCCAGGAAGGTCTGCGGGACTGGGGAGAGCTCGACGCCGCCGAGCTCCTGGTCGAGCTCCTGCACGAGCTGGCCGGCGAACATGCGGTCGTAGGACACGCGCTGCATGTTGAAGTGGCGGTAGTCGCCGATCACCGCGGACTTCACCGACCGGTAGTCGATGACGTCGCCGTCGGTGGCCGTGATCAGGCCCCGGTTGACCCACTCGCTGATCGGGACGTGCAGGGCCCGCTCGAGGTCGACGATCTTCTCCTGCGGGATCCAGAACCGGGCGAGCAGGTCGAGCTCGACGCCGGGACGGTTCGACTCGACCCACACCGCCCACGCGGTGAAGTCCGAGACGGCGGAGAGGTCCAGGCCGCCCCAGGCGCGGCGGCCGGCGAGGTCGCCGCGGTCGACCGCGCCGTCACACTTGTCCCACTGGTCAAGGTCGAGCCAGCGGGCGTGCTCACGACGTCGCAGGTTCAGCGAGAGCCGCTCAAAGCCTGGGCGGGCCGAGGGCGTGGACTGGGCCTTCTGCGCCTCGCGGCGCATGTAGGCCATCGTCGGGGACTTCCCCAGGCCGGGGTTCGCCCGGCGCCAGGTCGACTCCGCGAAGGGGTCGTCCTTCTCGTCGGCCGCCCAGATCACGCCGTAGTGCCCGGGGTCCTTGACGACCCCGTTGGCGACGTTGCGCGTGTAGACGTGCTTCTCGTCGTAGATCGTGCCCTCTTCCGCCTCGTCGGCGGTGGTGATGAACACGACGAGGGGCTGGTCACGGGCGCCGGTGCCGGTCTCGATCGCCTCGACCAGGGCGCGGCGCAGGCGCAGGGTGTGCACCTCGTCGACGACGGCACCTGAGACGTTCAGGCCGTGCGCGGTTTCCGCGACGCGCGAGAGCACGCGCAGGATCGACCCGGTCTTGGGGACCCGGACGACCTCCTTGAGCGGCTCGACGCGCTTCTTGGCCGACGTGGAGGTCATGAGCATGCGCTTGGCGTCCTCGAAGACGCGGCCGGCCTGCACGGTGGAGCCGGCCGCGTTGTAGACCTCGGCGCCCGGCTCGCGGTCGGCTAGCAGCAGGACGTTGGAGATCCCCGAGGACAGCGTGCTCTTCCCGTTCTTGCGCGGGACCTCGATCCATACCGTGCGGATGACCCGCACGACAGCATCGATCTCGGCGTCGTGGTAGACCCACCCGAAGACCGGCGCGAGGATCCACACGAGCTGCCAGGGGTCCAGGCCCTCGCCGATGCGCAGACGGACGCCGGCCCAGCGGCCCTTGGTGTGCTTGAACAGGCCCAGGGCTCGCAGGGCGCGACTCGCGCGCTCGACGTCGAACCACGCGCCCTCGGCCTCGTCGGCCTGGAAGGCCAGGACCAGCGGGGCACGCTCCTGAGCGTCGGCGATCTGCTCGGGCGCCAGCCCCAGCTCAATCAGCGCGTCGTAGGGAACCGGGAGCTCAGTCGAAGATGTCGTCTTCGTCCTCGTCATCGCCGCCACCTCGTCCGCCGAGCCGGGTCGCTGCGGACGGCGTAAGGCCGAGCTCGCCGACGAGGGACCGGAAGTGAGATCGGTACTGGTTCAGGACCGTCGTCCAGGGGTTCTTCACGAGCCCGCCCCGAGCGCCGTCGACGACCATTCCCTCGAGGGAGATCGCGCGTTCGCCCTGCTCGATGCGGGCCCAGGTGATGCACAGGTCCACGAGGGTCTCCTGCTGCTCACCGACCAGGCCGACCGAGCGGTGCAGGGTGGGTGCGAGCTTGAGCCACATCGCGGCCGCGGTCTTGCGGGCGCGGAGCTCGGAGCGGCGGGGCCCGGGGAAGACCTCCGACCACTTCGGCTCGCGGAGCGCGGAGGGAGGCAGCGTGACCGAATCCTTGACCGGTCGGTGGCCGGGGTTTCCCTCACGCACGACGGCTAGGGCGGGCTTCGGCTTGCGTCCAACGGTGGCCAAGTATCCCCTCCCGCCTGAACTCGTCAATCGGCTCCGAACAGATCGTCCAGGGGCACTCGGTTCTGAGCCGAAATCACCACGGCGTCGTCACTCTCAACGACGCCCATGAGCACCCAGAGGAGCCAGACCATTCGGATCACGGGATGGATGACGAGTACGAGTCCCAGCTCAAAGACCCATGCCGCAATCCAAAGCTCCCCGGAGACGGCAAGCAGAGCCGCCACCGTGGCCCCACCAGCCGCTGCGAAGGAACTCCCGATCACAGAAGTCCAGTTGCGTCTGAGGCTCCGCCCCGCTCGAACCCTGAAGGTCAGAAACTTCACCGACGTCGAACCAAGGCCGAACACGATCACGACGCCTGCGAAACCGGCGGCTAGGGCAGAAGCACCCGAGAGTGAAAGATAGATCGTCACAGTGTTCTGCACAGATGACTCAGACGGCTCCCGCAGCGCGTCCCAGAAGTCCAGGGAGGGCAAGAAATGGGCTAGCACCGCATGCGCCGCCACCAGAAGGATCAACGAGACCGTGACGCCGCGAGGGCGATCCTGGAGGAAAGCGACCACTCGATCGCGCAGTCGCGACACCATGGCTCACCTCCGTCAGTTTGCGTCGCGGAAGCCCTGGATCGCCTCGCGCATCGCTGCCAACACTACGGCGGGGGTAGGACGCTCTTCCTCTGAGTCGCCGACAGTCACCTTTTCGGTGACCTTCTCCTTGAGGAAGTTGACCTGTTCGCGTGCGAACTTGCCGCCGGGTCTGGGAGAGATCAGCGTTGCCTCGGCCTGGCTCATGCCTGCAGTGCCGAGCAAGTCACCGAGCTCGGCTGCGTAGACCTGCGCTCCGTCATGATCGGGCTGGGCGTGGCCGAAGCTGAGTCGGAGTTCGACCGAGACCCCGCCTCCGCCGATGTTCTGAACGTGTCGGAGAGCACCAGCGATCTGACCTGGCTGCTCCGTGAGCGCGTCTGGCTCGAACTTCACATGGAGGTTGCTTACCCCGGCAGCGGCCGCAAGCTTCTCTGCGGCGTCCCGTCGAAGGACCGGGCGGAGCTCGAACGTCTGCTCCCTGTCGACGAGGCCCATCACGTGGGCGATCCACTTCTGAGCGGCTTCGAAGGTCGGTCCCGCTGACGAGCGCAGGACCGCGACGTAGTTGTTTTGGCCGAAACCACGTAGGTACATCGGCTCCATGAGCGACCCGTCGATGTCGAACTGCTCTTCGTCATCTCCTCGGACGACGTCTGGGAAGTCCGAGGGCGGGCGTCGCTTGGCGATGTACAGGTAGTTGTCACCGCTCACAGGCTCGCTGCGAGCGGCACCTCGATATCGTCGGCCGTAATTCACGAATGTGCGCTGCTCAGCGTCGCGCGATTGGACATAACTCTGGAGGCGCTGCCAGAAGTTCTCGTCAATCTCGTGAACCGAACCGTCACCGTTGATGATGACCGGTTCGAGGAAGTAGATCGTCCGCTGCCGTCCGCGTGCCATACGCCCTCGCACCCTTGTGAGCTGCGCCCCCTGTCGGCGCGTGTGGCACGAAGGTACCAGCGGCACGGGCTGTCACTCTCCGAGCTTCCGGCTCGCTGTGGCCGTCCGACTGACAAAGCCGCAGGTCAGTGACAAAAACGCCCCATTTCGCGGGTGTGAGATTTCACCTCCCCGGCGGTACGGCGGTCCGCCGGCCGAGGGGGTGCCCCCCACCCTCTATGTCCGGTTTGCCCGGCGCGATGGGTGCATGATTCCGAGCGAGCTAGCGACGTCGGCGAGCGCCTCGGCGTCCGCCTGCGGAGCGGTTGCAGCGCTCGCACTCGGGGCCCTGGTGCGCGGTCCGGTCGTCGGTGTGGCCGAGGTCCCATCGGTGACCGTCGAGGATCTCGTGACCGCAGCGAGCGCAGTGCAGGATCTCGCCGGACGCGAGGCGGGCCTCGTAGTGCCGGCGCAGGGCCTCGTGTTGGGAGTCGTAGCCGCGGGCCTGGCGTGAGCCTCGGCGTTCCTCGCGCTCGCGCTGGTGCGTCGGGCAGTAGCGGACGCCGGGGGCCAGCATGGCCGAGCAGGTCGGGGAGCCGGTGCAGGGCCTGGGTAATGCTCTGGGTGACACGTGCTCTCCCGCCGTCGCTGGTGACCCGTGCCGCGATCCCGTGGTCGATGTGTTGCACGGTCCGGGCGATGGCGGGAGGGGTTTGGGTACGCGAAAGGCCCGGCAGCGTGAGCTTCCGGGCCTTCGGGTCAGATTTTGGGCTCAGCGATAACACCGAACGGTGACAGCCTAGATCACATCAGTGCGATTTACCATCTCGACGGGCCAGACGTATCCGCACTTGCACCATGCGTCGACTTGGCCCGAGGGCCGGAACACGGTCAGCCAGCGTTTGTGACGGTGCAGCCCGAGCCTCAGCAACAGGTGGTCCCACCTAGTCATGGCCTCCGCAACTCGTCGTCCTACGGAAACAGAGTCCTGGGGGTGGACGGCATCGCTGTCGCCCTCTGGGGCCACGCTGTCGGATGTCATGAAGCGACCTTCTCACGTGCGGTGTTTGAGAGAGCGGCGATGTCGGCCAGGACGTACAGGGCGCGGCCGCGGTGGTCGAGTCCCCAGAACCGGATGCGTGGGGCGAAGGGCACGGCCATGGCGCGGTCACGCTTGAGCACCTGGTTGATCGTGTTGCGCTTCACCGAGGGGCAGATCGCGCGCGCCTCCTCGAGCGTCACGACGACGTCGGGGTAGGTCTCGGGCAGGACGGCCACGTGCCAGCGGTTCACCGCTTCGAGCTGACGCCGACTGCGCCAGGTCATGCCGCACCCGGTGCACACGGCATCGTCCGCGAGTCCCTGCAGGGTCCACTCGCGGACGATGGTCCCACCGCAGTGGACGCACGGGGCCGGCTCTCGCTCGGGCGCCAGGCCGGCGAGGCGCCGGACCACGGCGCGGGTCTCGCGGGCCTCCTGCAGGTAGACGTCCCACGCCGGGTGGTGCTGCGCCGCCCACAGGGTGTGCGCCTCGAGGTAGGTCAGGGTGTCGTAGCCGCCGGGGCTGTACCCGGATCGCTCGACCCAGTCCTCCACCCACGACTCGAGCAGGCTCAGGGTGCCGGTCGCTGTGCGCAGCGCGGAGGGCCCGTGGGCGTTGATGTTGTCCTGGGCCGCGTCGAGAGCGAAGGGTAGCCGCGAGTCGTCGACGGCAGAGGCCGGCCCGCTGACGTCGTAGCGGATCGCACGGAGCCCCAGGACCTCGCGGGTGACGTCGGGCAGCTCGCGGAGGTAGTCGCGGATGTCGGCGATCACCTTGCGGGCTCCGTCGAGGCACGGGTCGCAGATCGTGAGCGCCGTCGCCAGGATGCGGCCGCAGTCCTGGCAGTGAGCGAGCGGGGCGGGAGCGTCGAGCAAGGTGGTCCTCCTGGTGACGAGGGCGGGCGGGGTCATGCTGCGGGGTCGTCGAGGTCGGCAGCGGCGTCCTCGGTGCTCTGGTTGAGCCAGACCTGGTGAGCAAGGCGGGCACGGCCGCAGGCCCCGCACTTGCGATCGGTGCCGTAGGGCTGGTGCTTGGGGCAGAAGGGTGAGGTCGGGTCGGGCGTGCGCGGGATGGGGGCCTCTCCCTGCTCGCCCTCTCGCACCCACTCCCTCTCTCCCTCTCTCCCTCTCGCTCTCTCTTCTCTCTCCCTCTCCTCTACCCCGAGGACCTCTAGAGGACTTCGAGAGGCGGTCACGTGGGTCTGGCGGGGAGGCGGCGACGGGATCTTCGACGCGGTCGGGTGGTCCTGCGAGGGCCAGTCGAGGATCGCGAAGTACGTCCGGCCCTCGGCCTCGTAGAGCTGGATGAAGCCCGCCTGGTCGAGCCAGTCGAGGTGCTCGACGATCGAGTCGTTCGTGATCGTCTCCGACAGCGGCCACAGGTCGCTGCGGACCCGGGCCGGCGTCGCGGAGCCCCGCCCGTGGTCGTCCGCGATGAAGTACAGCCCGAGCCCGGTCTGACGCTGCTCGGTCGTGAGCTCCATCAGTGTCTCGTCGTCGAACATCACGGGCGGGATCTTCCGCTGACGTCTGGTCACGCTCATACCTGGCAACTCCTCGAAAGATCAGTCTCAACGCAGCCGACATCTCGGCCGCGGCAACGCGGTAGCACTCGGTCCAGCCCCGACGGCCGGGCAGCACGCCCTCGGCCGCGGCCTCGCTGTCGAACGCCCGCTCGAACCCTGTCGCGAGCTCACGCAGCGCATACCGCTCGAACCCGGCCGGGCTCTCGCGCCACAGCGCGACAACCCGGCCACCGGTCGAGGTCAGGCGACGCAGCCGGTTCTGCTTCCAGGCGCGGCCGACCTTGACGATGCCGAGGTCGTCCCAGACGACGACGTAGGTCATCGCCAGCGGCGGGATGTACACGGAGCTCATGCGGGGGGCGGTCCTTCGCGTCTCAGGCGGGGCGGGTCAGTCGGAGCAGCGACACTCGCCGGTCTGCGGGTTAATCAGTCCGTCACACGACGGGCACCTCTCGGGCATCTGGGGTCACCTCCTCGGCGTGGATCGCACGGTGCTCGGCGAACAGGCTCGGGCGCACGTGAGCGGCGCCCTGCTCGTCGACCCAGCACCGGTAGGTCACGAGCGCGTGGCAGGTCGCGCACCACAGGGCCACGGACTCGATCGGCGGCACCTTCGGCTTGCTCACCCGGCACCAGCCGCGAGCGCCGGAGGGGTCGTGAGATGCACCTTGGCGGCCCCGGCATGGTCAAGCGCGATCTTCCGGCGGGCGGCCCACTGGATCGCGGCGAGCGGCTGTCGGGCCTCGATCGCGTGCTCCTCGAACGCCTCAGGGTCGATACCGCGCGCGAGCTCGGCGACGTCGATCGAGTCGAACGCGGCTCGGGCGAGGTCGGGCATGGTCGCGCCGAAGTAGGGTGCCGAGATGCCGGGCGCGATCTCGGTCGGGTCGGTGTGGGACCGGATCGTGCTCTCGATCGCGGCGCCCGCGCGGTCGATGGGGGCGGTCATCGGCTTGCTCCTCTCAGGTGGGCGGCGACGGCCCGTCCTACGTGGTGGACCATCGCGCGCTCGTGCGGCAACAGGAACGTCGACCCGGGCGTGAGCATCTCGCGGGCTGCCAGGGCGACGACGGCGTCGATCTCCGCTTCGTCCACCACGGGCGGGGCAGGGAACACGGCCAGCACGGTGGTCACGGCCGTCTGTGCGTAGTCCCGGAACATCGCTGTCAGCACCGGATCGCGGTCGGGGTTCCAGTCATCGGACAGGGCTCGTGCGACGGTCTCCACGAGCTCGTCGTCCTCGCGTCGGGCGTCGGACACCGGGACGCCTACCCAGGCGTCGAGGTCGTCGGCCAGCCCGGGGCGCTCGGACCGGACCGCCGCGCTGTACGCCCGGATCGCGGTGACGGCGTGCGGGTCGTGTCGCGGGTCGAGCACGAAGTACCCGCACTCCTCGTGCTTGCCGGTCGGGTCGGACGTGCGCTCGACGCGGTACTTGGCGCCCAGGCGCTCGGCCTCGCGGCGGGTGGCGGACACAGGGGCGGGTGCTGGGTGAGCGGCGTGGAGATCCCACGAGCCGCGCCACGGGGTCGGGACCCAGGTCACATCGCGCCCGGTCGCCTCGCGGTGCATCTGGATGAAGCACGGAACGCAGCAGATGCCCTCGCGCCCGGTCTCGGCCGCCCAGGCGGCAGTCGCGGTCTGCCAGTCCTCCGCGCTCGCGCACCAGTTGATGTCGTTCCGGGCCCCGCAGCGGTGGCAGTAGTCCTCGGGGTGCATGTCGGGCCAACCCTGGTCGCGCTGAGCCTTGATCCACTCGGGATCCACGCGGTGCTTCGTCTCGGGTGCCGGGTGAGCGGCGAGCAGGGCGTCAGCGAGGATCGACGGCAGGGCCTCCGCTGCGAGCCGGTACATCTCGCCGGCAGGGATCTCGGAGTCGGGGTCGATCAGGTCGCCGTCGGTCGTGCCAAGCATCGCGGTCTTGAGCTTGGCGAGGGCGGTGCGCAACCCTGTGTTGGCGGCGCCAGTGTCCAAGGTTGGGGGCACATCCTTGGATAGCGCCGCGGCGGCCGGGACCAAGAGGACAGCGCCGGCATGGGCGATCATGAAGTCGGTGGCCATGCCAGATGTGGTGAGCCAGCGGCCCATCGACGTGCCGTTTGCCGTGTCGATCTTGATCCCGACCTCGCTCCGCCAGGTCCCGACCAGGCGCACGACGGTCTTCACGGGAGCGTCGTCGACCTGGGCCCGGGTAAGTGTCTGGAAGTCGTCGGTCATCGGTTCGTTCCCATCACTTGGTCGTAGATGTCGCGGGCCCAGCGGGCGTCGCCCATGGCGGTGTGCCGCTCGGTCGTGGGGGGCTCGACGCCGATCGCGCGGGAGAGATCGTCGGAGTCCCACGGCGGAGCGAGCGCGGGGCGCTCGGGTGCGGACAGGGCGCCGACGAGCAGCGGCTGGCCAGAGAGCACAGCTCGTCCCAGCTCGGCGGCGAGTGGGGCGTCGCTAGCGCCGGCGAGAAGGCGCGGAGGCATCGCGGCGAGGTAGCCGACGGCGAGGCTCTCGACGTCGATCAGGTGGTAGTGCCACGGGTCGCGGACGTGGGGGCCGATCTCGGCGCGGAGCAGGCGAGAGATCCGCTCGGTGTCGAAGTTCGGCACCGCCCCCACGACGTGGACGGGCTCACCGTCCGAGCACAGGAAGTCGAAGATCCGGTGCGCGGCCCTGCGCTTGCGCTCCTCCTGGTGGTGCCCAGGGAAGCGAGCAAGGTGGTCGGCGCGGAACGACTCAGGCAGGTGGCGGCACTTGTCCTCGTCGTGCTCGATGAACAGGTGCAGCTCGATCTCGGTCCCGTCGGGGTCACGGCGGATACCGGCGAACTCCCAGATGTCCGCGTCGAGACTGAGGCCGGTCGTCTCGATGTCGAGGAACACCAAAGGAGCGGTCATCGCGCACCACCGGTCAGGCCGGCTTCCGCCGAGAACCTGGAGCTGGGCGCCGACTGGTCAAGGTTGTGGGGGTCAACCTTGACCAACGCGGACGCGATGGCCGCGAGCGCCACGATGAGGATGAGGGCGATGATGCCTCCGACGGGGCTGGGCGTGGCGCGGTGGCGGGCCGTGCGACGTCGGGGCTGGGGTGCGGTCATGCGGTCAGGGCTCCTTGGGTGGTTGGGTGCTCGCGGCCGACGTCGGTCGGGTTGATCGGGGTCAGGAGGAGGCGGATGCGCAGGGGCCCGTTGGGGTAGGTGCGCACGGGGTAGGGGCCTTCGAGGAGGCCGTCGCAGTCGTCGACGAGGACGCCGGCGTCGACGAGGCCGTCGACGAGGGCCTTGACGGTGGGGTAGAGGTTGCCGGTGTCGCGGCGGTGGTTCGTCGGGAAGCGGAACTCGGCGCGGATCTGGACCGGGACGAGGAACGGGCGAGGCAGCGCGATCGTCCTCTTCCCGAGCTCGGCGCCGAGCGCACGCCAGGGGCGGGCTCGGCGGCCGAAGACCTTGGTCTGCCCGCGCAGGGCGTTCATGTTCAGGAGGTCGCCGGGCCACAGGGCGTGCGGGATCTCGATCGAGTGGGCCGTCACGCGACGGCCTCGCTCGCCGGAGCCACGATGACGCGCACCGCTCCAACGGGTACCAAGGCGGCGTGGCAGCGGTCGGCAGGGTGGTTGCCGAGGTCGAGGCAGACCAGGGCGCGGGGGCCGCGCCGCTGAACGAGGACGATCGGGGTACCGGGGGTGTAGATCCCGGTCGGGGTCGCGACATCGGCCGTGAGCTCGGCCGCGAGCACGGCGCGGTTCACGAGGCACCTTCGAAGAGTCGGGCGGTGCGCTGCTCGTCGATTAGGGCGTCGCCGAGTACTCGAGCGGACGACGTCGACGCGAACGCCCACGGGCCCGCGGCGCGGGTCCGCTTGGCCTCGTGGCGAGCGCGCACGACCTCGAGGTCCTCGCGCTCGCCCATCGGCAGGCCAAGCGAGGGCGTGGCCGGGTTCCCACCGGCCAGGACGTTCCCGACGGCGCGCATCAGGCGGCCGCTTTCGCGGTCTGGGCCTCGAGGAACGCTGCCTCGACGTCGGCAAGCTCGTACCCCCACGAGCGGAGCGTGGTCAGGTGCGCGACGTGGAGGTGGGCCCAGTAGTCGCCGCGGTGGAAGTCGCGGGGCATGACCTCCTCGACGGATGCGGCCGCGAGCGCCACGAGGTAGCGCGTCGCGAGGGCGGGAGTGGTGAGGCGCTCGGCGATGTCGGTGCCGGTGGCCGCGGGCTTCTTGGGCCACAGGTACTCGCGGGCCTTGGCGTGGTTGCCGCCGTCGGCGCTGGTGCGCAGGGCGAGGATGCGGCCGACGTAAAGGGGTGCGTCGGCGGGCATGGTGGTGCGCTGTAGGAACTCGGCGATCCACGCGAGGCGCACGACCTCGGCGGCGTCGGCGGCCTTGTTGTCGGTGATGAGCTGGCGACGCTCGGCCTTCTTCTCGTCGGACTGGGGGCCGGTCGCGGCGCCGGCGGTGTTCGCCGCGGAGCGCTTGTGGTGGCCGTTGCTCTTCCAGTCGGTGCAGTAGTACAGGGCGTGGGGGCGGTGCTTGTTGATCGAGTGGTCGTAGGTGGAGCTGACAACCGCGGCGTGCCCGGGGCAGGATGCGTGCTTGTCCGGGCTGATGGCGGGACCTGAGTAGGCGGTCGCGCCGGGCTTGTCCGTGAGGTCGCCCAGGCTGAGGGTGGACCGGTCGTCGTAGCGCGGGCGCTCCTCGAGGACGGCGACCCCGGCCGCGGTGAGCTCGGCGCGCACCACGGCCTTGGCTGCCTCGAGCGCACGGTCCTGCCGGACCGACTCGGCGCGATGTGCCAGGCGTCCGGGATCGGTCGCTGCGACTTCGGCGAGCTCGGCGACGACGGCGGGGTCGTCAGCGAACTCGGCGATGACGGCGCCAGCGACGAGGTCCTCGACATGGTGCTCCGCGAGCGTGGCCGTGACGGTGGGTGTGGCCGCGAGCGCCAGGGCGGCCTCGACCTGGTCCTTGGGGATGCCGAGCTTGCGCTTGATCGTGGCTGGGGAGCGGCCGAAGAGCGAGAGCTGCTGGACGGCGTCGACGCGCTCCTTCGTCGTCAGAGCGGCGCGCTGTTCGTTGATGACGTACTGCGCGGTCAGGCGGGCCTCGTCGTCGCCGATGCCGTCGAGCACGACGACGTCGACCAGGGGCAGACCGACCTGCAGGGCACCGAGGGTGCGACGCTGGCCGTCGACGACTAGGAGCTGGCCGAGCGGGTCACGGCGGACCTGGATCGGGACGAGTAGCCCGTGCTCGGTCAGGCTCGCGAGGAAGTCCTCGGTGAGCCGGGTGTCCTTGCGGATGTTCTCGTCGACGACGAGATCTCCGGGCCAGACCTGCAGGCGCTCGGGCCCGTGGTGGGCGGGTGCCGCGCCGGTCAGGGCCGCGAGCGCCGGCCCACCGTCGGGCACTGCGGAGAGAGCGGGCACCTGGGTGCGAGTCTTAGTCTTAGGGCCGCCGTCGGCGGCGTACACGGGGCTCATGGCGTGTCCTTCAGGGTGCGGGTGCGGACGGTACAGGTGGCGTAATGGATGAGCGCGGGGTACTCGGACGAGGCGGGTTCCTCGCGGCGTCCGAGAGGCCGGCAGATGGTGCGGCGGCGGTCGGTGGCGTGCGAGGGGGCGATGCCACAGCCCGGGTCGTAGGTCACGTTCAGCGGGACGGTCGCGCCCTTGCGGGGCTCGGTCGCGATGATCCGCACGAGCTCGATCCGCTCGCCGCACCCGGGACGGCCGTCGTCACCGCAACGAACCGGGCCGCGGCTCATGTCGGTGCGCCCATGCGCTCGTAGACGTTCACGCGGGCGTTGTGCGCGGACCGTCCGGTTGAGCGGACCTGGTGCGCGACGACCTGCCCGCCGACGCTGAAAATCACGGGGTCGATCTGGCCGGCCTTGCACGCGGCGTAGAACAGGTGCGCGCGCGACGCGGCCGGGATCTCGGCGGCGTCGAGGTGCTCGCGGACGTCGTTGATCGAGAACCAGGTGCCCGGCTCGATCGCCTCGACGATCGCGCGGAACGCCGTGCGGTGGTCGTCGGTCAGCCGCTCGCCCGATCGGGCGACGCCCTCGGTCTTGAGGGCCTGGCCCTCGTCGACGGCGGTCACGCCGTCGCCTCGAGCACGAGCGACGGGTCGTGCTTGACGCCCCAGACGGCGACGATGCGCCCACCAGCGGCCGCAGCGTGCCGGCCGAGGTGTTCGGCGCGGCGGGTGCAGGTGCGGCGCACCGTGACGCCCGGGCGGGCGCCCTTGAATCCGTGACGGTCGTTGCACATCTTGGGCCAGGCGCCGCCGGTGAAGTCCCAGACGATCGGGACGACGGGGTCGATCAGGTCGTGCTCGGTCAGGACCCACACGGACCAGTCCGCCGCGGGCATCGTCGTGGACGACACCGGGGCCGCGTTGACCGACTCGGCCCTGATCATGTCGTAGGCGTCGTCCGTGGCGCGCCGAGCTGCGAACCCGGCCCACGCCTCGGGGAAGGCAGGGCGACGGACCGCGCGCTCGGCCTCCCGGTGGCCGAGAATCAGCTCGAGCGACGTGGGCGTCGAGCGGGTCAGGAAGCCGTCGAGACGGTCCGGGGCCGACGCGGGTTGGGTCTGATCGGACATGGGGAGCCTCCAGGTGCGGGTCGAGGTGGGTGCGGGCGCCGCGCTCACGCGGGTGCGGTTGCCGACGCAGGTACGGGGACGAGGACCGGGTGATCAGCGGCCAGGACGACCTGGTGCCCGCCGAGGTACAGCACGGTCAGAGCGACCGAGGCCTCGGACTCCCGCAGGTGCGGGGCCGCTGCCGGCTTCGCCAGGTCGACGAAGAGCTGGTCGCGGGGGTCGCCCTCGAGGTACTGGGCGACGTCGGACAGGCCGCCGACGACGACACGGCCGAGGACGGTGACGAGGGCCTTGGTCCCGACGAACGTGTCGTCCAACTTCCCGGCTGGCACGACCTGCAGGTCGCCGGCGCTCATCGCGACGCCGCCGACCGCGTCGGGAACGCCAGGACGTTCGACGCTGCCGCCTCAGCCGCCGCAGCGGCCCGGTCCGCGCACTCGACACCATCGAGCCACGCATCGAGACACGCCTCCTTGATGAGCCACCGGCCACGCTTCACGCGCTGGGTGCCGTGCAGCGTGCCGTCCTCGAGGGCGACGTAGATCGTCTGGCGGTGCTTTCGAGCGACCACCGCGGCCTCGTCGGGGGAGAGCCGTGTGGCGAGGCGGGTCATGCTGCCGCCCCCGTCCGGCTACCGCTGCTGCCTTCGGCGGGCGTGGGAGCAGGCTCGTCCTCCACTACCTCGAAGGCGTCGTTGAACGTCGTCGAACAGCGGTTGAGAACGGCGGCGATGAATCGACCGCTCGCCTCGGCCTTGCGGTTGATGTGGCGCGAGGCCGTTCCCTTGTTGACGCCGAGGATGCTGGCGAGCCCAGAGACTCCGCCCGCCCCCTGGACGGCGGCCTTGGCCCAATCCTCGCGAAGGTAGACCGTTCCGTGAGCCACGAGAACACCTCCCAGTTGGTCTTGGCCAACCCCCTGTTGGAGCGGCACAACTGGACCGTACCCGGATGAATGCTGTTGCGCAACCACGAGTTGGAGTGGCGCAACCACTTGCGCCGTTGCGGTTGCGCAACTAGTGTCCGTTGGGTGACGGAAACGAGATGGTGGAAGTACGTGCAGGAGCTCATCGCGGGAGACACCGCGCAGGATGCTGCTGCCAAGGCGGGCTTCGACAAGTCAGCGTTCAGTCGCTGGAAGAAGGGCGCCAACGCTGACGCAGCCTTCGCCCTCAAGCTCGCCCGCGCCTACCACGCGAACGTGCTCGAGGCACTGGTGGCAGCTGGCCTGATCACGGAGGAGGAGGCTGGGCTCAAGCACGTCGAGGTTGGCAAGGCCGACGTGCTCCGTAGCATCAGCGATCTCGAACTGGCGGAGGAGATCCTTCGCCGCGTTCAGGCGGCTTCATCCCCAGAGCTGGAGGAGCCGCTCGACGATGCGCACCCCGCCGTGCAGAACGTGCTCGCCAAGCCGCACGAAGCGGAGAACGTCGTGAGCGGCCGTTTCGGAAGCGCCGGTAGCCGGCGCTACGCGCTGGACGCTGCAGCGCTCGAGCGGAAGACCTCACACCTCGACGAGGCTGCTGCCTCTGAGGAGCTGCCGTAGAGCTCGGCGCGCTCCTGGTGTTGGCGAAGGAGCGCGGCGTCGAGGTGGAGTGGGACCCGCGGATGGGCGAGTACTTGCGTGGCGTCTACGAGCACGACGTCCGGACGATCACGATCAACTCCGGCATGAGCCGCAACCAGACCCGCTATGCGGTCGCGCATGAGCTCGGGCATGCCTGGTACGGGCATCGCTGGCTCGGTGACCCCCACGGTGACGCGCTCGCCGAACGCCTCGCAGACCAGCACGCCGCCCAACTGCTCATCGATCGACACGAGTACGCCCGCGCTGAACTTCTCGTCGGTCCACACCCCGGTGCGATCGCCACCGAGCTCGACCTCGACGTCTGCGTCGTGGCCGCGTGGCAGTCCATGCTCCGCACGAAACGCCTGACCCCGATCGGCGCGTCGTTCAGGACGGCGCGTCGCCCAGCCCGAAGGAGGGCCACTGGATGACCGCCAGCGACCTCGACGACGTCGCATTGCGCGCACGGCTCGACGAACTGCACCCGATCATCAACGCCGCCGGTGCGCCGCGCGAGGCGGTCCTGGAGTACCAGGCCCTGGAAGACGAGCTGTATCGCCGTGTCGACCGCGACGACACCCTCGTCATTGCCTGCGGCTGGGACCTGGACCCGGCCGACGAAGAGGACGACTCCCGCCACCTCGATGAGGGACAGGGCGCCCCCTCGGAGTGGGGGGCCTGATGGCCTGGACGCGGACGCTCCCGTCCGGGAAGTACCAGGGTCTGTACCGCGACGGCGCCGGCAAGGTGCGCACCGTCGCCGACGGCCCCTTCACGCACAAGAGGGCCGCTGAGCGGGCCGCGAGCGCCGCCGAGCTGGAGTCGCGGTCGCTCGGGTGGCGATCGCCGGACGCCGGGCGCCGGACGTGGGGGGAGTGGTGCGCGGAGTGGTGGCCCACGCGGACGGTCGAGGCCTCGACCCTCAAGACCGACGCGGGGCGCCGTGACCTGCACCTGATGCCGCGGTGGGGCGACGTCGAGCTTGCGAGCATCACACGCCACGACATCAAGGCGTGGGCAGCGGAGCTGCAGACGCGACGGTCGACGGGCACGGTCCAGCGCGTCGTGCACCTACTCTCGGCGTCGCTGGTGGCCGCAGTCGACGCGGAGATCCTGCAGGCCAATCCCGCAGCGCGACTCAAGCTCGGTGGTGGAACGGCGAGCGTCGAGCGCTACGTCACCCGCGACGAGTTCAGCGCGGTCCTTGATCATCTCGATGAGCCCTACGCGCAGATGGCGATCCTGCTCGCGTGGACCGGAATGCGCTGGAGCGAGGCAGCAGGTCTGCACTGGGCACGTGTCGACGAACGTCGCGGTGTCGTCGAGATCGCCGAGGTCTGGGACGCGGACGCCAGCGCGATGAAGCCCTACCCGAAGGGCCGGCAGCGCCGACACGTCCCGCTGCCGGGATGGATCGACCTGGGGGAGCGGCGTGCTGGTGTCTGTGGCTACGAACACCTTGGCCCGGCCTGTCGGTCAGGCTTGGTCCTCACCACAGCTCGCGGTGCGCACCTCGATCACTCGAAGTTCAGCAAGGCATGGGGGAGTGCCGTCGCTGCCGCAGGGGTCGGACACGTCCGCCCGCACGACCTACGGCACACGTATGCAAGTTGGCTCATCCAGGACGGGGTGTCGCTCGCCGAGGTCGGACGCCTTCTGGGCCACGTCTCTCCGCTCACCACCCAGCGCTATGCGCACCTGGCCGACGTTCCCTCCGAGCGCGTCCTGCAGGCGCTCGGGGGAGACCCGAGAGGTGCAGCACGTGCAGCAGAAGTGCAGCAGTCAGAGAGTAAACCGCGCTTGACCTTGCTAAACGGCGGAGCCGCAGGCGCGTAGCAAAAGTGGCTCTGACCTGCGGGAACGCTTAACGAGGCTCAACGGTGCTGGACTGCACTTAACGGGCCCAAGGGCACTCATAATCCGCCGGTCGTGGGTTCAAGCCCCACCTGCCCTACGTTGCACGCGCGAGGAGCTCGGAGCTGGCTGCACCGCTGGTGCGGCCACGGCTGTAGCCGGCTCCGAACCTCCGCGCTCCGCACCCACAGGGTTCGCCATCCGTGCGTGTCAGGACACGACCGCGTCGGGGTCCAGGGCGTTCCCCGAGGGAGTCTCGAAGAAGAGGTCGAGATCGTCGGTCGTGGGGGCGCTGACGCCCGCTCCGTCGGCGAGGCTGTCCATGAGTCGGCGGGCGAGGTGGCGGACAGACTCGTTGGTGATGTTCGAGTGGTGGCGCAGGAGATCGAAGGCTTCGTCTTCGGTCATGCCGTAGACGGTCATGACCGCGCCCTTGGCCTGCTCGATGACGGCGCGGCTTTGCGTGGAGGCCTTGATGGCCGCGGTCGCCTCGCGCTGTGCGAGCTCGCGCTGGGTGATGGTCAGGTCGACGAAATAGCCGGAGAGCTGGACGACCTCGCCCGTGTCCGGCTCCTTGCGGCCGCGGCCGACCACGCCCAAGGTCCGGGTGTGACCGTTCGCGTCGAGGATGCGGTGCACGCACGCGAACGGCTGCCCGGACGAGCACGCGTCCGCCAGGACACCCTGGACGCGGGTTCGGTCGTCGGGATGCTTGTGCGCGAGCATCAGCTCCGTCGTCGGCACGACGTCGCCGGGCTCGAATCCGTGCATCACGTAGAGCGGGTCGGACCACCACCACTCGCCGGTGCGGACCGTGAAGATGAACTGGCCTACGGGCTGAGGAGTGCCGGCCAGCAAGACCTCCAGGAGGTCCACGTCAAGAGGGCGGTCCAGGTTGTACGAGGTCGTCATCTCAGCTCCAGGTGAAGGGAAGCTCAGGGCCTACTTCCAGACTCCTGCCAGGATGCTAGCGTCGGGCCGCTGCCCGCGCGCGGCAGGTTCGCACGAAGCGAACACCGGGCTCGGGTGACGTCGTGACCGGCCTCGTGGACCCCCGCGGCCTCGCAGGTGACGTCCGCACCTCGGTCTAGACCTTCTTGCGCGGTCACCTAGCTGTTCCACCTGTCGATGACGACGAGCAGCGCCCCCCAGAAGATGAGGCCACCCCCCAGAGCCATGCCGGTCCCGTGAGCGCCGGTGCTCAGCTCGCTCCTGCGCCGCCGCACACCGGTCGCCACCCGCACGATGAGCAAGATCCCGAGCGTGGCCAGGATGAGACCGACACCGGTCACCACCACGACGACACCAGCCGGTGCCATTGCGTGCGCAACGTAGATGCGAACATGCCCTCGCCCCCTGAGGTCAATCGCCGTCCTGCACGTTCTCGATGTCTACCACGGCCAGGAGCCCTGTGCCGTGAGGAGCGCTCCCACGTTTGCTGGCCGTCCAGTTCGACGACTTTCGGGTGGCCCGACTGGATACCACCGTCTCCGTCGCGCGGACGTCCGCCGAGGAGCGCGAGCGGCTGAGGGGCGGTGTGGCGGCTCTGCGAGCAGGGGTCGGCGGGTCGGCCGGTCGACGGTCCGCGGACGACAGCCCGAGCCGCACGCTCGCCGGACGTGGCCGCGCCACGGTGCCGGTCTGCCCGTGCGTGATGTCGCGGCTCGGCGTTCCATGGGGGCATGGCTCTCCAGATCCGCCGCGTCTACGCGGACCCCGCGCCCGACGACGGCTACCGCGTCCTGGTCGACCGGCTCTGGCCGCGGGGACTGAGCAAGGAACGTGCCCGGGTGGACCGGTGGCTCAAGGAGGTCGCGCCGTCGGACCAGCTGCGCACCTGGTTCCACCACGACCGTGCACAGTTCACCGAGTTCGCCGCGCGCTATCGCGCCGAGCTCGACCAGAACCCCGCGGTCGGTGAGCTGCGGGCGATCGTCGCCGCGCACCCGGTCGTGACGCTGCTCTACGGTGCGAAGGACGAGCAGGACAACCAGGCGGTGGTGCTGCGCGACTACCTGGCCACGGCGAGGTGACGTGGCGTCCGGTCCTCGCGAGCAGGAGGGTCCGCGCGGTCGAAGACGGGGCTGAGGTCGCCGTCGGCCTCGGAACGACCTCCATCCCGTTCTCGGCACCGGCACGGGGGCCGGGACCGGCACCGGCACGGGGGCCGGGACCGGCACCGGGCACCGGGGCCGGTACCCGGCGGCCTCCGGCGGGGGGCCGCGCGTAAGTAACCCGATATCTCCCGGAAGGTCGGATCGTCCCGTTCGGCGAGCGAGACGCGACGGAGCGTGTCAGGATGCCACCTCCGTCGACTCGAAGGAGAAGCACCGTGCCCACCGGTACCAACCGCACCACGTCAGGGACCGCCCAGCAGCTCCAGCAGAGCAAGGGCTTGCGGGTCCTGGCACGCACCGGGTATGCCGTCAGCGGTCTGCTGCACATCATGATCGGAATCATCGCCATCCGGATCGCCACCGGGTCCGGCGGCGGCCAGGCGAGCGAGACCGGCGCCCTCCAGGAGATCGCCGGGACGACCGGCGGAGAGTTCGTCCTCTGGTTCGCGGTCGTCGCCTTCGTCGCGCTGGGCCTCTGGCAGATCCTCGAGGCGATCGCCGGCACGAGCGGGAACGTGAAGGACCGCAAGGCATACCGCGCCAAGTCGGCGGGCAAGGCCGTCGTCTACCTCGCGCTCGCCGTGCTGACGTTCAAGGTCGTGAGCGGCTCGGGCAGCGGCGGGCAGCAGGACAGCCTCACCGCCTCGCTCCTCGCGAACGGCGCAGGCCGGGTCCTCGTCGGTGCGGTCGGGGTCGGCATCGTCGTCGCCGGCGCCTATCACGTGGTCAAGGGGTGGAAGAAGCGCTTCCTCCAGGATCTCGAGGGCAACGCCGGCGGCCAGGTCGGCCATGCCGTCGTCGTCCTCGGCAAGGTCGGCTACATCGCCAAGGGCATCGCCCTCGGTGTGCTCGGAGCCCTCGTGGTGGCCGCCGCCGTGACGGCCGACCCGGCCAAGGCGAGCGGCCTCGACGCGGCCCTGCGGACCATCGGCGAGCAGCCCTTCGGTGCCTTCCTGCTGGCCGCGACCGGCATCGGTTTCGCGGCCTACGGCGTGTACTCGTTCGCGCGTGCCCGGTACGCACGGATGTGAGACGGGCCGGGGCGACATGGAACAATGGCGCCCATGGCGATGAGAGAGATCCGTGTGATCCCGGACCCCGTGCTCCGCACACCGTGCGACGAGATCACCACCATCGACGACCGGGTGCGCTCGCTCGTCGCGGACCTGGTCGAGACCGTCGACTACGAGGGCCGGGCCGGGCTCGCCGCCAACCAGATCGGCGTCAACCTGCGCGCCTTCTCCTGGAACATCGAGGACGAGATCGGCTACGTCCTCAACCCGAAGATCGTCGAGCTCTCGGACGAGGTCCAGGACGGTGACGAGGGCTGCCTGTCGGTCCCCGGGCTCTGGTACCCGACCCGACGCGCCTGGTACGCGCGAGTCGTGGGCATGGACCTCGACGGCAACGAGATCACGGTCGAAGGGACCGAGCTCATGGCTCGCTGCCTGCAGCACGAGACGGATCACCTGGACGGCATGCTCTACCTCGACCGCCTGGACCGCGCGGTCCGCAAGAAGGCCATGCGGGAGATGCGCGCCCAGCTCTGAGTCACGCCACGTCCCCCCTCGTCCCCGGCCCGGAGTCGGCTGACGAGGGGGGAACGTGGCGTCCTCCCACAGGCGCACGGCTGAGTCGGAACGTGTCCGCATAGGGGCAGAAGGCCGTCGGGTAGCGCTACCGCAGCGGGGTGAGATCTGCCATGGGGAGTCCTCCCCTCGCGATCCGGTCGACTCTCAGGCAAGATATGGCTCGTATACCGCTGGTTGATCAGGCATGATGATCCACCCCTGGTGAGGACGTTGGGGAAGACGAAACCTCGACCTAGGGAGGAACGACATGACTGGTGCCATCACACGCGGTGTTCTTTTCGTGCACTCGGCGCCCCGGGCGCTGAGCCCGCACCTGGAGTGGGCTGCCGGGAACGTCCTGGGCGTGCGCGTCACGCTGGACTGGACCGAGCAGCCTGCTGCGCGCGACCTCTACCGCGCGGAGCTCGCCTGGCAGGGCGTGCAGGGCACGGGAGCGCGCCTCGCCTCGGCGCTGCGCGGGTGGTCCCACCTGCGCTACGAGGTCACCGAGGACGCGAGCCACGGCTCCGACGGCGCCCGCTGGTCCCACACCCCTGACCTCGGGATCTTCCACGCCGTGACCGACGTGCACGGCAACGTCATGATCCCCGAGGACCGGGTGCGTGCGGCGCTCGAGGTCTCGCACGACAACCGCGCCATGCGCGACGCGCTCCACCTGGCCCTCGGCAAGGCGTGGGACGACGAGCTCGAGCCCTTCCGCCACGCGGGCGAGGACTCGAACGTGCGCTGGCTCCACCGCGTGGGCTGACCCCCACCTCTTCCAGAGGACCTCGCGGCCTCACGGTCGCTCGATGCCTGCCGGCAACTAGGAGCCGGCAGGCATCGCCGTCTGCGGGGGAGCCGCGTGCGGGTGCGGAGCCGGTGCCCCGTCCGGTCCGTCCGTCGCGCCGGAGGGCGGGCCTGGGGCGGCGGCGACCGGTCGGAGGTCGTCGACGTCGGCCGCGGGTCCGGGAGCCTCGGTCGGCGTCGCGGGGCGCCGCCGCACACGGTCCCACCCGCGGCGCAGCACGGGTGCCAGACGGCGCTCGACGGCCTGGTAGGTCACGTCCCGGATGAAGATGGCATCGATGGCGATCATGGTCATCGAGAAGTACATGAGGCCCATGAGCACGCCGATCCCCAGGTGCATGCCCGTGATCGCGACGAGCGCGAGGATGCGCGTCGAGCGACGAAGCAGCAGGAACGGGAAGAAGAGCTGCACGAACACCGCGCTGTAGCTGAGGATCGCGACGAGCACACCCGAGCGCCCCATGACCTCGGTCACGGCGGGCCAGGTCGAGAACTCGTCGAGCTGGAACACGTAGTAGATCGCGGTGCCGTGCTGCCACATGCCGCCCTGGATCTTGTACATGGCCGAGGCCACGTAGACCACGAAGATCTGGAACGCGATGAGCACCACGGCCCCGTTGTGCAGCAGCGTCGCGAGCCATGCCCAGGACGCGGACCGCGAAGGCTTGCCGGCTTCCGCGGCCGCGCGCCGCCGTCGGGCGTCCAGGGACCAGCGGCCCGACGTGTCCACGAAGACCATGTACAGCAGCACCATGCGCATGAGCTGGATGCCGCCGTCGCCGATGTACGCGTTGGTCCGGAACAGCGCGATGTACAACACCAGCAGCACCGGGATGACGATGCGCGAGCGCCACCCCAGCACCAGCAGCACCGAGAGCGCGATCAGGGCCAGGTACTGCAGGTCGAACGCCCAGGGCGGCGCCGAGCCGTTGAAGAACGTGTCGAGCCAGGACGGGAACTCGTCGACCTCGACGCGGCCCTGCGCGAACGTGCGCCCGGCACCCCAGGCCAGGCTGCGGTCGCCCCAGTTGGCCGCGAGCTGCACCGCGATGATCAGGCCGAATCCGATGCGCAGCACCGCCACGCCGTAGGAGGCCTTGCGGGAGTCGAGCATCCAGGACTCGCCGGCCGCCCAGGTGCTGCGCGCCCAGCCGGTCGCGCTCGTCCACAGGCCGGTCGTGCCCGTGGCGCCGGTGTCGCTGCTCATGAGACCCACCCTCCGAAGACGCCGCTGAACCCGGCCCGGGCCTCGGGGGTGACCGGCGACGGGTCACGCCAGCCCAGCCTGGTGAACTGCTCCTCCGGGCGCTGGATGCCCGGCGTGAGCCGTTGCTCGAACGGCACGACGCCCTGCGTGGACGTGCTCATCTGGATCGCGACGAGCTCCGTGTCCGCCCACAGGTCCATGGCCGCGAGCGTGCCGAACTCGTAGAGCGAGTCCTCCGAGAGCAGGTAGTCGTCCATGCTGCTCACGCTCATGCCCGTACCCAGGAGGGCCTTGGTGAGGTCTTGGCGACCGCTGTCGCCGTCGGCCGAGACGTGGTCCGCGTGGACCACGGCCTGCTGCTGGCCCTCCAAGGTGCTGTAGGACGTCGTGTAGAAGCGGTTCATGCTGACCGGGATGCGCCACGTCCGCGTCGGCAGGATCTGGTGCCGGACCTGCTCGTTGAAGACGTCCCCGAGATTCGCCCACTCGGAGACGGTCTCGACACCTGCCTCGTCCTTCGTCGTCGCGCGCACCCACACGCGCAGGTCCACCGACTGGGGGTCCGGCGCGAAGATCTGCCAGTTCTGCGCGAACAACGGGTACATGTGCTTGGACGTGACGGGGGAGGCCGTGTCGTTGATCGCGGACGTGGGCGCGGCCCAGAGGAAGGTCGAGAACATGTGGAACGCGACCAGCGCGGCCACGACGACCAGGGCGGCGCGTTGTGCGACCGTGCGGGAACCCGCGGAGCTCACCGTGTACCTCCACATCGAGGACGGCCCGAACGACCGCGTTCGAGGAATGATAACCGGTGCTAACGATCCCACGGAATCCCCGGTCCGCCGCGCGAACGCCCGACCGACGGGAGACGTGCGACGCGAGCACGACGACGCCCGGCGGTGGGAGGACCACCAGGTCCTCTCCGCCGCCGGGCGTCGTCGGGTCCCCGGGCGCTCACGCCCAGGAGGGGATCAGGCGTTCGTCACCACGAGGGCCACGTTGTGCCCGCCGAACCCGAACGAGTTGTTGATCGCGGCGATGTCGCCCGCAGGGAGCTCGGCCGGGACGTCGCGCACCAGGGGGACCTGGAGCTCGGGGTCCGGCTGTGCGACGTTGATCGTCGGCGGAGCCAGGCGCTCGTGCACCGCCTTGACCGTGAAGATGGTCTCGAGCGCGCCCGCGCCACCCAGCAGGTGACCGGTCATGGACTTGGTCGCCGAGAGCAGGACGTGGTCCGCGTCGTCGCCCAGCACGGTCCGGATGGACCGGGTCTCGGTGAGGTCGCCGACCTTGGTCGAGGTCGCGTGGGCGTTGACGTGCACGACGTCGCGCGCCTCGACCTTCGCCTCGCCCAGAGCACGGGTCATCGCCGCCACCTGACCGCGACCCTCGGGGTCCGGGGAGGTGATGTGGTAGGCGTCGGCCGAGAGGCCCACGCCGCCGATGCGGGCGTAGACGCGAGCGCCGCGCGCCGCGGCGTGCTCGGCGCTCTCCAGCACGACGATGCCCGCGCCCTCGCCGATGACGAAGCCGTCACGGTCGACGTCGTAGGGGCGCGAGGCACCCTGCGGGTCGTCGTTGCGCAGCGAGAGCGTGCGCGAGGCCGCGAACGCGGCGATCGGCATGGGGTGGATCGTGGCCTCCGTACCACCGGCCACGACGACGTCCGCGCGACCCGCGCGGATCATGTCGACGCCGTAGCCGATGGCCTCGGCACCCGACGCACAGGCCGAGACGAGCGCGTGCGCACCGGCACGGGCACCGAACTCGAGCGAGACGTACGCGGCAGGGGAGTTCGGCATGAGCATGGGCACCGTCATGGGCAGCATGCGCCGTGCGCCGCGCTCCTTGAGGGTGTCCCAGCCGTCGAGCGTCGTCCAGATGCCGCCGATGCCCGAGGACACGACGGCTCCCAGGCGGTCGCCGTCGACGTCGGGGCTGCCCGCGTCGGCCCAGGCCTCGCGCGCCGCGATCATCGCGTACTGCGTCGAAGGGTCCATGCGCTTGATCTCGGGACGCGGGAGGACGTCCTCCGGCTTGACCTTGATCTGGGCGGCGAACGTCACCGGGATCTCGTAGCGCTCGGCCCAGTCGTTCTCGAGCGAGCGGGCGCCGGACTGCCCGGCGAGGGCGGCGGCCCACGTGGAGGCCACGTCCCCACCGAGCGGCGTGGTGGCGCCGAGGCCGGTGACGACGACGTCGCGGAGGGAGGTCATGGCAGCTCCAGGTGTCTGAGGGGGAAGGGAAGGGGGCGGGCAGGCCGGCGGTTCGTCGACCGCCGGCCCGCACCGGCCAGGTCCACGGGACCTGGCGCAGATCGGAAGATCAGGCCTGCGCGCCCGTGATGAAGGACACGGCGTCGCCGACGGTCGCGAGGTTCTTGACCTCTTCGTCGGGGATGCGGACGCCGAACTTGTCCTCGGCGTGCGTGACGATCGTCATCATCGACAGCGAGTCGATGTCGAGGTCGTCCGTGAAGGACTTCTCGGCGAGGACGGCGTCCGTGGGGAGGCCGGTCTCTTCGCTGACGATCTCCGCGAGACCAGCGAGGACTTCCTGCTCGGTGTAAGCCATGGGGTTTCTCCTTGTGATGGGTGCCGGGGCCGTCCGGCACCGGGAACTTGCTGTGGAACGGTGGAAAGGTCGTACGTCGCCCGCTCCTGGTCGGACCGCGGGGAACGCGGCCGGGGGGACGGACAGGATGATTCTCCCCTACGGGAGGACGATCACCTGCGCCGCGTAGACCAGGCCCGCGCCGAACCCGATCTGCAGCGCGAGGTCTCCCGTCCTCGCGAGGCCCTCGGCGAGCAGGCGCTCGGTCGCGAGCGGGATCGAGGCGGCCGAGGTGTTGCCCGTCTCCGCGATGTCGCGTGCGACCGCGACCGACTCGGGCAGGCCGAGCTGCTTGATCATCTGGTCGATGATCCGCATGTTCGCCTGGTGCGGGATGAACGCCTGGACGTCCTGCGCGGTCACGCCGGCGGCGGCGAGCGCCTTCTCGGCGATCGGTGCCATCTGGAACGCCGCCCACTTGAAGACGGTCTGCCCGTCCTGGCGCAGGGTCGGCCAGCCCAGCTCGGGGTGCTCCCGCAGGTCCGACCAGGCGTGCGTCTGGCGGATCGCGGGAGCCTTGCCGCCGTCCGAGCCCCAGATCGTCGGGCCGATGCCGGGGGTGTCCGACGGTCCGACGACCGCGGCGCCCGCACCGTCGCCCAGCAGGAACGAGATGGTCCGGTCCGTCGGGTCGACGAAGTCGCTCATCTTCTCCGCCCCCACCACGAGGACGTGCTGCGCGGCGCCCGAGCGCACCAGGGCGTCGGCCTGCGCGATCCCGTAGGCGTAGCCCGCGCACGCGGCCGAGACGTCGAACGCGGCCGCGGGGGTCACGCCGATCCTGTCCGCGAGCACCGCCGCGGCTGCGGGGGTCTGGTGGAAGTAGGTCGTGGTCGCGAACAGGACCGCGTCGATGTCGGCCCCCGTCAGGCCCGCGGCGGCGATCGCCTTGAGCGCCGCGGCCTCCGCCAGGTCGACCACGTCGACCCCGGCGCCCGCGCGGCGGCGCGTGACGATGCCGGTCCGCTGGCGGATCCACTCGTCGGACGAGTCGATCGGTCCGGCGAGGTCGTCGTTCGTCACGACGTTCTCGCCGCGGACCCCGCCGACGCCGAGGACGCGCGAGTACTCGGCGCCCGCCGCCTGACGGATGGTCAGCGCGCTCACGCGGTGGTCTCCGCGGCGGCGGCGCCGTCCGCAGCGCCCTCGGGTCCAGCGGCCGACGAAGTGCCCGCGGCGTCGCTGTGACGCGCGATCAGGTCGCGAGCCTTGTCGATGTCCGCGGTCGACTTGACCGCGACCGTCTCGACGCCGGGGAGCGTGCGGCGCGCGAGGCCCGTGAGGACCCCTCCCGGGGCGAGCTCGAGGATCGCGGTCACGCCCAGCGAGGCGAGCGTCTCCTGGCACAGGTCCCAACGGACCGGGGCCGCGATCTGAGCGGTGAGGCGCGAGAGCACGTCCTCCTTGACCCCGAACAGGCCACCGGACTCCGCACCCGAGATGCTCGCGTACGCGGCGCCGTCGGCGTTGGAGAGGAACGGCAGGCGCGGGTCCGTGGCGTCCCACCCGGCTGCGACCGGGGCGAACGCGTCGAGCGCGGGCTGCATGAACGGGGTGTGGAAAGCACCCGCGACCTGGAGCGGGATGACGCGCGCCTTGGCCGGCGGGTTTGCCCCCAGGGTCGCGATGCCCTCGAGCGAGCCCGCGGCGACGACCTGGCCGCCTCCGTTGACGTTCGCGGGCCACAGGCCTGCGGCCTCGATCGCTGCGAGGACCTCCTCGGCGTCGCCGCCCACGACGGCGGCCATGCCGGTCGGGGTCGCGGCGGCGGCTTCGGCCATGAAGCGTGCGCGCTGGGTCACGAGGCCCACCGCTGCGGCGTCCTCGAAGACCCCGGCGACGGCAGCGGCGGCGAACTCGCCGACCGAGTGACCCGCGGTCACGTCGACGACCTCGCACGTGTCGCGGCCGTCGAGGATCGCGCGCAGCGCGACCAGCGAGGCGGACACGATGAGCGGCTGGGCCACTGCGGTGTCACGGATCGTGTCGGCGTCCGACTCGGTGCCGTGGGCACGCAGGTCGAGGCCGGACGCGGCGGAGAACGCGTCGAGCTGCGCGGGGACCCCGGGCAGCTCGAGCCAGGGGGCGAGCATTCCGGGGGACTGGGAGCCCTGTCCAGGGCACAAGACGGCTAGCACTCGTCAACTGTGTCAACCCGGTCACCCGGCGTGACGTCACGACGCGCACCAACCTTGTCCGGGCCGTTTGTGCCGAACCTACAAGAGGCGCGGGATGGCGTGGTCCACGCCGGGCTGTCGGCCAGGTGCCCCACGGCTCTCAACGACCCGAAGGCCCCGACGAGAGCTGGCCGAGCGCGAGCGCGACCTGCAGCACGAACGACTCGCGCGCGTCGAGCGGGTCCCAGCCCGTGATCTCGGCGACCTTGCGCAGGCGGTAGCGGACCGTGTTGGGGTGCACGTACAGGCTGCGCGAGGCCGCCTCGAGGGACCGGCCCGTGCCGAGGTAGGCCGACAAGGTCTCGAGGATCGCACCCGTGCTCTCCAGGAGCGGCCGGTACGCCTGGACCACGAGGGTGCGGCGGGCCGTGGTGTCGCCCGTCAGGACGCGCTCGGGCAGCAGGTCGTCGGCGAGGACCGGGCGCGGGGCCTGGGGCCACGCGGGGGCGGCGGCCAGGCCCGCGAGCGCGGCCTGGGCCGAACGGGCGGCGTCGTCGAGCGAGGGGACCGTGGGGCCGATCACGACCGGTCCCGGCCCGAAGCGGGGCAGCAGCGACGCGGCCGCGGCCTGCAGGTCGCCCGGCCCGCCGAGGACCAGGACGAGGCGGTCGCCGTGGATGCCCACGAGCGCGTCGCCGGCAGCGCGTCGGGTCGCGCGGCGCAGCTCGGCAGTGCGCAGGTCGTCGAGCGCCGACGTCGCGGTGCCCACCATGACCAGCGTGGATCCCTGGCCGCCCCAGCCGAGGGCCGAGACGCGCGAGCGCAGCGAGTCGTCGCCGTCGCCGCGGATGAGCGCGTCCACGATGAGGGCCTCGAGGCGGGCGTCCCACGCACCGCGGACCTCGGCCGCACGCGCGTAGACCTCCGCGGCCGAGAACGCGACCTCGCGCGAGTAGCGCAGCACGGCCTCGCGCAGGTCGCGCTCGCCACCGGGGATCGCGAGGCGGTCGGAGTACGCCTCGACGACCTCGACGACGATCCGCACGAGCTGGAGGGTGTGCTGGAGCGAGATGGACCGGGTCAGCTCGGAGGGGGCCGCGGCGAAGATCTCGCTGACGCCGTGCGGCGGGGAGGCCGGGTTCGCGTACCAGGTCACGAACGCGGTGATGCCGGACTGCGCGACCAGCCCGACGTACGAGCGGTCCTCCGCGGGCAGGGCCCGGTACCAGGGAAGGTCCTCGTCGAGTCGCCGCAGGGCGGCGGCGGCGAGCATGCCGCTACCGTCCCGAAGTCGCTGCAGGTTGTCGGTGTTCCCCGTGATCGGCACGCCCCGAGCATACGGCGTGGTTGTGGGGAGTCCACAAAACCTGGACCCGTGCTGTGTGACCTTCCGGGGGCGAGGCGCACCGGAGCCGCTAGTGTCGATCCATGGCCTTGATGCCCCGACTCCGACAGCTCATGCGACGCCCGTCCTCGGCGTCGAAGGTGGGCGCGCGCCGTCCGACCAGCGCCGAACGCCGCGGCGACACGGTGCACGAGGACGCCCTGCGCGCGATGCTCGTCGACGACCCCAACGACGAGCGGGCCTTCCAGGCCCTCGCCGAGATCGTCCGACGCCGTGCGGCCGAGTCGCACGTCTCGGCCGACCCGCTCGCCGCCCCGGCCGACGAGAGCGAGAAGCAGCGCGCCGCCGACCTCGCGGTCTGGGCGCTCGCGGAAGAGCTCGCGGGCCACCCGCGCGGGTGGTATCCGCTCGTCGAGCTGGGGCGGCTCTCGCTCGAGGACGACCAGGAGGCTGCGCTGCGCCGCTTCGCGACGGCCGCCGAGCGTGACCCGTCGGGTCTGGCGCTCGCCGAGAGCATGGAGATCCTGCGCGAGGCGGGTCTGCCGGTCGAGGCGCTGGGGCTCGGGGTGGGTCACTGGCGGGCCAAGGAGCACACGCCGGCTGCGGGCCGCCAGCTCGTCCTGGCGGCGATCGAGGCCGACCGCATCTTCGAGGCCAAGCACCACCTGGCGTCGCTCGCGATGCACCCGGACGCTGCGCTCGTCGCGCCGCTCCAGTCCGAGCTCACGCTCGCGATCGCGCAGGCAGAGCAGCACCGCTCGGGCACGTAGCCCACGAACGCCGACGGCGCCGCTCACCTCGTGAGGTGAGCGGCGCCGTCGGGCACTACGGGCGGGGGACGATCAGGAGTCGCCGCCCGCGTTGCCGGACGTGCCGGCCGTGACGTCCATCAGACGGTACTTCTCGATCGCCTGGGCCGAGGCCTCCGCGGGGACCTTGCCCTGCTTCGCGAGCTGCTGGAGCACCCGGACCACGACCGAGGGGCCGTCGATCTTGAAGTGGCGACGGGCAGCGGCACGCGTGTCGGAGAAGCCGAAGCCGTCCGCACCGAGCACCGCGAAGTCGCCCGGGATCCACTGGCGGACCTGGTCGGGGACGAGGTGGTCGTAGTCGCTCGTCGCGACGAACGGACCCTCGACGCCCTGGAGCTTGGCCGTCAGGTACGGCACGCGCGGCGTCGCGGCCGGGTTGAGGAACGCGTCCTGCTCGGCGGCCAGGCCGTCGCGGCGCAGCTCGTTCCAGCTCGTGACGCTCCAGACGTCCGCAGAGACGCCCCAGTCCTTCTCGAGGAGCTCCTGCGCCTCCAGCGCCCACGGCACGCCCACGCCCGAGGCGAGGATCTGCGCCTTGGGGCCCGAGGCCTCGGACACCTTGATGCGGTGGATGCCGCGCAGGATGCCCTCGACGTCGACGTCCTCCGGCTCGACCGGCTGCTGCATGGGCTCGTTGTAGACCGTCAGGTAGTACATGACGTTCTGGTCGCGCCCGTCCTCGCCGTGACCGTCCTTGCCCGGCCCGTACATGCGCTCGATGCCGTCGCGCACGATGTGGCGGATCTCGTAGCCGTAGATCGGGTCGTACTGGACGATCGCCGAGTTGGTGCCCGCGAGCAGCGGCGAGTGACCGTCCGCGTGCTGCAGGCCCTCACCGGTGAGCGTCGTGCGCCCGGCCGTCGCACCGATGATGAAACCGCGTGTGAGCTGGTCGCCCGCGGCCCAGAACTGGTCGCCCGTGCGCTGGAACCCGAACATCGAGTAGAAGATGTAGAACGGGATCATCACCTCGCCCTGCGTGGCGTACGAGGTGCCGACCGACTGGAACGCGGCCGCGGAACCGGCCTCGTTGATGCCGGTGTGCATGATCTGCCCGGCCTCGGACTCCTTGTAGCTCAGCATGAGCTCGCGGTCCACGGCGAGGTAGTTCTGGCCCTGCGTGTTGAAGATCTTCGCGGACGGGAAGATCGAGTCCAGACCGAAGGTCCGGGCCTCGTCCGGGATGATCGGCACGATGCGCTTGCCGATCTCCTTGTCCTTGATGAGGTCCTTGAGCAGACGGACGAACGCCATGGTGGAGGCGATCTCCTGGTTGCCCGAGCCCTTCTTGAGGATCTCGTACGTCTTGTCGCCCGGCAGCGTGACCGGGGCCGGCGCCGCACGACGCTCGGGCACGTACCCGCCGAGCTGGCGGCGACGCTCCTGCATGTACTGGATCTCCGGCGCGTCGGCACCCGGGTGGTAGTACGGGGGCTCGTACGGGTTGGCGTCGAGCTCCTCGTCCGTGATCGGGATGCGCAGCGAGTCGCGCAGCGTCTTGAGGTCCGCCAAGCCGACCTTCTTCATCTGGTGCGTCGAGTTGCGCCCGGCGAAGCCCGAGCCCAGGCCGTAGCCCTTGACCGTGTGCGCCAGGATGACCGTCGGCTGGCCCGTGTGGGCCGTGGCCGCAGCGTACGCCGCGTAGAGCTTGCGGTAGTCGTGGCCGCCACGCTTGAGGGCCCAGATGTCGTCGTCCGACATGTTCTCGACGAGCTGCTTGGTGCGCGGGTCGCGCCCGAAGAAGTGCTCGCGGATGAACGCGCCGCTCTCGGCACGGTACGTCTGGTAGTCGCCGTCGGGCGTGACGTTCATCAGGTTGACGAGCGCACGGTCCTTGTCGGCGTTGAGCAGGGTGTCCCACTCACGGCCCCAGATGACCTTGATGACGTTCCAGCCGGCGCCGCGGAACTGCGCCTCGAGCTCCTGGATGATCTTGCCGTTGCCGCGGACCGGGCCGTCGAGGCGCTGCAGGTTGCAGTTGACCACGAAGTTCAGGTTGTCCAGGCCCTGCTGCGCGGCGAGCTGCAGCATGCCGCGGCTCTCCGGCTCGTCCATCTCGCCGTCACCGAGGAAGGCCCAGACGTTCTGCTGGCTCGTGTCCTTGATCCCGCGGTTGTGCAGGTAGCGGTTGGTCCACGCCTGGTAGATGGCCGAGGCCGGGCCGAGACCCATGGAGACCGTGGGGAACTCCCAGAAGTCCGGCATGAGGCGCGGGTGCGGGTAGGACGGCAGGCCGCCGCCCGCGTGCGACTTCTCCTGGCGGAACCCGTCGAGCTGGTCCGCCGAGAGGCGGCCCTCGAGGAACGCGCGGGCGTAGACGCCGGGGCTCGCGTGACCCTGGAAGTAGACCTGGTCACCGCCGCCCGGGTGGTCCTTGCCGCGGAAGAAGTGGTTCAGGCCCACCTCGTACAGCGTCGCGACGGACGCGTAGGACGAGATGTGCCCGCCGACCCCGATCCCGGGGCGCTGCGCGCGCGTGACCATGACGGCCGCGTTCCACCGGTTCCAGCTGCGGTAGCGGCGCTCCATGGCCTCGTCGCCGGGGAAGTACGGCTCTTCGTGCACACCGATGGTGTTGACGTAAGGGGTGTTCACCGACGTCGGGATCGCCACGTTGCGCTCGCGTGCTCGCTTGAGCATGTTGAGCAGGACGTAGCGGGCGCGGGGGCCGCCACGGTCGTCGATCAGTCCGTCCAGGGACTCGACCCACTCGCTCGTCTCAGCGGGGTCGATGTCCGGTACTTGGCTGAGCAGACCGTTGATCAGCGGTCCGGTCTCGTCAAACGAAGCCACCAGCAACCTCATATCTTGTTCGGAGCGGTATTCGGATTGAATCACGGCGCGGTACACCGTGCCCGCTCACCTCCAGCCACTCCTGCGCGGCGGTAGCAGTCGCTGGTGGCGACTGTGCCTCCACACTCTCGGGTGGTCGAACCATTCTGTTACCCCGCGGCCTGGAAGTCACACCACAAGGGGGTCAAGAGAGCGTGATCTCCACGACACAAGAGTGTGTGCGTCCGGTGCGCAGAGCGTGGAGGAGCGGTTCTGGCGTGGGGTCCTCGTCCGTCCGCCGGGCGTCACCGTGGTCTCGACGTGGCCCGACGGCGGCACGTCCGTCGCGCGCTCGGCGAACCTCCCGTGGCGCGCCGACGTTGTGCCGAGTGCCGAACACCGCAACACTGGTGCAACTGCACGGTGAAGAGGCCCGAGCGACGCACCCGCCTCTGCTGAGGCACGCGGGAGTGGTGTGGGCTACCTTTGCCAAGCAGGTCACAGATCATCGAGCAGTACGAAGAAGGGAAAGAGACACAAGTGGGAGCGACGCCGGACCCCCAGGGTGCAGGACGCCTGGGGTTCCTCTCTGGCCATGTGGTGCAGGAGTTCGGTTGGGGTGAGGACGTCGACGACGACCTCCGCGCCGAGATCGAGGAGCTCGTCGGCTCCGAGCTGGTGGACGAGGACTACGGAGACGTCACCGACGGTGTCGTGGTCTGGTGGCGCGAGGACGACGGCGACCTGACCGACATGCTCGTCGACGTCCAGACGGTCCTCGACGACGGCGGTCTCATCTGGATCTTCACGCCCAAGGCGGGCCGCGACGGCCACGTGGGCCACAACGACCTCCAGGAGGCCGCGACCACGGCCGGCCTGCACGCCACGAGCACCTTCGCGATCGCACCGGACTGGTCCGCGACCAAGCTCGGCACGCGTGGCCGTGGCCGCTGAGGCCCCCGAGCTGACGGTCCGGCCGGGCGACCTCGCCCCCGACTTCACGCTCACCGACACGCACGGCACCCCGGTCCACCTCGCGGACCTGCGCGGTCGGCCCGTCCTGCTGGTGTTCGTGCCGTTCGCCTTCTCGGGCACGTGCACGAGCGAGCTGTGCGAGCTCCGCGACAACATCGCGGACTTCGAGACCGCGGGCGTCTCGCTCTACGCGATCTCGTGCGACCCCGTCTTCTCGCTCAAGGCCTGGGCCGCGCAGGAGGGGTACACGTTCGACCTCCTCTCGGACTTCTGGCCGCACGGCGAGGTCGCCCGCCAGTACGGGGTGTTCGACGCCGAGCGCGGCCTCGCGATCCGCGGCAGCTTCCTGATCGACGCAGAAGGCGTCGTGCGGTGGTCCGTCGTGAACCCTCGCGGGCAGCGCCGGGACCTCGCGGGGTACCGGGCGGCGCTCGCGGAGCTCTGACCCGCCCCCTCTCGACGGGCGTGCCGTGGCCTCGTGCCGTGGTGCGCCCGTCGGTTGTTCGTGGCCGGGTCCACCCGTGGCAGCCGTACGCCCTCGGGCACGGGATGCCCGATGTGCGGCGGATGTGCGAGGCAGGGTCGGTGACCCGGTAGGCTGTGCACCGCTGTTCTGGGGCCTGTAGCTCAGTTGGTTAGAGCGCCACGCTTACACCGTGGATGTCGGGGGTTCGAGTCCCTCCGGGCCCACCCCAGCTCTCGCTCGGCGAGGGCGTGCGAGGTCGAGCGAACGCCAGGCTCCCTCGCCCCCTGCCCGCCGCACCGCCTGCGTCCTGTCGACCACGGGTCGGAGGCAGCCAGCACCACGCCGGACCCGGCCACCGGGGCCGCGCAGCGCCGTCGGGCGGGGAGGGGACCGGCCGCGGCGGGCGTCCCCCGACCGATTCACCCGACCGATCTCCACTGACAGCATCGACGCCTGTCGGTGGCTTCTCCTACTGTGACCGACGACGCCGCGCCGACGGAGCGCGGCGGCCTCCGGACGCGGTCCGGCGGCCCGGAGGAGACGGTGGGACGCGTGTTCGACAAGATCAAGGGTTGGCTCCAGGGAGACCACGACGGTGCGGTCGAGGGCGGCGGCACGGCGCCCGGCCGTGCAGAGGGTCGGCGGCGCGCCGAGCCCTCGGCTCGGCTGGTCGACGGACTGAAGATCCTGGACGCGGCCACCGAAGGTCTCGCGGCCCGAGCGATCGCCTACGTCCACACGGGCGACGGGCCGGAGCTCGTGACCGAGCTGTCGCAGCGCGGCGACGACGCGGTGGACCGGTTGCTCAACCGGCCCGCGACGCTCGGCGCCTGGACGTACACGACCCAGGCCGAGGACAAGGCCATCAAGGAGCGCGTGCCCGGCTGGAACGTCAACAAGGGCGCCACGGCCCGCAGCAACCTCTACACGCTGACCGAGCCCGTGGGGATCGACGCGCTCGTCCGCACGGGCCGCCTGCTCGCGGCCGTCTCGCCCGACGTCTCGCGGGCCTCCGACCGGCTCCCGGCCTGGTTTGCCGCCCTCCTGACCGACGTCGCCAAGACGTGCGGCGACCGCCGCACCACGGGCAAGAACGGCAAGCCGGGCGTGCGCAGCCAGTGGACCCCCGAGCTCCTGACCGCGATCCTGCGCGACGGCGGCGTGGCCGAGGGGAGCATCCCGACCGCCGTCGTGGCGGGGATCTTCGACCGCCCCGTCACCGCGGACTACTACGGCGACCCGCTCGCGGTGTTCGCGGCGCAGCCCGGTGTCGAGGAATACCTGGTCGCGCACCCAGCCGACGTCGCCGCGGTCGCACCCCTGCTGCGCGCGACCGGCAAGGTCGAGCTCCTGCGGTTCCTGCGGACCCGGCCCGCCGCACTGGACGCGTTCGTCGGGCTCGTCGCCCAGCTCGCGACCGACAACGCCAAGTCCGTGCGCGAGGAGGCCGCCGGGAACCTCGCGGCCCTGCCCGCCGAGCGCCAGGTCGCGCTCCTCGAACCCCTGCTCACCACGATGCCCGCGAGCCGGCTCGGGGGACTCGTGACCCACCTCGTCGGGGTCGAGGGCGGCATCGACGTCCTGCGCCGCGCCCATGCGGCCGACGGCCGGGGCGCGCGCGGCACGTTGCTGTCGAACGCGATCGAGCGGGCCACGGCCCTCGACGTCGCGACGGTCGTCGTCGACGAGCCCCTCGACGTCCCGCCGTTCACGCCCCTGCCCGAGGTCGCCCTCGGCGACGCGTTCGTGCGCTCGGCCCGCGACGCGGTGGACCGCAGGCTCACTGCGGCCCGCGACGAGCTCGCCGCGCTCGAGGCGCTCCCCCAGGCCGAGGCCCAGAGCTGGCGCCTGTCGCACGCCCGGGGAGCCGTCAAGGATCTCGCGGCCATCACCGACGACCACCTCACGCAGGTCGCGCAGTACCTCTCGGGCGCCCTGACCAAGGTGCCGCCGCGCACCGTTCTCGTCGAGCTCCAGGCCCCCGCGATCCGGGGCCGGCTCGACGGTCTGACCATGCTCCACGACATCCGCTTCGCGCGCTCGCACGGTGGCGGCAGGCAGCGCTACCCCTGGTACCAGCTCAACGCGACGACCGACATCGCGGTCGACCTCCGGATCCTCGCCGACGGTGTCGAGCGGGCCGGTGTGCAGGACTCCGAGTCGGCCGTCGCCGAGCTCGTGTTCGACTCCTGGTTCGCTCGCGGGACGTTCGCCCCCGAGCACCTGTGGCCCTACTTCGCCGAGCACCCGCGCGCGCTCGACACGATCCTGGGGCTGCGGCCGTCGGGCACGGTCCAGACGTACAGCCGTTCGGAGCGGCTCGAGGTCGCGCTCACGATCCTCGGCGCCTTCCCGACGATCCCGAACCGCTACCTCCCGCGGTTGGCCGAGCTCGCGCTCGGCGAAGGCAAGACGCACCGTGTCGCGGCGCAGAAGGTGCTCGAGTCGCACGTCGGGGCCCGCGAGCTGGCCGAGCAGGGCCTGCGCGACGGGAAGGCCGAGATCCGCGTCACGGCCGCCGTCTGGCTCCAACGCCTCGGCGACCCGGCAGCGGTCCCGGCACTGCGAGCCGCGCTCGCCAAGGAACGTCGCGAGGTGGCCCGCGCCGCGCTCCTCGGGGCTCTTAAGCGCTCGGTGACGACATCGCCCTCGAGCTCGCACCCGCGACCCTGCTCGCCGAGGCGACCAAGGGCCTCAAGGCCAAGGCACCCGCGAGCATGGCCTGGTTCCCGATCGACGGTCTGCCCGCGCTCCGCTGGGCCGCCGACGGCGAGCCCGTGCCCGTCGAGGTCGTGCGCTGGTGGGTCGTGCTCGCGGTCAAGCTCAAGGACCCCAGCGGACTGGGCCTGATCGCGCGCTACGAGTCCCTGCTCGACGTCGAGAGCCGCGCGGCGCTCGGCCGGTTCGTGCTCGACGCGTGGATCGGCAAGGACACCCAGGGCCCGACTGCCGAGGAGAGCCGGGCCTACGCGGACGGCGAGGCCCAGCAGCGCTACGACCGCTACCAGCACTGGTACAAGCAGCACCCCCAGTACTACGAGGCCGAGGCCTCGCGGACCGTGGACCAGCACCACCAGGACGCGTTCCGTGAGCACCAGGCGAACTACCTCGGGTCGGCCATCGCCGACAAGGGGCTGCTCGCGCTGACCGTCGGCATGCCCGGTGCCGACCTGACGCGTGCCGTGCAGCAGTACCTCAAGACGCACATCACGCGCCGTGCACAGATCGAGGCCCTCGTGCGGGCGCTCGCGGCCAACGGCGATCCCGCGTCGATCCAGCTCCTGCTGTCCGTGGCGCGGCGTCACCGCCAGGCCACGGTGCAGGCGGCCGCGCAGCAGCTCGCCGAGGACCTGGCCGAACGACGGGGCTGGTCCGCCGAGGAGCTCGCCGACCGTACGGTGCAGACCGCGGGCTTCGAGGACGACGGCATCCTGCACCTCGACCTCGGGTCACGCGAGTACACGGGGCGCATCACGCCCACGTTCACGCTCGAGCTCACCAACGACGCGGGCAAGGTCGTCAAGGCCCTGCCCACGCCGCGCGCGGACGACGACCCCGACCAGGTCAAGGCCGCCAAGTCGCAGCTCTCGACGAGCCGCAAGGAGCTCAAGGCCGTCGTCGCGCTCCAGACCCAGCGCCTCTACGAGGCCATGTGCACGGGGCGCGAGTGGCCCGTCGCCGACTGGCTCGAGTTCGTGGCCGGGCACCCCGTCATGTCCCGGCTCGCGGCCGGGCTCGTGTGGCTCGAGAACCCCGGTCCGGACCAGCGGGCGTTCCGACCGGGCGATGCCGGAGCGCTCATCGACGTCGACGACGAGGACGTGACCCTCGCGCAGGGCGCGACGGTCTCGGTCGCGCACGGCGTGCTGCTCGGCGCGGAAGAGGCCGGTCGGTGGCGCGAGCACCTCGCCGACTACGAGATCAGGCCGCTGTTCGACCAGCTCCAGGTGACGGTGCCCGTGACGGACCGCAGCGCGACCGCGATCAGCGACCGCAAGGGCTGGCTCACGGACAGCTTCACGGTCCGCGGGCGGGCGACGAAGCTCGGCTACGCGCGCAGCCAGGCCGAGGACGGCGGCTGGTTCTCGGGCTACGAGAAGGCGTACCCGAGCGTCGGGATCACCGCGGTCATCGAGTTCACGGGCGCGTTCCTGCCCGAGGAGAACATCCCCGCGGCGATCACCGACCTCGTGTTCCGCCGCTCGACCCGGGCCTACGGGCAGAGCGCCGAGGCGCGCCTCGCGGACCTGCCGCCCGTCCTCGTCGCGGAGTCCTACCGCGACTACCTGACCGTCGCTGCCGGTGGCAGCTTCGACGCCGCCTGGGAGAAGAAGAGCGCATGGTGACCACCCCGACCCCCTCGGCGAGCACCCACGAAGAGGCAGCGGTCCTCGACCGCGGCCCTGCCCAGGAGATCCGCCCGCCCGCCGAGGTGCGTTTCGCGGACGAGCTCGCGGTCCTCGAGGCGGCCGACCGGGCCAAGGGCTCCGAGCTGCCGCCCGGGTGGCGGCTCAGTCCACGGGCCGTGCGCGCCTTCGTCGTGGGCGACGCCGAGCTCGGGGTGCGACGGAAGTTCTACGGTGACGACCCGCTCGTGGACCGAGCCGTCGTGTCCTTGCTCGGCCGCCAGGGACTCATGCTCGTGGGGGAGCCCGGTACCGCGAAGTCGATGCTGTCCGAGCTGCTCGCGGCCGCCGTGAGCGGGACGTCGAACCTCACGGTCCAGGGCACCGCGGGCACGACCGAGGACCACGTCCGCTACTCGTGGAACTACGCGCTGCTCATCGCCGAGGGACCCAGCGAGCGCTCGCTCGTCCCGTCGGCCGTCCAGCAGGCCATGAGCGCCGGGAAGGTCGTCCGGTTCGAGGAGATCACGCGCTGCGCGCCCGAGATCCAGGACACCCTCGTCTCGATCCTCTCCGAGAAGCAGCTCATGATCCCCGAGCTCGGCAGCGAGGCGCGGGTCTCGGCCCGCCCCGGGTTCAACGTGCTCGCGACCGCGAACCTCAAGGACCGGGGAGTCCACGAGATGTCGGCGGCGCTCAAGCGACGGTTCAACTTCGAGACGATCAAGCCCCTCACGGACCGCCAGTTCGAGATCGACCTCATCGAGGCCCAGCTCACGGCCGAGCTGGGCCCGGCGGGCGAGCGCCCGCCGCTCGCGCGAGACGTCCTGGACGTGCTCGTCACGGCGTTCCAGGACCTGCGGACCGGGGCCACGAGCAACGGTGCGCCCGTCAAGCGTCCCGAGACCGTCATGTCGACGGCCGAGGCCGTGAACGTCGCGGTCGCCGCGTCGCTCGAGGCCCGCTACCTGGGCGACGGCACCGTGACCCCGGCCGAGGTCGCGCGCCAGCTCGCGGGCGTGGCCTCCAAGGGCGACGAGGAGGACGCCCGGCGGCTGCGGCACTACGTCGACAACGTGGTGCGCGAACGGGCGCGACGTGACCCGCGCTGGAAGTCCTTCCTCTCCGCGGCGGAGTCCCTGTGGCAGTAGCGCAGGCGCCGGCGCGAGCCGCGTGGGGTCGTGCGCCCGAGCGCATGCAGGCCGCCGCCGCCGCGGTCCAACGCCTGCGGGTCGACGGGATCTACCTCGCGCCGGTCCGCCACCACAGCCCGGCGTGCGCGCTCGCGGTCGGGGCGCTCGTCGAGGAGGTGCGGCCCGCCGTCGTGCTCGTCGAGGGGCCCGAGGAGTACGGGCGGCTCCTGCCCGCGCTGCTCGACCCGCGCACACGTCCGCCCGTCGCGGTCCTGAGCCTGGGGACCGAGGGCGGCGGCGCGGGCTTCTACCCGCTCGCCGAGTTCTCGCCCGAGTGGGTGGCTCTGCGCACCGGGGCCCGGCTGGGCGCGGAGGTCGCGTTCGTCGACCGGTCGTGGGGCGCGCGCGCGACCGGCGACCGGTCCGGCGAGGTGGCCGGAGGAGTCGCACCCGACGACGGCACGGAGGGAGCAGGCGACGACGCGTTCGCCCGCACGCTCCAGTCCGAGCGCAACCTCGCGCACTCGCGGACGATCGCCGCGGTCGCCGAGCGGCTGGGGTGCCGCGACCACGACGAGGTGTGGGACCACCTCTTCGAGGCACGCACGAGCGAGCGGCTCGCGGACTGGCGCGAGCTGTTCGACGACGTGTTCGCGTGGGCAGGTCTCGCACGCCTCGACTACGAGGAGGAGGTGCTCGACGCCGACGGGTCGCTCGCGCGCGAGGCCCTCATGTCGGCCCGGGTCGCCGAGCACCGGGCCCGGGTCGAGGGGCCCGTGGTCGTGGTGACCGGCGCGTTCCACACGCTCGCGCTCGTCGAGGCGCTCACGGGCGCTCCCGAGGGCGAGGCGGTCCTGAGCCGCCGTCCCGCCGGGGGCTACGGCCCGCCGACGTCGGCCGACGCCTGGCTCATCCGCTACGACCACGAGCGGCTCGACGGGCTGCGGGGCTACGGGGCGGGCATGCCGTCGCCCGGCTTCTACGAGCGGCTCTGGGCCGCGCACCGGGAGCCGGGTGGGCCGAGTGCGCTGGGCACGTCTCTGCTCGTGGACGTCGCCGCGGCCGCGACCGCGCGCGGGGCGCAGGTGAGCCTGGCCGAGATCGCGTCGGCGGCCGAGCAGGCGACTCGGCTCGCGGACCTGCGCGAGCGCCCGTGGCCGGGGCGGACGGACCTCCTCGACGCGCTCACGTCGTGCTTCGTCAAGGACGACGGGGGGCTCGACGTGGGTATCGGACGCCCGCTCGGGCAGGCGGTCGCCGAGGTGTTCGGTGGGCGCGCGCTCGGCGAGGTGCCGCCCGGGACCGCGTCGCCGCCGCTCGTGCAGCGTGCGAGGGAGCGGGCCGAGGACCTGCGTCTCGTGGTGACGGACTCGACGCCGCGTCGCACGCGTCTCGACGCGCGCCGCACGCCGCGCCACCGGGAGCGCCGGGCCTTCCTGGCGCTCATGGACTTCGTCGGCAGCGGGTTCGCACGCCAGGTCTCGGGGCCCGACCACGTCGCGGGGCGCGGCCTGGGGCTCCTGATCGAGGAGTGGGAGTACGCCTGGACGCCCCTCGTCGAGGCGTCGTTGGTCGAGCTCTCGCACCAGGGTGCGACGCTCGAGGCCGTCGCGGTGCACCGCCTCCACCGCCTCGAGCACGAGCTCGCGACGACGGGGCGCTCGGCGCTCGGTGTGGCCCGCCTCGTGGCCCAGGCCGTCGTCGCGGGACTGTCGGAGCACCTCGACCGCCTGGTCGCGCTCCTGCGCTCGACGCTCGACGTCGACCCCTCGCTCGAGTCCGTCGTGGGCGGGCTGCACCGCCTCGTGGACCTGTGGGACGCTCGCGTCGAGCTGGGCCTGGAGGACCACGCGGACGACCTCCTGGACCTGCTCGACCACGGCCTCGCCACCGTCGCCTACCTCGTCCCGGGCCTCGGTGCGGTCGACGCGGACGCGGAACCTGCCGCCGTCGGGACGCTCGTCGCCCTGCGCGACCTCCTGCGGGAGGCGGGGCGCGCCGCACGCGCACCCGGTCCCGACGACGGAGCGGACCCCCGCAGGGCCGCGCGCCCCACGAGTGGTGCCGTACCCGCGACGGACCGAGCGGAACCCGTGCTCCGCGAGCTCGACCGGCTCCGCGGAGACCGCAGCGCGGCGCCCGGCGTCCGAGGTGCCCTCGTGGCGCTCGCCGCGACCCACGACGCCCTCGACGACGACGTCCTGGTCGCGGAGGTGCGTGCCCAGCTCAGCCCGGGCGCGGACCCGGTCGCCGCCGTCCGCTTCCTGGGCGGGCTGCTGCGCGTCGCCCCCGACCTCCTGCTGCACACCCCCGAGCTCTTCGACGCCGTCCACGCAGGTCTGCGGGACCTCGACGGGGACGCGTTCCTGGCCGTCCTGCCGGACCTGCGCCGTGCGTTCACGTGGCTCAAGCCGGCCGAGACGCACCGGCTCGCGCAGCAGGTCGCGACACGCACGGGCTTCCGGGCCGAGCGGATCGACGTGCACCTGGCCGCGACCGAGCAGGACCTCCACGCCGGGCTCGCGCTCGAACGCGAGCTCTCCGCGATGCTCGCGCGCGACGGGCTCGGCGCGTGGGTCGTCAGCACGTCGCAGCGCACCCCTGCCAACCCTCCGTCCGACCAGGAGAACCTGCCGTGACCGTCCCGACCGCCCGTCCAGGGGCGACCGCCGAAGAGCTCGAGGCCGCGCGCCGCTGGCGGCTCGTCCTGGGCCGCTACGCCGCCCAGGAGCTCCCGCAGGACCCGGCCGACACCGGTGTCGAGCGCGCGCTGCAGTACCTGTACGACCGCGAGTACGTCGAGCGCGGGCACCGCCTGGGCAAGGGGCCGGGCGGGCGCGGCGGCGGCGGGAGCCTCGACCCGTCGGCGCTCAAGGCTCTCGACTGGCTCGGCCAGGCTCGCACGCTCTTCCCGCGCGAGACGTTCGAGCGCATGCAGGTCGACGCCGTGAGCCGGTACCGGCTCACGGACCTGCTCGCCGACCCGGAAGCGGCCGAGGCCCTCGAGCCCAGCCGGGAGCTCGCGACCGCTCTCCTGCAGGTGCGCGGACGCCTCGACGAGCGCGCCGCCGCCGGGCTCCGCACGGTCATCGCGCGCGTCGTGGAGGACATCGTGCGACGGCTGCGCCCGCAGTTCGCGACCGCGCTCACCGGCCGCAAGGACAGGTCACGCCGCTCGGTGCACGAGGTCAGCCAGAACTTCGACGGCAAGCGCACCCTGGCGGCCAACCTCTCGCGCTACGACCCGGAGTCCGGGCGACTGATCGTGCAGGACGTGCGGTTCGTGTCGAGGGTGCGCCGCACGCTCACCTGGGAGGTCGTGCTGCTCGTCGACCAGTCAGGCTCCATGGCGGCCTCGCTGCTCTACAGCGCGGTGTGCGCCGGGATCATGTCGGCGCTGCCGGGGATCACCGTCAGGCTCGCGGTCTTCGACACGAACGTCGTCGACCTCTCGCACCTCGCGCACGACCCGGTCGCGGTCCTGCTGACGGCACAGCTGGGCGGTGGCACCGACATCGCCAAGGCGGTGCGCTACGCCGAGCAGCAGGTCACGAACCCGAGCCGCACGGTCGTGGTGCTCGTGAGCGACTTCGAGGAGGGCGGCTCGGTCACCCAGCTCCTCGCGGGCGTGCGGCGGCTCGCGGAGTCCGGTGTCCGGATGCTGGGGCTGGCGGCGCTCGACGAGGCCGCGGAGCCCGTCTACGACCACGGGACGGCCCGCCGCCTCGCCGAGTGCGGCATGCACGTCGCGGCCCTCACGCCCGACCGGTTCGCCGAGTGGCTCGGGGAGGTGCTCGTATGACGCCGGACTGGCTCGCGGTCTTCGCGGGATACGACGACGCCGCGCTCGTCGCGCTCGCCAACGCCGGTCTGCTGCGTCGCGCCCGCAAGGACCTCGCGGCGGGCGACGTGTCGCTCACGTCGGAGTCCGCGGCCGAGGTCGTGGTCGCGTGCGGGAGCGCGGTGGTGCGGCTCGGGCCCAAGGGTCCGGTGGCGGCGTCGTGCTCGTGCCCGACGGCGGGCGTGTGCCAGCACGTGGTCGCGGCGTGCCTGTGGGCCCGCGAACGCGAGCCCGGCGGCCCGCGGGAGCCCGCCAAACCGGCGCCGACCACGCTCGACGAGGGCGTCGCCGCGGACCGAGGCGCGTGCGACCGTGCGACCGCCCCGGACGCCCTGGCCGACCTCCTCGCGCTCGAACCCGTCGCCGTGTGCCGGGCTGCGGGCAGGCCCGCGCTGCGACGGGTCGTCGAACGGCTCCCGGCCGCGCTGCTCGCCGGGCTCGGGCAGGACGGTCCGGGCGCGCCCGCCGCGTGCGAGGTCGCGGCCGACGGTGCACGGCTCACGATCACGTGGACGGACGGCACCGGCACCCCGACCCAGGTCGTCTTCGTGGCCCCCGCGGGGTTCGCGGGCATGGTCGTCGCCGGTGCACGCTCGGCCGGCGAGCAGGCCGCAGCACGGCTCGAGGCAGTCGTCCGGGTCTTCGCCCGCGAGGGCAGGTCGTGGCCGTGGCCCCGTGAGATCGAGGCCGAACGCTCGGGCGAGCTGACCACGGCCCAGCGTGCGGGGATCGAGGAGGCGAGCGCCGTCGTCGGGCACGTGGTCGACGCCGGGCTGTCCCACCTCGGCGCCGACGCGGCCGACGGGCTGCGGGGCGCCGCTGCCCGCGCGCGGCTCGTGGGCCTGCTGCTGCTCCACCGGCTGCTGCTCGTCGCGGCGGGACTCGTCGACGGCCTCGCGACGCGCGACGACGACGTGAGCGAGTCCGACGCGCTCGGCGCCCTCGCCGAGGCGTGGGCGCTCGCGGCGGCGTTGCGGGACGCACCCGTTGGAGCCCTGCCCGACCTGGTGGGGGCACCAGTGCGCAGGTCCGCCGACGCTGAACCCGGCGACGAGCTCCCCGGTCGCCTGGTGCCGCTCGGCGTGCGGTGGTGGCAGGCACCCAGCGGTGCCCGCGGCCTGACGCTCACGGCCTGGGACGCACGCCACGGGACGTTGCGGACCGCGACGGTCGCGCGGCCATCTGGCGCGGACCCGACCTTCCGCCGGGACGTCGACCTGCCGCTGCTCTGGAAGGCGTCGGTCACCGCGGTGTGCGCAGGTCCGTTCGAGCTCGCCGACGCCGAGACGCGGCCGGACGGGTCGATCAGCACGACCTCGCGCACGAGCCTCGTCCCCGGCGGGGGCTTCGACGTCGCCGAGCTGCGGGAGATCGCGCAGCACCTGGACGGGGTGACCGCCGGGACGGTCGGGTTCGGCCGGGCTCGGCGCCGCGTCCGCCTCGTCATGGTGCGCGAGACCGGGGCTGTCGGGGTCGACGAGGTCCGCCGCGACGTCACCTGGCCGGTCACGTCCGCCGACGGCGTCACGCACGTCCTGCGCGTCGGCGTCGAGCACGAGCGCAGCATCGATGCCTTGCTCTCGGTCGTGGCGTCGCGCAAGCAGGTGGTCGCGGTCCTCGTCGAGCGCGACGCCTCGAAGGGGTCGGAGGAGCCTGTCGGAGTGTTCCTACGGACCGGACAGGGGAGCGTCGAGCTCTTCTCCCCGTCGATGTCCCCGGCGTTCCGTGCGGTGAGCTGGACGGCGTTGCGCCGGCTGCGGGCGCGGATCGCCGCCCTGCACCGCGGCGCGGCGGTCCACGTGGCCGAACCGCAGCCGCGCGGTCCGGTGACCCGCGTGTGCGAGCCCGCACGCGACGTCGTGGACTCCCTCGGCGCGACCGGACGCCGCAGGCTCACCGCGCACCAGCAGAGCGTGCTCGACGACCGTGCGCGGCTCGCCCACGACCTCGGGATGGTGACCGTGGGACGCACGATCGAGGCGCTGACGACCAGCACGACGACCGCGACGCTCCTCCGGGCACGCTTCGTGCTCGGACGGGCGGAGGCGCTCGCGGACGCGTAGCGCAGCGCCGCGACGTGTACGGGTGGGCGTGGCGTATCCGCACCTCGCAGAGTTCTGGTCATTTTCGTCACGGAGTTTTCGGTGCTCTGAAGTGCATTCTTCGTTGCCCCAGGCGATGTGAAGATGATGTGTCCGAGGTGTCGATGTTCTGTTTGTGGCTCAATGGTCGGCGAATTGTGCGCATAGTGTCCTGCGGGCCGGACGGGGGAAGACGTATCCGGCCGGAAGGATTCGGCACACCGTCGATTCTTCCGCCATGTGCGACCGATACCTGTGATCGGAGTTCCGTATGACGAAGTACGCAGCTTTCTACGTTCCCTTGACTGCCGCGGCGCTCGCCCTGACCGGCGGCGTGTCCGCGTGGGCGGCGTCCGCGAGCGCACCCACGAGCACTGCGGCGCTCGCCCCGGCGAGCATCCCGGCGGGCGCGCTCGAGCTCGCGCCACCCGGCGGCGGATGGTCCTACGAAGGGGGTGCCGGCCCTGAGCACTGGGGCGAGATCGCCTCGACGTGCGCGTCGACGCCGACGAGCAGGCAGTCACCGGTAGACATCCCGCTGCGCTCCCTCACGGAGAGCCGCAAGGTCAAGGCGCCCGTGCTCGACTACGAGCGGGCCGCGTTCACGGTCCGCGACACCGGGGAGACCATCCAGGGCGACCTGACCACGGTCGGCTCCAACGCCATCACGCTCGACGGCACCCGCTTCGAGCTCCGGCAGTTCCACCTGCACACCCCGAGCGAGCACACGATCGACGGCGAGCCGGCCGCGATGGAGCTCCACCTGGTGCACCAGAGCGCCGAGGGCAGGCTCGCGGTGCTCGGGGTGCTGCTCGAGCTCGGCCGGGAGAACGCGGCGCTCGCCGGATTCTTCGACGCGATCCCGTCGGCCGCGGCCGCGGCCGCGACCTCGTCGGTCGCGCCCCGGCCTGTCGAGATCAACCCTGCGCACCTGGTGCCCGGGTGGTCGGACCTGATCCGCTACGACGGGTCGCTCACCACGCCGCCGTGCAGCGAGGGGGTGCTCTGGAACGTCTACGAACGTCCTCGGACGATCTCGAAGTCCCAGCTCGCCGCCTTCACCGCGGTGCACCCGGAGAACAGCCGCCCGGTGCAGCCGCTCAACGGTCGGAGCCTGTTCGAGGTCGACGCGGACTGACGCCTCGTCCGGCTGGAAAGGCGTCCGGTCGCCGACTTCTGGTCGGCGGCCGGATGTCTTTCATCTACCGGCTCCGGAGGTGCAAAGGAGAATGCTCTCATTCGGCGGGCGGATTTCTGGTTCCGTCGTTCAGGAATTGCCGACAATATCTGTGATCGTGACGGCGCGTATCGGTGGCCCCTGCAGGCGGGCAGCGGGAAACCCCGGATGTCAGACCCTCGCGGCAGACTCTGGGTCGTGTACTCGGTCCCGCTCCGCACGTCGTCCGCAGACCCGGGCGTCGTCGACGTCGAGGACCTCGACCCCCGCGGCGGCCGGCAGCGCCCCGCCCCGCGCCGCACGACCTGGCCGGGTGCCGTCCTCGAGCAGCCCGACCCCCCGAGCCCCGCGGTGGACACGGCCACCCCCGGCGCGCCCCCGGCCGCGACGCCCACGACCCGCTGGGTGTGGGACGACACCAACCTCTGGTACCCGGCCGCCCTCGCAGCGGGCCTTTGCGTCGAGCGCGCGCACGACCTGCGCCTGACCCGGGCCGTCCTGCGGCGGTCGGTCCTCACGACGAGCACGCCCCTGGCGCGGGCCCCGCGGGACGCCTGGGACGACATGCAGCCGGTCCCCACGGCCCCCGTCCCGGGGATCGAACGCCCGGACGCCCTCTTCGACCTCGGTGACCGGCGGGCCGTCGCCCCACCCGACCCGGTGGAGGAGCTGCGCCGACAGCTCGAGGCCGTCGCGACGTCGTCGGGCCCGGGACGGCTTCGCCTGCTGATCGCGGCCGAGTCCGCGGGCGCGCTCGTGGCCGCCGAGATGAGCCACGCCGGACTGCCGTGGCGCGAGGACCTGCACGACGCGATGCTCACCGGCATCCTGGGTGCGCGGCCGCCGCTCGGACTGCGGCCCGCGCGGCTCGAGGCCCTGGCCGAGCACGTGCGTGCGGCGCTCGACGCGCCCGCCCTGAACCCCGACTCGGCCCCCGAGCTCCTCAAGGCCCTCGAGTACGCGGGCGTCGGCGTGAGGTCGACGCGCAAGTGGGACCTCGAACGCGTCGACCACCCCGTCGTCGCGCCGCTCCTCGAGTACAAGAAGCTCAGCCGCCTCCTGACCGCCAACGGCTGGAACTGGCTCGACACCTGGGTGCGGGACGGCCGCTTCCGGCCCGAGTACGTCGTCGGAGGAGTCGTGACCGGACGATGGGCCGCCAACGGCGGGGGAGCCCTGCAGCTCCCGCACCAGGTCCGCTCGGCCGTGGTCGCGGACCCCGGGTGGAAGCTCGTCGTCGCCGACGCCGCACAGCTCGAACCCCGGGTGCTCGCCGGTCTCTCAGGCGATCTCGTCATGGCCGAGGCCGGGCGCGGTGGCGACATGTACCAGGGCATCGTCGACACGGGTGCGGTCGAGACGCGCGCCCAGGCCAAGATCGGCATGCTCGGCGCCATGTACGGCGGGACGACGGGCGAGAGCGGGCGCATGCTCCCACGGCTCGCGAAGGCGTTCCCGCGTGCTCTCGACCTCGTCGAGCAGGCTGCGCGGGCGGGCGAGCGCGGCGAGATCGTCACCACGCGCCTCGGCCGGAGCTCGCCCCCACCCGGGTCGGGCTGGGACGAGACGCAGGGCAGCGCGTACGACGAGTCCGCGTCGAGCGACGCCCAGTCCCGGGCCCGCAGCCAGACCCGCGCCTGGGGCCGGTTCACCCGGAACTTCGTGGTGCAGGGGACGGCCGCCGAGTGGGCGCTGTGCTGGATGGCCTCCCTGCGCGGGCGCCTCGCCGCGATGCCCGGGGCGGCGCGGCCGGGACGAGCCCCCGCGCCCTTCACCGAGCAGCCGCACATGGTCTTCTTCCTGCACGACGAGATCATCGTGCACGCCCCCGCAGAGCTCGCCGAGCACGTCGCGGACGAGATCCGGGCCGCGGGCGCAGAGGCCGGGAAGCTGCTCTTCGGAGACTTCCCCGTCGACTTCCCGCTCACGGTCGCGATCGTCGACGACTACTCGCAGGCGAAGTAGCGCTCTCGCTCAGGCGGCCCGCGGCTCGCCCCGGTACGTCCCGACCGACCAGAGGTTGCCCTCGGGGTCCGCGAGCACCAGCTCACGGCTGCCGTAGTCGGTCTCGCGCAGGGGAGCGAGCACCGCGCCGGCGCGCTCCGCCCGGCCCGCGATCTCCTCGATCCCGGTCCCGCTGCCGGGCTCCCCGGCGACCACGTACCCGCCGAACGCTCCCGGCGGACGTGACCACTCGCCGTCGGGCTTGAACGAGCCCAGCATGATGCCGCCGCCCGGCGGCCAGTCGAGCTGGGCGTGCGCGACGCCCCCGTCGCCCGTCATGACCGTGTTGCGTCGGAAGCCCACCACGTCGACGAGGAAGTCGATCAGCCCGGACGCGTCGTGCGCCTGGAGGGTGGGCCAGACCTGAGCCGGGGGTGCCTGTGTCGTGTCGGTGTCCATGACCTCAGCCTCCTCGCGGTGCACCGCCCCCGGCTTGGATGTTTGCGCGCTCCTCGGCGAGCCACGCCGTCGGGCTCAGGCCCGCGAACGCGTGGAAGTCACGCACCAGGTGGGAGTGGTCGGCGTACCCGGTGCGGGCCGCGACGTCCGCGAGGTGCGGGCCCGACGACGACAGGAACCCCGCGCGCACCTCGTCCCTGGCCGCGTCGAACCGGACCAGGCGGCACGCCGCGCCGGGGCTCAGACCGAGCTCGGCCGAGAAGAGCGACGTGAGCTGGCGAGGGCTGAGCCAGACGTGCGCGGCGACGTCGGGCACGGACACCCGGCCGCCCCGGCGCAGGATGTGGCGCCACGCCTCGGCGACCTCGACCCGGACCGGTCCGAGGCCAGGGCTGCGGGCAGCGGCCACGCGACGCAACGCCGCGCCGACGAGCGTGAGCCGCTCGTCCCACGACGCCGTCCCGCCGACCCGCTCCCGCAGGTCACGCGAGAGAGGGCCGAGCACGTCGTCGGCGTCGGTCACCATGCCCAGCTCGCGAGGCGGCACGCCCAGCAGCGCGCGGCTCGCGAGCGGGTCGAGCGCGAGCTGGACACCCTCCTGGTGCGCGGGCTGATGGATGTAGGCGGGGGACAGGTGCAGCCCCCCGACGAGCGAGGAGTACCGGTGCAGCGGCGCGTCACCGGGACCCGTCGCGGTGGGTACAGGACCGTCGAGGCTGATGACGAACGTCAGCCACGGCGAGGGCAGCCCACGGTGGACCGAGGGGGCCTCGTCCGTGATCTCGTAGCCCAGGATCGAGCCGACCGCAGACCCCAGCGGCCCGGTCGGGGAGGCGCGCACGTAGTGCTGTCCCATGCCCCCACGGTAGGTCGCGGGGGTCGCTCGGCGCGCGTCGTCGCCGGCCCGCGGCGGATAGCCTGGTCCCGTGACCGCACACCCCACGCTCGCCGACGTCGTCCGGACCCTCGAGGCGCTCTACCCGCCGTCGACCGCGGAGGGGTGGGACGCCGTCGGGCTCGTCACCGGGGACCCGGCCCAGCCCGTGCGCAAGATCCTCTTCGCGGTCGACCCCGTCGCGACCGTCGCCGACGAGGCGATCGCGTGGGGCGCCGACCTGATCGTGACCCACCACCCGCTCTTCCTGCGGCCGGTGCACTCGATCGCCGCGACGACGTTCAAGGGTTCGCTCGTGCACCGCCTCGTGCGGGCCGGGACCGGGCTGTACGTCGCGCACACCAACGCCGACGCCGCGCCGCGCGGGGTCGCCGACGCGCTCGCGGACGCGATCGGCCTCGTGGACCGGACGCCCCTCGTCCCGTCCGCACCCGACGGCGCCGCCGCCCTCGCGGAGACCGGCATCGGACGGGTGGGCCGCCTCGAGGAGCCGACGACGTTGCGCGCCTTCGCCGAGCGTGTCGCCGCCGCGCTGCCCGAGACCGAGCAAGGAGTGCGCGTCGCGGGCGACCTCGACGCGACCGTGAGCACCGTGGCCGTCGTCGGCGGCTCGGGCGACTCGCTGTTCGACGCCGTCCGCAGCGCGGGCGCCGACGTCTACGTCACCGCGGACCTACGCCACCACCCCGCGTCCGAGCTGCGCGAGCGCGCCGAGTTCGAGGGGGGCGCCGCGGGCGGGCCGTTCCTCGTCGACGTCGCGCACTTCGCGAGCGAGTGGCCCTGGCTGCGCTACGCGGCCGCCGACCTGACCGAACGGCTCGCAGATACGGGTACGGTGGATACCCGCGTGAGCGTCCGCCGGACCGACCCCTGGACCGCCCGGATCGGCTCCGCGCACCGCGCCTGACACGGCGCCCCACAACTGCATCGAAAGGAACGCATCCTGTGAGCACTGCACCCCCCGAGGACCAGCGACGACTGCTGGAGGTCCAGGCACTCGACACCCGCCTGCAGCAGCTCACGCACAAGCGCGCCTCCCTGCCCTCGATCGCCCGCATCGCGGAGCTCGACGCGCAGATCTCCGACCTCAGCACCTCGCTCGTCGCGTCCCGCACCGCCGTGAGCGACCTCAAGCGAGAGCTCACCAAGGCCGAGGGCGACGTCGAGCAGGTCCGCAACCGCGCGGCGCGCGACCAGACCCGCCTCGACTCCGGCCAGGTCGGCGCCAAGGACGCCCAGGCGCTCGTCGGTGAGCTCGAGTCGCTGTCCCGCCGCCAGGAAGTTCTCGAGGAGATCGAGCTCGGCGTCATGGAGCGCCTCGAGGCCCACGAAGAGGCGCTCGCCAAGCTCGACGCCGCCAACGACGAGCTCGTCGCCGCCAAGCGCGAGGTCGAGGACGAGCGCGACGCACAGCTTGCCGAGGTCGACGCCGAGGTCGCGACCGTCACCGCCGCACGCGCCAAGGCCGTCGACGGGATCGACGCCGGGCTCGTCACCCTCTACGACCGCCTGCGCAACCAGCTCGGAGGTCTGGGCGCCGCCGTGCTCAACGGCCGCCGCTGCGAAGGCTGCCGCCTCGAGCTCAACCCGTCCGACGTCGCCGCGATCAAGGCCAAGGGGCCCGAGCAGGTCGCGCGCTGCGAGGAGTGCTCGCGCATCCTGGTGCGGCTCGACGCCTGACCCGTCCTGCTGCGGCCTGAGGCCCTGTCCCCGTCGTCGGGGGCGGGGCCTCGGTGGTTTCCGGGGGGTTCTGCTGGGGGCGGGCCGATGTGCCGGGGCGGGGTCGGTGCCGGTGCGGGTCGCCGAGAACGAGGTTGAGGTCGTTGTGGGGCGGTTGGCGGCCTCAAGGTCGTGGTCGAAGCGGCGAAAGGTCGTGGTCGGGGTTTCCCGTTCCGAGGGGCCTGGTGCTGCGCGTCGTCGAGGCGCCGAATGTGTAGTTCGGGCGGTAGGGATGGGGGTGTTGACGACCCGAACTGCACACTCGGTGATCGTGATCGTGATCGTGCTTGTGGACGTGTCCGGTCTGGGGCCGCGTGGTGTGTCGGTGCCGAGCATGCGGTTGGCGTCGTGTTCTTCGGGGGTCTCGGCGTCGAACATGCTGTTGGCGTTGAGATTGGGCCGGATTGGGACGCCAACCGCATGCTCGGGTGACGGTAGCCGCATGTTCGGCTCGTGCTGGGTGCTGGGTGCTGGGTGTTGGGCTGTAGGTTGCGGGGCGGGACCAGCGTGGGCGAGAGATTGATGGTTGTCCACAGCCTGGGACGAGGGGTTCCGGTGGGGTGCTTTGACCCGTTAGGTTCCTGGGGAGGCAGGGGCGGTGTGGCCCTGTGCCGGGTACCTACCGAGGGGGCAGGGATGGGTTCGCAGGGGTTGGCCGGGCGCGGCAGACGGCATGCCGCACAGGTCGTGGGCTGGGCGGGTCCGGGAAGCGATCCTGCTCCCGCTGCAGGTGCACGGCGGCGTCGGGGTGCGTTGGTGCTGATGGGCGCGGTGCTCGCCAGCCTGGTGGCGGGGTGTTCGTCGACTGATCCGGTGATCGAGTCGCCAGCACCGGTGGTGAGTGAAGAGCCGAGCCCCACCCCGAACCCGACGCCGAAGCCGACTCCGGCGGGGCCGGTGAAGCCCGAGCGGCCGGCGGACATGGACCGAACCGACGAGGTCGGGGCTGCGGCGGCGGCGACGTACTTCCTGGAGCTGTATCCGTATGTCATGGCTACCGGCGACTTAGCGGAGTGGGACGCCATGACCTGGGCGGAACTCTGCGGATTCTGCACCGCGGTGCGAGACCAGGCGCAGGAGATCTCTCGTGATGGAAACACCTATGTCGGGGGCGCGGTCGATGCCGAGGTGATCAAGACTTACGCTCTTGACGATCTGGTTGGCGGCTACCCCCTAGACGTCCAGGTCGCGATCGCGAGCGCGGTTCTCCTTGATCCGTCGGGAGTGGAGGTTGATCGTCAGGAAGCGCAGTCCGATCCGTACCGGGTTGAGTTGCTGCATGACGGCACCACATGGCGTCTCCTAACGGTTTCGACCGAGATGCCAGTCTCGTGACCCTCGGGGCCGTGGCGACGGCGGTGACAACCTCGACTCTTATCGGTGGCCTCCTTGCAGCATCGAGCTCCATCGACTTCGATAGCAAGGCGGAGAACGACTCAATCGACGTCAAGGCTGTCGATGTGTCCGCCGACGGATCGGCGCATCGGCCGCGGAATGCGGATGGTTCGCCAGCGTCGGAGGAGTTTCGGCGGATGCCCGCGTCGATCTGTTTCACGGATGACTTCCCGACGACCAAGGGGCAGGTGGGGGCGTGCGGGCCGGGGGAGCGTGAGGGGGCACTGGTCGTGGCGTGCGATGCGGAGCAGGTCGCGTTGGACCCGATCTTCAAGCAGACCTGGGTCAACAATCCGGACGGCACGATCAGTGGCCTGTCCGGTTGGGAGCTGCAGAACCCGGCCGATCCGGGGGACTGCCTGGCCGCAGTGGACCTGGCGCCCCTGGCCGAGGCCGAGTTCCAGCGCCTGACGATCGCCCCGTCCCCGGTCACGATCCAGCCCCCTGACGGCTGGACCCTGGTCAACGTCGACACGATCACCTATACCAGGCCCACACCCCAGACGTTCACGACGATCTTGCTGGGTATCCCCGTCACGATCGAGGCCACGCCGGTCAGCTTCACCTGGGACTACGACGACGGCACCACGCCCGTGACGACCTCGGACCCGGGCCAGGCCTACCCCCACCACACCGTGGCGCACGTCTACACCCAGGAAGCTACCGCGACCATCACCTTGGCCACGACCTGGCACGGCCGCTTCCAGATCACCGGCTCCGCCACCTGGACTCCCATCACCGGCACCGCCCACACCACGACCACCGCCCCGCCCCTGACCATCCACGAAGCCCGCTCCCGCCTCGTCACCGAGCCCCTCGACTGAACGAGATGCTGCTCGTTGTCGCCCGGCAGCACTCACGAGCGACAACGAGCAGCATCTCGGTGCCAGCCAGCGATCAGCCAGCCAGCGACCCGGCGAGCCAGCGGCCCCGCAGCCAGCCGCTGCGGGGAGTGCCTCCAACGCCGTCGGTTCGACGCCAGCAGCCCGGGCGAGGAACACTGAGGCGACCGCTCGGTGCGGGTCCCGGCCATGAACTGTGACTCAGGTGGGTCCGGACAGCGACGTTCGCCCGGGACGGACGGACGGCCGGTCAGACCGACCGACCGACCGGTCCGACCGACCGGCCGACCGGGCACACCGACCGAGCGGATCGACAGGACGATGGCAGACGTGGAGGACGAGGCATGGGTAGGACGTTGATCGTCGAGGCGGACGGGGGATCGCGCGGCAACCCCGGTCCTGCGGGATACGGTGCGCTCGTCCGCGACGCCCTGACGGGCGAGGTGCTGGCCGAACGTGCTCGGTACCTCGGCGTCGTATCGAACAACGTCGCCGAGTACTCCGGGCTGGTCGCGGGGCTCGACGCCGCGCGGAAGATCGACCCCGAGGCGCGCGTCGTCGTCCGCATGGACTCCAAGCTCGTCGTCGAGCAGATGTCGGGACGCTGGAAGATCAAGCACGAGGACATGCGGCGGCTCGCGGCCGAGGCGGCGCTGATCCTGCCCGCGTCGCAGGTCACCTACGAGTGGGTGCCGCGCGCCGACAACTCCGATGCCGACGCCCTCGCGAACCAGGTCATGGACTCGCGCGGCGAGATCGCCCACGACTACTCGGCGGCCGACACCACACCTGTGACCGACCAGGGGCAGGCGGACCCGGACCCGGCAGTCGAGGAGCCGGCCGACGCGAGCGGTGCGCCCGGTGCCGTCGCTGCTGGCCCTGGTTTCGACACACCCACGCGCCCCTCGGGGGCCCGCGCCCGGTTCGACGGTGCCGAGCCGTTGACCGTCGTCCTGGTCCGGCACGGCCAGACGCCGCTCACCGTCGCGGGGGCGTACTCGGGCTCATCGGTCCCTGGCCCGTCGCTCACGGCGCGGGGTCGGGTACAGGCCGCCCAGGCGGCCGACCTGATCTATCGCGTCGGTCGGGACCGCTGGACCGACCTGCCGAAGCCGACCGAGATCGTCGCGTCGCCCATGGTCCGTGCGCAGGAGACCGCGCGGGCGGTGAGCCGCCGACTGGGCCTGCACGTCCGCACCGACGAGCGCTTCGCCGAGGTCCACTTCGGCGAGTGGGAAGGACTGACGGCTGGCCAGATCGCCGAGCGCTGGGACGGGCATCCCGAGCAGTGGCTCGTCTCGGGCACCGAGGTGGCGCCGGGCGGAGAGTCGATGGCTGACGTCGGGGACCGGGTCTGGGCCGGGCTGCAGGATCTTCTCGCGCAGGGCACTGGTCGGACCGTGGTCGTGGTGGGTCACGCGGTGCAGGTGCGCGCCGCCGTCGGGCGGGCGATCGAGGCACCGCCCTCGCGCTGGGCGGGCTTCCGGGTTCCGCCGGGGTCGGTGAGCATCGTGCGGCTGTGGGCCGACGGCGCGACCGAGCTGACCGTCGTCGGGTGCCCGAGCGAGCCCTGAGCCCCCCGCGCGCCAGTGCGCGCCCGGTGCCGAGAACGACCTCGAGGTCGCCATGAGGCCCCCATCGACCTCCACCTCGTTCTCGACCACGCGGAACCTCGTCCTCGGCGACCTGACGCCCCGGTCTCGAGCATGCGCGGCACCGTCAGGTCGCACGGCTTCGACAGAACCTCAGGAGACGACGAGCTCCAGCGTCGACGCACCGCGCGCCCCGGGGAGCAGCGTCGCGTCGAGCAGCGCGGTCCCGACCAGCTCGTACGCGGCCTTGAGCAGCTCGTCGGCCGTGTGCACGGGCTCGGCGCGTGTCAGCAGGTGTCCGGTGAGGACGCCGCGCGTGTGCTTGGCGTTGTGCGACACCACGCTGCGCTTGCCGTCGAGCTCGCGCAGCACCCGCACCGCGACGTGCTCGGCCCCGGCGGGCACCTTCCACGCGGCCGCGTAGGGCGCCGAGCGGCAGTCGATCACGACGTCGCCGGTCGCCCGCGGGTCCAGGGCTGCGGCGAGGTGGGGGCGCCACGACGGGGCGAGCGCCCCGAGCGGCGGGAGCTTGGTGCCCATCGACAGCCGGTAGGCGGGGATGCGGTCGGCGGGGGAGACCGCGCCCCACAGCGCCGACACGATCCGCACCGATTCCTCGGCCCGCGCCGCAGCGGCGGGCGGCAGGTCGGCCAGGCCGGCGGCGGCGTACAGCACCCCGCTGTAGATCTCCGCGGCGGGAGCGGTCGGTGCGGTGGTGAGCGACACGTTGCGCGCCACCTCGTCGGCGAGCCCGCTGCTCACGCCCAGGACGTCGAGCGCGTCACGTCGCCTGCTCGCGGCGACGAGCGCCTTGAGCACGGCCTTGCGGTGCCGGGTGAGCGGCGGCGAGCTGAGGGACGTGAGGTCGAGGGGAGCGCCGTCGTCGGGCACGGACTTTCCCTCGGAGGGCGGCAGGAGCAGAAGCACACCGCCACTCTAGGGCGGGCGCGGCGGCCCTCCTGCCCGTCGCGCGCGTGGCGATGGTCACCCGTGGCACACCCCGGGCTGCGGCGCTAGGTTGTGCCGCATGGTCCAGGTCAAGATCTACGGCACCCGCACGGTCTGGGAGATGAAGCGCGAGGACATCTCCGACGCGATCCACCGCGCGGTCGTCGGCGCCTGGGGGCTCCCGAAGGACAAGCGGTTCCACCGCTTCCTCCTCATGGAGGACGGCGACCTGGTCGCGCCGCAGCGCAGTGACGCGTACCTCGTGATCGAGGTGGTGTGCTTCACGGGCCGCTCGCGCGAGGCCAAGCGGGCGCTCATCGCCGCGATGTTCGACGACGTCGCGCCCTTCCTGGGACTGGCGGCGGACGACCTCGAGGTCGTCATCCTCGAGAGCCCGCCCGAGAGCTGGGGCATCCGCGGCAAGAGCGGCGACGAGCTCGCGCTGGGCTACCGCGTGGACGTGTAGGCTGCGTGAGCGGATGAGTCGGTCAGACGGCCGCGTCGGCGCCCTCGTGGCGTCGCCGAGGAACGTCCGGGCTCCACAGGGCAAGGTGGTGGGTAACGCCCACCCGGGGTGACCCGCGGGACAGTGCCACAGAGAACAGACCGCCTCCCACGACTCCGGTCGCGGGCGGTAAGGGTGAAACGGTGGTGTAAGAGACCACCAGCGGGCCAGGTGACTGGTCCGGCTAGGTAAACCCCACCTGGAGCAAGGTCAGACAGACTGTGTTGGAGGGCGGCCCGCCCGATTCTCTGATGAGAAGCACAGTCGGGTAGACCGCTGGAGGCGTGCGGCAACGTACGTCGTAGATGGATGGCCGTCACCCGTGCGGGGGCAACCGCGCGCGGGGACAGAACCCGGCGTACCGACCGACTCATCCGCCCTCACCTCGCTGACCTGCGAAGACGCGGTCAGGAGGTCGCGACAGTCCGCACAGATGGTGTCTTGCGGTTGGGTGCGGACTTCTCCGAGAGTCCGCTCGTGAACGAATGCGTGTCCCTCAGATCTGCCTGAGACTGCCCTGAAGACAGAAGCGCGGGGTCAATCGGTCTAGCGCAGGGGTCGAAGGTTGCGTGTTGATTGCTTGCTACCGAAGATCTGTGTCTGACGGAGATTGGCTCAATCGACGCCTCGGAGGGCCCCGCAAGAGGCCCCCGCTCCAAACGCACGGGGTGGGGACCTCTTGCGCCTAGGAGCTAGCCCTTGCTAGTGCACTGCGTGCACCGCCGAAAACCACCGGTACCCGGCAGCCGGTTGTGGGCCGGGATCTGCTGACCCGTGGGACAGTCGTTGTGATCGTGATAGACGTCCGGGTCCGAGGCGTTCCTCGAGTGGTACGCGCTGACCTTTGCCATTTCGGCTCCTTCGCCGTGAGGCTCCCCCTGATTGGAAGCCGGTGTCCAGCACCGTAGAGCCTGCTCGTACGTCCGTGCCAGAGCGATCTGCGAAGTTCACCCAGCGGGGTGACGCCCCGGCGGCTCTGGCCTTTCCGCTGCGTGCGCATGGATGGAGAGAGGTGGGTGTGAAGCGTTCACATCGTCCGAAGTCGCAATAGCCCGGAGCAATTCGATTCGGCAGTTCTGGTCTGCTGTGCAGACGAGAACTCCAGGTGGGCCAAGCCCGACTCATCCGCCCTCACCTCCGACCCGGCGTCGCCGGAGGCCCCAGTGCACGCCCCTGTCCTCCACCTCAGCCCGTCAGTAGGCTGGCGGTATGAGGATCGTCGAGTGCTTGGCTCCCCTCGTGGGGCAGTGGCAGGGCGTGCACCGCCAGCGTCTCCTCCCGACCGACGAGTTCGTCGCGTCGGCCGCGACCGCGTCGGTCACGGTCACGGCGCGCGAGTACGTATCGCTCGCGTACACGTGGTCCGACGGCGACGCACCCCAGGAGGGGCTGCTCCTCCTGAGCGGCGGCTCGGGCGAGGAGGGGGTGTCGGCGGTGTGGCTCGACTCGTGGCACTCGTCGCCCGCGTGGATGCTCTTCAGTGGGACGGTGGGGGACGACGGCGTCGTGCGACTCACGGGGAGCTACGCGGCCCCGGAGGGCCCCGACTGGGGCTGGCAGATCTTCGTCGCGCCGGTCGAGGGCGGCGGCGGGCGCATGACCATGCTCAACCTGGTGCCGGGCGAGGCCGCGTACGAGGCCGTCGAGGCCGTCTACGACCACCGGGTCTGAACGCCGCGACCGGCTACTCGTCGCCCGCTCGTCCTACGCGTCGCCCGCTCGCGCCCGCCGCATCAGCCCGAGCGGCAGCGCGACCCACAGCAGCGCGAACAGCACGAGTGCGCCGACCGCTGCGATGACCGCGGCCGTCCAGCCGACGACGACGTCGAAGATCAGCAGCACCGTCCCCGTGACGACGAGCGCGAGGACCACGAGCCCCACCCGCGCCAGCCGGTCGGCCGACGTGACGAGCCGCGCTTTGAGGTGCTGGCGGAACAGCATGCGGTGCAGCGAGACGGGGGCCACGAGGAGCCCCGTCGCGAGCACCGAGAGCACCACGAGGCACAGGTAGACGTTGCGCTGCGCGGAGTCGAGCTCGCCGAAACGCTGCTGGAACGGCAGCGTGAGCAGGAAGCCGGTGAGGATCTGCACGCCCATCTGCGTGACGCGCAGCTCCTGGAGAAGCTCGGCCCAGTTCCGGTCGGCCCGCTCGTCGTCGGTCTCGTCCCGCGAGTCGTGGCGCGGGCGGTCCCGCACGCCATCGGGCTGCCCGGTGCCGGCCCCGTCGCCCGAGGTGCCCGATCCCGCGGGGCCGCCGGCGTCGGCCCCTCTGTTCATCCGGCTGCCCCGCTCAGTGGTTCCGCAGCGCGGAGATGAGCTCGCCCTTGCGCATGGTCGAGCGGCCCTCGACGCCGACCTCGCGGGCGCGCTTGCGCAGCTCGGCGACGCTCCAGTCCTCGTAGGCGGGTGAGGAGCCTCCCTTGGCCCCGACCTCGCTCCGGGACGACGCGGCGGCCGCGTTCGCGATCCGCGCGGACTTCTCCTTCGAGTTCCCCTCGTCGCGCAGCGACTCGTACAGCTCCTTGTCCTTGACGGACGGGCCGGGGTCTCGCCTGGGCATGGTGTCCACCTCTCGGGTCGGGTCGTGGCAGGTCGTCCGACCGTACGACGACGGCGCTCCACTCGCGCGAGAAAGTGCGCTCAGGTGGTGCAGACCCGGTCAGACCGCCACGAGCAGGGGGAGGATTCGCCCGGAGATGCACCTGATGCCCGCTCCAGGTAAAGCAATCCCCAGAATGCTGTCATGCGGGCGCCTGGAGGGGGTACTCTTGCTCTGTTGGCGGCACTGCAGGCGTCGGGTGCCGAGAACGCGACGAGCGGGGGCTCACGTCATGACTGCGAGCAGGACAACGACGACGACAGGCGGGATCACGCTCTTCGAGCAGCCCGACACGAGCGTGGTGGACATGTGGGGCGAGATCGACGTCGCCCTGCGGAGCGAGGCGAGTGCGGCCCTGGCGAACGCCCTGGACCGTGACGTGCCCGTGGTGATCGACACCTCGAAGGTGACGTTCATGGACTCGACCGGGATCGCCTTCCTGGTGCAGTTCTACACGATCGGCAGCGAGGAAGGGCTCCAGGTGAGCCTGCGCAACCCGCCGACGGTCGTGACCGACGTCCTGGAGATGCTGGGCGTGATCGACATCTTCCCGTCGCTGCCGCACCACCAGATCGAGCATCCGGTCGAGGACAGGCATCACAGCACGGTCTGAGCCCGGACGACCGGTCGGCCTGACCCGCCGGGCGGGTCAGGCCGAACCGAGCCAGGCCCACAGGCGCGAGCCAGGCCGACCGCACGTCGGGCGACCGGCACGGGCTCTTACGCGAGCCCGGCCCCTTCGGCGGCCAGCGCCGCGGCCCCGACGATCCCCGCCGCGTTGCGCAGCTTCGCGGGGACGATCGGCGCCTTGAGGTCGAGCAGCGGCAGGAAGTTCTCGTGGTGCTTGGAGATCCCGCCACCGACCACGATGAGGTCGGGAGAGAAGAGCATCTCGACGACGTCGAAGTAGCGCTGGAGCCGCGCGGCCCACTCCTCCCACGAGAGGTCCTCGCGGCTGCGCGCCGACTCCGCGGCCCGGGACTCGGCGTCGAACCCGTCGATCTCGAGGTGGCCCAGCTCGGTGTTGGGCACGAGGACCCCGTCGACGACGAGCGCGCTGCCGATGCCCGTCCCGAGCGTCGCGAGCAGCACGGTGCCGCGCGCGTCCTTCGCGGCGCCGTAGCGGACCTCGCCGATCCCCGCGGCGTCGGCGTCGTTGACGGCGACGACGTGCCGACCGGTCTCCTTCTTGATCAGCGCGGGCAGGTCGACGCCCTTCCACGACTTGTCGAGGTTCGCGATGAACCCGATGACGCCGTGGCGGATGGGCCCGGGGAACGCGACGCCGATCGGGACGTCGTGCGGCAGGTCGTACTCGTCGACGAGCTCGGCGATGACCTTGGCGACGGCCTCGGGGGTCGAGGGCTGCGGCGTCGGGATGCGGTGGCGCTCCTGGGCGAACTCGCCCGTCGAGAGGTCGACCGGCGCGCCCTTGATGCCGCTGCCGCCGACGTCGATCCCGAACGCGAGGCCGTGGTGGTGGTGTGAGTGCTTGCTCATGGCAGGGTCAGGATCTCCGCTCCGTCTTCGGTGACGACCAGGGTGTGCTCGAACTGGGCGGTCAGTGACCGGTCCGCGGTGACTACGGTCCACCCGTCGTCCCACATCTGCCACTCGGGGCCGCCCAGCGTCAGCATGGGTTCGATGGTGAAGACCATCCCTGGTTCGATGATGGTGTCGTGGTCGGGGGCCGCGTCGTAGTGCGGGATCACGAGGCCCGAGTGGAAGGCCTCCCCGACGCCGTGACCGGTGTACTCGCGCACCACGCCGTACCCGTGGCGGTGCGCGTACTTCTCGATGACGCGGCCCAGGACGTTGACCTCGCGCCCGGGGCGCACGGCCTTGATGGCCCGGTCGAGGGACTCGCGCGTGCGCTGGACGAGCAGCGCGGCCTCCTCGCTGATCTCGCCGGCCGCGAAGGTCGCGTTGTTGTCGCCGTGGACGCCGCCGATGTACGCGGTGATGTCGACGTTGACGATGTCCCCCTCGACCATCTCGGTCGAGTCGGGGATCCCGTGGCACACGACCTCGTTGAGGGACGTGCACAGGGACTTGGGGAACCCGCGGTAGCCCAGCGTCGAGGGGTAGGCGCCGTGGTCGAGGAGGAACTCGTGCCCGATGCGGTCGAGCTCGTCGGTGGTCACCCCCGGGGCGACGTGCATCCCGACCTCGGCGAGGGCCTGGGCCGCGATGCGGCTCGCGACGCGGATGCGGTCGAGCGTCTCGGGGTCCACGACGTCGTCGCCCGTGAACGGCTGCGGGCCGGGCTTCCCGACGTACTCGGGTCGCGCGATCGAGCGCGGCACGGCGCGTGGCGGTGAGACCGTCCCGGGGACCAGAGGTCCGCGCGGGGCGGTCAGGGCGGGTGAACCGGGCATCGTGCCAGTCTACGGAGGTGAGCACCGCCGGGTCGTCCATCCTCGCCGCGCGCGTCCGCCCGTCGCGCGCGAGGACGCGTCGGTGCGGCAGGATCGTCCCATGACGAAGGAACGATTCTCCGACGACGGTGACCCGGCCACCGAAGACCAGTACTACTTCGACACGCGCACGGGCGAGGTGTCGAAGGGCCCGCAGTCGACGTGGTCGTCGCGCATGGGGCCGTACCCGACGCGTGAGGCCGCGGCCAAGGCGCTCGAGCTCGCGCGTGCTCGCTCCGAGGCGTGGGACGAGGAGGAGCGCGAGCGCGAGCAGGACCGGTGACGTCCTGCCCGACGGCGCCGCTCGCCCGGGTGCACCGGTGCACCCGGGCGCGCGCCGCCGTCGGGCGGGGGAGCGCTACTTCTCGAAGCTGTGCGCCGCGTCCGGGAACGTCCCGCCCTTGACCTCGGCCGCGTAGTCCTGCGCGGCCCTGCCCAGGGCCTCGCCGATCTCCGCGAAGCGCTTGGCGAAGCGCGGCGACCACTCGGTCATGCCCGCGAGATCGGTCCAGACGAGGACCTGGCCGTCGCAGTCAGGGCCGGCGCCGATGCCGATGGTCGGGATGCGCACGATCTCGGTGACGCGCGCGGCGACCTCGACCGGGACCATCTCCAGGACGAGGGCCACTGCCCCGGCGTCCGTGACCGCGAGGGCGTCCTCGCACAGGATCTCCGCGGCCTCGTCCCCGCGGCCCTGCACGCGCGGCCCACCCAGGATGTTCTCCGACTGGGGCGTGAACCCCAGGTGCGCGACGACGGGGATGCCCGCGTCGGTCAGCGCACGGATCTGCGCGGCCGAGCGGCGCCCGCCCTCGAGCTTGACCGCGTGCGCGCCCGTCTCCTTCATGATGCGCACGCCCGTCGCGAGGGCCTGCTCGGGCCCGGCCTCGTACGAGCCGAACGGCAGGTCGACGATCACGAGCGCGCGACGGGCTGCCCGGGCGACGCCGCGCGCGGCCGGGATCATGTCGTCGACCGTCACGGGCAGCGTGGTCTGGTGACCGTGCATGGTGTTCCCGATCGAGTCCCCGACGAGGAGCATGTCGATGCCCGCCTCGTCGAAGATGCGGGCGGTCGCCGCGTCGTACGCGGTGAGCATCGTGAGCTTCTCGTGCCGCGCCTTGGCCTCCGCGAGGTGGTGGACGCGGAAGCGCTTGACGGGCGTGGCCGGGGTCTGGCCGGGCTGGGTGTGTGCGGACATGCTCTCGTCTCTCCAGGTCGTGCGGCCCGTCGGTGGTCGGCGGGCCGGTCGTTCGGGAAGCGGATGGGTGGCGTGCGACGGGCGCGCGGGCCTGCCGGTCGGGCTACTCGACCGGCTCGCGCCAGCGGGACGTGACGGGCAGGCGACGGTCGCGGCCGAAGGCCAGCGACGTGACCTTGGGGCCGAGCGGGTACTGGCGGCGCTTCCACTCGGCGCGGTCGACGAGCGTCACGACCTTGTCGACGACCTCGGGGTCGAACCCGCGCGCGAGCAGCTCGGCGCGCCCCTCGGCGTGCTCGATGTACGCGTCGAGGACCTCGTCGAGCAGGTCGTAGGGGGGCAGGGAGTCCTGGTCGGTCTGGCCGGGGCGCAGCTCGGCCGAGGGCGGCTTGGTGATCGAGGACTCGGGGATCGGGGGGATCTCGCCCGCTTCGAGCGCGGCGTTGTTGCGCCACCGGGCGAGGGCCCACACGCGCGACTTGTCGACGTCCTTGAGCGGCGCGTACCCGCCGATGCTGCCCGCGTCGTAGATGGTCGCGTACCCGACGGCGAGCTCGGACTTGTTGCCGGGGGCGATGACGAGGTGGCCCTCGCGGTTGGAGATCGCCATGAGGACCACGCCGCGCACGCGCGCCTGGAGGTTCTCCTCGGCGACGCCCTCGAGCGCGAGCTGACCCTGGAAGGCGTCGACCATGGGCGCGATGGGCTGCACGCGGTAGTCGGCGCCGAGCCTCTTGGCGAGGTCGGCGGCGTCGTCCTTGCTGTGCTCCGACGAGTACGTCGAGGGCATCGAGACGCCGACGACGTTCTGCCCGCCGATCGCGTCGGCCGCGATCGTCGCGGACAGCGCCGAGTCGATCCCGCCCGACAGGCCCAGGACGATCGACCGGAAGCCGTTCTTGCGCACGTACCCGGCCAGGCCCGTGACGCAGGCCCGGTACACCTCCTCGTCGGGGGGCAACGGGGCCGCGACGCGGCCCGTCGGGTAGGTGATCGCCGCGGCGTCGCCGGCGGACGAGGTTCGCTCGGGCAGGTCCCAGACCAGCAGGTCCTCGACGAACTGCGGCGCCGAGGTGAGCAGCGCGCCGTCGGGCCCGACGACGAACGACCCGCCGTCGAACACCAGGTCGTCCTGGCCGCCGACCATGTTGACGTACGCGACCGGGGCGTCCACCTCGCGCGCCCGACGCGCGGCGAGGTCGGTGCGGACGTGCCCCTTGCCCTCCTCGTAGGGCGAGCCGTTGAGCACGAGGAGCAGGTCGATCCCGTGCCCGGCCTCGTCGAGCGCGCCGAGCGTCGCGACGGGGCCGCCGTCCTGCCAGATGTCCTCGCAGATCACGATGCCGACCGAGCGACCGGCGATCTCCAGGACGAGCGGCTCGGTGCCGGGGGCGAAGATGCGGAACTCGTCGAACACGCCGTAGTTCGGCAGGTGGTGCTTGTCGTAGGACGCGACGACCTTCCCGTGCTGGATCGCGACCGCTCGGTTGGTCGGGAGGTCGGTGGGAGAGCCCGACGCCTCGCGCTCGGCGGCACCCGCGCCGCGCGGTAGCGCGGTCTCGGAGGTGCCCACGGTGCCCAGGACGACCGTCACGTGACCCAGGCCCTCGCGCTCGAGCTGGGCGGCGACGTCGGCCGCCGCGTCCCAGGCCGCGCGACGGAACGAGGCGCGCAGCGCGAGGTCCTCGATGGGGTAGCCCGTGAGGGTCATCTCGGGGAAGGCCACGACGTCGGCGCCCTCGCCGGCCGCCCGCCTGGTCCACTCGAGGATCGCCGCCGTGTTCTGGTCGATCGCTCCCACGCACGTGTCGATCTGTGCGAGGGCGATCCGCAGGTCTGCCATGCCCGCCAGCCTATGCGAACCCGCCGGTCAGGTGCCCACCCGCCCCCGACCTGCGCCGGTCGTGGCACGCTGGGGACACGTCGGCCGCGTCAGGGCGCGACGTAACCCGCTCGTCACACTCTTCAGGCAGGATGTAGCCCATGGACAGGCAGCAGGAGTTCGTGCTCCGCACGGTCGAGGAGCGCGACATCCGCTTCATCCGTCTCTGGTTCACCGACGTGCTGGGGATGCTCAAGTCGGTCGCCGTGGCTCCCGCGGAGCTCGAGTCCGCGTTCGCGGAGGGCATCGGCTTCGACGGCAGCTCGATCGAGGGCCTCACTCGTGTGTACGAGGCCGACATGATCGCGCGCCCCGACCCCACCACGTTCCAGGTGCTCCCGTGGCGCGGGGAGCGGCACGGGACCGCGAGGATGTTCTGCGACATCCTCACCCCGGACGGCGAGCCCTCGCTCGCCGACTCGCGCAACGTGCTCAAGCGCGCGCTCGCCAAGGCGAGCGACAAGGGCTTCACGTTCTACACGCACCCCGAGGTCGAGTTCTACCTCTTCAACCACCCGGCCGACGCCTCGGCGCCGCTCGTGCCGGTCGACCAGGGCGGGTACTTCGACCACCTGGCCCGGGGATCGACGCACGACTTCCGCCGCGCCGCGATCACGATGCTCGAGTCGATGGGCATCTCGGTCGAGTTCTCCCACCACGAGGCGGGCCCCGGCCAGAACGAGATCGACCTGCGCTACGCCGACGCCCTGACGACGGCCGACAACCTCATGACGTTCCGCACGGTCGTCAAGGAGGTCGCCCTGGAGCAGGGGGTCTTCGCGTCGTTCATGCCCAAGCCCATGGCGGACCAGCCCGGCTCGGGGATGCACACGCACCTGTCGCTGTTCGAGGGGGACCGCAACGCGTTCCACGAGCCCGGCGCGCAGTTCGAGCTGTCGAGGACGGCGCGCTCGTTCATCGCGGGCCTGCTGGTCCACGCGGCGGAGATCACCGCGATCACGAACCAGTACGTCAACTCGTACAAGCGCCTGTGGGGCGGGGCCGAGGCCCCGAGCTACGTGTGTTGGGGCCACAACAACCGCTCGGCGCTCGTGCGCGTGCCCATGTACAAGCCGGGCAAGGGGAACTCGAGCCGGATCGAGTACCGCGCGCTGGACTCCGCGACCAACCCGTACCTCGCGTACGCGGTCATCCTCGCGGCGGGCCTCAAGGGCATCGAGGAGGGCTACGAGCTGCCCGAGGCCACCGAGGACGACGTGTGGGAGCTGACCGACGCAGAGCGCCGCGCGCTCGGGATCAAGCCGCTGCCGCAGTCGCTCGACGCCGCGATCCAGATCATGGAGACGTCCGAGCTCGTCGCCGAGACCCTGGGCGAGCACGTGTTCGACTTCGTGCTGCGCAACAAGCGCCAGGAGTGGGACGCGTACCGGTCGCAGGTCACGCCGTTCGAGCTGAAGCGGTTCCTCCAGGTCCTGTGAGCCAGTCCTCCCGTCGGTCGGTCGGGTCCCGGTGGTCGTCATGACCTCGGGGCCCGACGACGTCACGCCCCTCGGGCGCATCGGCGCACCCAACGGGTCGCGCCGCCCCACCCTGAGCTCGCGCCTGCGCCGGCTCGGGTTCGCCGACGTGACCCGCTCGGCGTCGCTGCTCGACGACAAGGACCTCCTGGGCGTCCTCGGGCCGCTGCCCGAGGACGTGCTGGTCGCGCTCGGCGCCACCGCGGACCCCGACCTCGCGCTGCTCCAGCTCGCGCGGCTGTCGTCCGCGGCGGCCGGGGACGAGGCGTCGTGCCAGGCGTTCCGTGACCTGCTCACCGGGGAGCCCCCGGCCACGGAGGGCGCGACCCCCTCCGGGCGCGACCGCCTGCTCGCGGTGCTCGGCGCGTCGGTCGCGCTCGGCGACGAGCTCGTGTCCCACCCGGACCTGCTGGCGGTCGTCGCCGACCCGGCACCCGGGACGGGCGTCGACGCGGGCGCCGTCCGGGCCGAGCTGCTGCGCGCGGTCGAGGCGGACGCCGAGGCCGACGAGCCCGTCGCGGCGCTGCCGGCCCCCGTCGCGACCGACGCCATGCGCCGCGCCTACCGGTCCCGCCTCCTGCGCATCGCCGCGACCGACCTCACGTCGCACGAGCCGCTCACACGGCTGCCGGCCGTGGCGGCGGCGCTCGCGGACCTCGCGGCCGCGGCGCTCGAGGCCTCGCTCGCGATCGCGCGCTCCGAGCTCGACGACCACGGGGCGGGCGTGCGGCTCGCGGTCATGGGCATGGGCAAGTGCGGCGGCCGCGAGCTCAACTACGTCTCGGACGTCGACGTGGTCTACGTCGCCGAACCGGCCGACGGGTACGACGAGGCCTACGCGACGAGCGTCGGCGCGCGGCTCGCGACGGGTCTCGCGCGGGCCTGCCAGGGGACGTCGTCGGAGCCGCCGCTGTGGCCCGTCGACGCGGCGCTGCGCCCCGAGGGCAAGAACGGCCCGCTCGTGCGCACGCTCGCGAGCCACCTCGCGTACTACGAGCGCTGGGCCAAGACGTGGGAGTTCCAGGCGTTGCTCAAGGCGCGCCTGGTCGCGGGCGACCGCGACCTCGGGGCGGCGTACCACGACGCGATCAACCCGTTCGTGTGGTCGGCCGTGACGCGCGAGAACTTCGTCGAGGACTCCCAGGCCATGCGCCGGCGCGTCGAGGACCACGTGCCCGCGGCGGAGGCGGACCGCCAGCTCAAGCTCGGCAAGGGCGGCCTGCGCGACGTCGAGTTCACGGTCCAGCTCCTGCAGCTCGTGCACGGGCGGGCCGACGACTCGATCCGCAGCCCCAGCACCCTCACGGCGCTCGCGGCCCTGGCCGCGGGCGGCTACGTCGGGCGCGAGCACGCGGCGCGCCTCGCGGTCTGCTACCGCTTCCTGCGCTCGCTCGAGCACCGCATCCAGCTCTTCCGGCTGCGCCGCACGCACCTGGTGCCCACGGGCGAGGACGACCTGCGCCGTCTGGCACGGTCGTTGGGCATGCGCGCCGAGGGCGCCGAGGGCCTGCTCGAGCGGTGGCGTTCGACGCGCCGCGAGGTGCGCGCACTGCATGAGGAGCTCTTCTACCGGCCCCTGCTCCCGGCCACGGCCCAGCTCTCGGCCGAGGAGGCGAGCCTCGCGCCGGAGGCGGCCAAGGCGCGCTTCCAGGCGATCGGGTACCGGGACCCGGCGGGTGCGATGCGGCACGTGCTCGCCCTGACCGAGGGAGTGAGCCGGCGTGCCGCGATCCAGCGCCAGCTCCTGCCGGTCATGCTCGGCTGGTTCGCCGAGGGCGCGGACCCCGACGCGGGGCTGCTCAACTTCCGCAAGCTGTCCGAGGAGCTCGGCTCGACGCACTGGTACCTCAAGCTGCTACGGGACTCGGGCTCGGCCGCGTACCGGCTCGCGACGCTCCTCTCGAGCTCGCGGTACATGGCCGACGCGCTGTCCCGTTCCCCCGAGTCGGTGGCCTGGCTCGCCGACGACGCCGACCTGGTCCCGCGCGGGGCCGAGCGCCTCGCGAAGGAGGCCGACGCGATCCTCACGCGCGCCGACGTCGCCGCCCCGGCCGCCACGGCGCTGCGGGCCGTGCGCCGCCGCGAGCTCGCACGCACCGGGGCCGCGGAGATCCTCGGCGTCGTGGACCCGGTCGACGCCGCGCGCGCGATCTCCGACGCCGCCGACCTCGCGCTCGTCGGCGGGCTGCGGGTCGCGCAGTTCGTCGCCCGGGGCGAGCTCGGCGTCGCGGGCCCGGACGACGACCCGGCCCGGTTCGCGATCATCGCCATGGGCCGCCTGGGCGGGCGCGAGATGGGCTACGGCTCGGACGCCGACGTCATGTTCGTCCACGAGCCCGTCGCGGGCGCGAGCGACCGCGACGCACAGGCGTTCGCGCTCGTGGTCGCGACCAGGTTGCGCTCGCTGCTCGGCGACATGGGCCCCGAGCCCGGGCTGCCCGTCGACGCCGACCTGCGCCCCGAGGGACGCAACGGCCCGCTCGTGCGCTCGTTCGACTCCTACGCCGAGTACTACGACCGCTGGTCGGCCCCCTGGGAGTCCCAGGCGCTGCTGCGCGCCCGACCGGCCGCGGGCGACGCGGGGCTCGGCGAGCGGTTCATGACGCTCGTCGACCCGCTGCGCTACCCGGCGGGCGGGCTCGATGCCGCGACCGTGCGCGAGGTGCGGCGCATCAAGGCACGCGTCGAGTCGGAGCGGCTGCCACGCGGCGTCGACCCGTCGCGCCACCTCAAGCTCGGCCGGGGCGGCGTCTCGGACGTCGAGTGGACGGTCCAGCTCCTGCAGCTCCAGCACGCCCACGAGGTCGCGGGCCTGCGCACGACGTCGACCATCGACGCGCTCGAGGCCGCGGCGCTCGCGGGCATCGTCACGCCCGACGACGCCGCGACCCTGGGGGAGTCGTGGCACCTCGCGTCGCGGTTGCGCAGCGCGCTCGTGCTCTGGTCCGGTCGCTCGGGCGGACCCACGGCTGACGTCCTGCCGCACGAGATCCGGGCGCTGTCCGGGCTCGCGCGGGTCATCGGCGACGAGGAGTCCGGGGCCGAGCTCGAGGAGCGCTACCTGCGGACCGCGCGACGGGCCCGGGCCGTCATGGAGCGCGTGTTCTACGGCGAGGACTGAGCCCGGCCCTGCTCGTCGCACGGTGCGTCGACCGTGAGGCCCGCCGCGCTCACCTGCTGGTCGATCAGCACGAGCGTGCGCTGCATCGCCACCGGTTGCAGCTTGCCCACCTGGTGCCCGTGCGGATGGTCGAAGAACACGAGCAGGCTCAGCATCAGGGCGATCACGAGCGTCACGCTGCCCATGAGGACCGACTGTGTGACGGCACCTTCGCCCGAGTCGGCGAAGAACAGCATGAACACGAAGATCGTCGCCGAGATGACGAACAGGACGAGCCACAGGGGCAGCGGGATCAGACCCTCGGCACCGTGGACGCGCGCCTGGCGCGCCTGCTCCCGGTCGGAGGTCTGGTCCATCCACCGGTCGTACGCGGACTGCTCGGTGTCGGTCGCCGGCTCGACGCCGCGGATCGTGCGGAACATCTCGACGCCCCACGGGTTGACGGCCTCGCCCAGCCGCCCGTCGGCCATGGCCTCCCACTCGGTCGTCGCGACCGACCGGGCGTAGCAGACGAGCTGCCCCGAGAGCTCGGCCGCGGCGTCGGGCGGGAGGAACTGCGCGGTCTGGAGCTGCTGCGCGACGACCTGCGCCTCCTCCTCGGCGCCGCTGCGGGCGTCGTCGTAGGACTCGAAGGCCAGGAAGATGATGAAGCCGAGCAGCACCGAGAAGCCCGTCGCGAGCACCCCGAAGACCCCCGACGCCCGGTCGCCGTCGCGGAACCGGCTGCCCTCGGGTGCCCGGGACCGCACGAGGAGCATCGCGGTGACGGTGATCGCGGTCGCGCCGACCGTGACGAGGGCGGCGATCAGGAGGTTCATGGACTCACACCTTGATCGGGTAGGCGAGGAGGACCCCGAGCGTGGCCAGCAGCACCACCGCGCCGAGCCCGACCATGGCGAGCCGCAGACGGGGGGACGCGAGCTTGGCGCCGATCCCGCCGAAGAAGAGCACCGAGGCGCACATGACGGTGGCCAGGACGTAGTTGTCCTTGACGCCGTTCGCCTGGTGGGCCCGCGCGGCCAGTACGTCGGCCTTCTTCTCGAGCCGCTGCGACTCCTGGGACGAGGCCAGGACGTACTCGTCCATCGCGAACGGGCTGGGCGGCGCGGCCGGGTTGGTCGAGGGGTCCTGCGCGACCCACGCCTCGACCGCGGGCTGGAACTCCTCGCGGAAGCGCGCGTAGAGGAACCCCGAGTAGGTCGCCGGGTCCGGCTCGTAGCCAGGGGCCGGTCCGACCCTGCCCTGCTCGGCGTCGAGCGCGCTGAGCCAGTCGGTGAAGAGCTGGACGTCGATGATCGTCTCCTGACCGGCGCGCGTCGAGGCACGGTTGCTCTCGGTGCGCGCCGCGCCGGCCGCGCTGTACGACGTCGCCATCTCGCCGCCCCAGCGCGCGCTCTGGAAGGCCGACCACGCCGTCATGACCGTCGCGATCGCGAGCAGCACCGCGGCGACGAGCTCGAGGTGCCGGTGCACCGACGCCGCCGGGCCGGGGGAGTCGCTGCTCCCGCGGTCGGCGGCGTCGAGGGGGCCGCGCGTGTCGGCGGTGCCGGTCACGTCGGCCCTGCGGCCCGGTCCTGGGACGCCCCGAGCCTCAGGCCAGGGCCTTCGCCTTGAGGGTGGCGAACTCGTTCTCGTCGATCACGCCCGAGTCGAGCAGGGCCTTGGCGTCGGCGATCTGGGTGACCGGCGAGGAGTCGGCCCCCGCCACGCCTCGGATGTAGGCGTCGGTCTGCACCTTGGCCTGCGACATGTCCTGCATCTGGCGCTCGGCCATCCCGCGCCCACGGGCGATGATGTAGACCAGCGCGGAGATGAACGGGACGACGATGAGGGCGACGACCCACAGCGCCTTCCACCAGCCGTTCAGCGTGTGGTCGCGGAAGAGGTCGGCGAGGATCCGGAACAGGATCATCAGGTACATGAAGAAGAAGAACCACCAGACCATCAGCCAGAACCAGTCCATGAAGCTGTCCATGCGAACTCCTCCTCAGGTGGGTGCCGGTCAACCGGCGAGGATCTGGGCCTTCTGCGTCTCGAACTCGGCAGGGCTCAGCACTCCCTGGTCACGCAGCGCGGCGAGCTGCGTGAGCTGGGCGATCTTGGCGTCCATGCCGGCGGAGGCGGGCGCGGGCGCGGGGGCCGGGGCAGGCGGCGGCGCGGCGTAGGTCTGCTGCGGTGCCTGCTGCGGAGGCGGTTCCTCCTGGGCGGACCAGCGGCCGGCCTGACGGCGGGAGACGCGGTTGGAGACGGCGGTCGCGGTACCGGCGACGACGGCGGTGCGCGCGACGCCTCGGATGAGTCCGGGCATGGTGTTCCTCCTCTGTCGGGACGTGGGTCAGGCGTTCTCGGCGGCGTCGAGCGCCGCGAGCACGGCCTGCACCGGGATGCGCCCGCTCGCGACGAGCTGGGCGCCACCGCGGCGCAGGGCGGACGCGAAGGGTGCGGCCCACACGTTCTCGTACACGAGTACGGCCGCAGTCTTCCCGGGCTCGACCGCCTCGGCGGCCTCGGTCAGGTCCTCGTGCCCCAGGAGGCCGGACGAGGCACCCGCGAAGATCTCGAGGCCGGTCGAGCCGTCCTCGAGCTCGTCGAGCTCGACCCCCACCACGCTCCCGTCGTCCTCCTTGCGCAGCACGAGCAGGTCGAGGACACGGATGATCCCCTGCTCGACCAGGTCGACGAGCAGGGGGAAGGCCTCGCCGGTCATGGCGTCGGACTCGAACTCGACGACGAGGTAGTCGATCGGTCCGGTGTCCTGCAGGTCGCTCGGGTCCTGGGTCATGGGTCGTCGGTCCTCTCCTCCGGGACCTCGTTCGCCCCTCACGTCAGGGGCGCCCCGTGCGGGGCGAGGTCGCACGTCTCGTGTCGCTCCTGCCCAGCATCCGGCGCTCGGCGGTCGCCGTCGTCATGCAGACCGCATGAACTTGCTCGCACCGGCACGCGGTGGGCGCGCGGCCGGATCATGTGATCGGGGTGATGCCAGCACGCTGACGGCGTGCGGCAATGGGAGGACGAGACCGGGCGAGAGGATGGCCAGACCGTGGACTACACCGACCGACTTCGGCGCTTCGCGATCAACGACGCGCGCCTCGAGGAGGACCTGGAGCTCGAGTCGACCGTCCTCGAGCCCAAGACGCTCGCGCTGATCCGGCTCGCCGCGCTCGTCGCGGTCGGCGGCGCCGAGCCGACGTACGGCAGCGAGGTCGACGAAGCGGTCACGGCAGGTGCGACCACGGCGGAGATCGTCGACGTCCTCGCCGCGACGATCCCGATCGTCGGGCTGCCGGCCGTCGTGGCCGCGGCCCCCAAGCTCGCGCTCGCGCTCGGCTACGACCCGTTCGACGCGCGCGAGCCGGGGTGAGGGCTCACGCGCCCAGCAGCCCCTGGTCGACCGCGCGCTCCACGGCCTCGCTCCGGCTCGAGACCCCGAGCTTGCGGTAGATCGACCCGATCTCCGAGCTGGCGGTGTTCCGCGACACGAAGAGCCGCTCGCCGATCTCCCGGATCGTGAGGTGGGTCTGGAGGTAGGGCAGGAGCCGCAGCTCCGCGGGTGTGAGCGGAGGTCCGGGGCCTACGGCCGTGCTCGCGTGCTCGGCCGCGTCGAAGGACTTGCGCAGGTCGGCGACCTCGTCGGTCAGCACACCGAGCGACGGCCGACGGAGCAGCACGTCGTCGATCTCGCGCAGGAGGTGCCGGACCGCAGCGACGTCCGCGGTCGCCCAGCTCGTCCGGGCGAGCCTCAGGCGCACGCGCACGGCGAGCGTCGGGAACGCGTACGTGCAGAACGTCCTGGTGCGCATCCCGCGGGTCAGGAGGTCGTTCGTCAGGGCAGGGTCGTGGTCGTGGTGGGCCAGGCGAGCGGCCACCGCGTAGCCGAGCGCGCTCGTGGGGTAGTCGCCCAGCCGGTGGTCCTCGATGGTGGAGAGGACCCGCTGGACCCGGATCCTGGCGCTCTCCCACCGACGGCGGTCCATGTCGAGGTCGGCGAGCTGCGCCTCGGCGTAGACGAGGGTGTCGGCGTCGCCGAGGGCGCTCGCGGCCTCGACCCCGAGCTCGAGGTGCCGGACGGCGGACTCGTCGTCGCCGTTCAGGCGGAGCGCGTCTGCGCTCATCACGAGCGCGGTGTCGCGCCACGAGCTCCACTCGGGCTCGGCCGCCAGGGCGAGACCTACGTCGTCGAGCATCCGTTGCGGGCCGTCCGGGCACCGCAGCGCCCGGTACATGGCCCGCGCCGAGTCGAACGAGGCCGATCCGTCCCCGGGGTCGCCGTCGAACGCGGCCGCGTCCGCCACGGCTCCCCAGTGCTCGGCGGCCGCGGCACGTCCCTCGTACACCGCGACGTACCCGGCGAGCACCGCGAGCGGCGGGTGGCTGCGGATCGCGTCGTCTCCCAGGACGCCCAACCAGCGGTCGATCGTGGAGATCTGCCCGCCCTGGAAGAGGGACATGACGATCCGGGTGACGAGCCGGGCGGCGCGCTCGCGCTCGCCCGTCGCGAGGAGCTGCTCGACGGCGCGCGCCGGGGAGCCGTTCGCCTCGTACCAGTCGGCCGCCCTGAGCCGGAGGTCGTCGGCGAGGTCGGGCTCTGCTGTCAGGAGGTCGTCGAGCAGCAGCTCGCGGAACAGGGCGTGGTAGCGGAACCACCGGCGGTGCTGGTCGAGCGGGACGAGGAAGAGGTGCGCGGACTCGAGCTCGCGCAGGTGCCGCAGCGACGAGCTCTCTCCGAGGACGGCGTCGCACAGCGGGGCAGTCAGGTCGTCGAGGATCGCGGTGCGACGCAGGAACTGCCGCGTCTCGTCGGGCAGTCGTCGAAGCGCTTCTCGTTGGAGGTAGTCCGCGACGTACCGGTCGGTGCCCGTGACGGCCGCCGCGTCCGCCCCGTCCCCGCCGTCGCGTGCGACGAGGGCCGCGAGGTGCACCCCCACGGGCCAGCCCTCGGTCCGTGTCCGGACGGCGGCCGCGACGTCGGGAGTGAGGCGCACGTCCGACGCGGCGAACACCTGAGCGGTGCCCTCGGCGTCGAGAGCGAGCTCGTGCACCCCGAGCTCGACCGTCTCGTCCGTCGCGCGCAGGCGCGCCAGGTGGGGTTGCTCGTCGCGGCTCGCGGCGACGAGCTGCGACCCGTCGGGGATGCCCGCGACCACGATGCCCAGCACGTCGTGGCAGGCGGCGGACCGCACCTCGTGCAGGTCGTCGAGCACCAGGACGAAGGCGGCAGGGCTCGTGCGAAGGACCGACGCCAGGTGAGGGGCCGCTCGCCCCAGCAGCGAGGCGTCGGGTCCGGTCATGTCCGTGCCGAGGTCCGGCAGCCCGATCCCGTGGCGGGCGACGGCGGCGGCCAGCACCGACAGCAGGGTCAGGGGCGCGTCGTCGAACCGGTCGAGCGTGAGCCACACGACCGTCCGCGGTTCGCTCGCGGCCCACTCGGCGAGGAACGTGGACTTGCCGTAGCCCGGGGGAGCGGTGACCCCGACGACCCGTCGTCCGCTCGCGCGCGCCGCGTCGATCAGCGGGGCCCGGCTCACGACCGGCGCTCCTGTCCGGGGCACGGTGAGCTTGGCGTCGAGGAGCTGACGGTCGAGCTCCACGGTCGTCGGCGCCGTCCACGGCTCCTTGTTCACGTCATTCACGATAGGGCGCGGGCCCCCGGAGCGCCCGGGGGAGCAGGGGGATCACCTGGTCTGGGGGATGCCCCGGGGCGTTTCCGTTCCTAGCGTGGGACGCATCCACGTCTCGTCGCCCGACCGAGCGGAGTCCCTCATGCGTCCCGACCAGCACGCCCGCACGATGCTGCCCGTCCCGGACCGGCCTGCTCCCGGGCTCACGACCTACGACGCGAAGGATCCCGACACGTCGTTCCCGCCCATCGAGCCGCTGCTCCCCCCGGAGGGGGCACCGAACGTCCTGGTGATCCTGCTCGACGACGTGGGCTTCGGGGCGTCGAGCGCGTTCGGCGGCCCCTGTCGTACCCCCACCGCGGAGCGGCTCGCGGCCGGCGGGCTGCGCTTCAACCGGTTCCACACGACCGCGCTCTGCGCGCCGACCCGGCAGGCGCTGCTGACGGGCCGCAACCACCACTCCGTCGGCATGGGCAGCATCACCGAGACCGCGACGTCGGCCCCCGGCAACAGCTCGGTGCGACCCAACACCAAGGCACCGCTCGCGATGACCCTCAAGCTCAACGGGTACTCGACGGCCCAGTTCGGCAAGTGCCACGAGGTGCCGGTGTGGCAGTCCTCGCCCATGGGTCCCTTCGACGCGTGGCCCTCCGGGGGCGGCGGGTTCGAGACGTTCTACGGCTTCATCGGGGGCGAGAACAACCAGTGGGACCCGGCGCTGTACGACGGGACGACGCCCGTCGAGCCGCCCGCCACGCCCGAGGAGGGGTACCACCTGACCGAGGACCTCACGGACCGTGCGGTCGGCTGGGTGCGCCAGCAGAAGGCGCTCATGCCCGACCGGCCGTTCTTCGTGTACTTCGCGCCGGGTGCGACGCACGCCCCGCACCACGTCCCCAAGGAGTGGGCGGACCGCTACGCGGGCCGGTTCGACGACGGCTGGGACGTGGAGCGCGAGCGCACGTTCACGCGCCAGCAGGAGCTCGGCGTGGTCCCGGCCGAGGCCGAGCTCACGGTGCGCAACCCGCAGATCCCGGCCTGGGACGACATGCCCGACGACCTCAAGCCCGTGCTCGTGCGGGAGATGGAGGTCTACGCGGGGTTCCTCGAGCACACCGACCACCACGTGGGCCGGCTCGTCGACGCGCTCGACGACCTCGGGATCCTCGACGACACGCTGATCTACTACATCATCGGCGACAACGGGGCCTCGGCCGAGGGGACCCTGAACGGCGCGTTCAACGAGATGGCGAACTTCAACGGCATGGCGGCCCTCGAGACGCCGGAGTTCCTTCGCTCCAAGGTCGACGAGTTCGGGTCGCCGTCGTCGTACAACCACTACGCGGTCGGCTGGGCGTGGGCCATGGACACGCCGTTCCAGTGGACCAAGCAGGTCGCCTCGCACTGGGGCGGGACGCGCAACGGCACGATCGTCCACTGGCCCGCGCGGATCACGGAGGGGGACGGGCTGCGCTCGCAGTTCACGCACGTCATCGACGTGGCCCCCACGATCCTCGAGGCCGCGGGGCTGCCCGAGCCGACGAGCGTCAACGGGGTCCAGCAGTCGCCCATGGAGGGCACGAGCATGCTCTACGCGTTCGACGACGCGCAGAGCCCCGAGCGGCACGACCTGCAGTACTTCGAGATGTTCGCGAACCGCGGGATCTACTTCAAGGGGTGGAGCGCCGTGACCAAGCACCGCACCCCGTGGCTCCTGGTCGGCGGCGAGGTGCCAGCGTTCGACGACGACGTCTGGGAGCTCTACGACGGGCGCACCGACTACAGCCAGGCGCACGACCTCGCCGCCGAGCAGCCCGAGAGGCTCGCGGGGCTCCAGCGGCTGTGGCTCATCGAGGCGACCAAGTACGGCGTGCTCCCCATGGACGACCGCACGGGCGAGAGGCTGGACCCCGCGTCCGCGGGCCGCCCCACGCTCGTCCACGGCACGTCGCAGCAGTTCTTCGCCGGGATGGGGAGGCTCTCCGAGAGCAGCGTTGTCAGCATCAAGAACCGTTCGTTCTCGGTCACGGCCGAGGTCGAGGTCCCGGCCTCGGGCGTCGAGGGTGTGATCATCGCCCAGGGCGGCCGGTTCGGCGGGTGGTCGCTCTACGCCAAGGAGGGACGGGCGAAGTTCGTCTACAACGTCCTGGGCATCCAGGAATTCGCGATCACCGCGGACCGCCCGGTCCCCGCGGGCACGCACCAGGTCCGCGTGGAGTTCGCGTACGACGGCGGGGGGCTCGGCAAGGGCGGGGACGTCACGCTGTACTACGACGGCGAGCTCGCGGGAGCCGGCCGCGTCGGGGCGACCCAGCCCATGATCTTCTCCGCGGACGAGACGACCGACGTCGGGTACGAGTCGGGGACACCGGTCACGTCCGACTACACGACCCGGGGGAGCCGTTTCACGGGCAGGATTGGCTGGGTCCAGATCGACCTGGGCGACGACGACCACGACCACTTCATCGACCCCGACGAGCGCCTGCGGATCGTGATGGCACGCCAGTGACCGGTCGGTGAGGGGCTTCCCCGCCCGCGCACGGCCCGACGGCGCCGCTCGCCTCGCAGGAGAGCGGCGCCGTCGAAGGCCAGCGGTGCGTGGCGCTGCGGATCCCCGGATGCGCACGCGCACCGCCGGGCGCACGCTGAGATCTCCATCCGGCGCGACCACGGCGGGACCCCTGCGCGAGTCGAGCAGATGCTCGAGGGTGCGCGGCGCCGTCGGGAGCCGGACCATGACCGTCGAAGGAGCGGCCGAGGGCGCCGAGGCGACCCTCACGTGGCTCGAGGAACAGGAGATCTGACATGCCCTTCATCACCACCGCCGACGACACCCGCATCTTCTACAAGGACTGGGGGAGCGGGCAGCCCGTCGTGTTCAGCCACGGCTGGCCCCTGAACGCCGACGCCTGGGACGGGCAGCTCAACCTGGTCGCCTCCCACGGCTTCTGCGGGATCGCGCACGACCGGCGCGGGCACGGCCGCTCGACCCAGACGTGGGACGGCAACGACATGGACACCTACGCGGACGACCTCGCCGCGCTCCTCGAGGCCCTCGACCTGACCGACGTCGTCCTCGTCGGCCACTCCACGGGCGGGGGAGAGGTGACCCGCTACCTCGGCCGTCACGGCACGGGCCGCGTCGCGAAGGCCGTGCTGCTCGGGGCGGTGCCGCCGCTCATGCTCCAGACCCCGGACAACCCCGACGGCGCCCCGATCGAGGCGCTGGACCAGATCCGTGCCGCGCTCCTCGCCGACCGGTCGCAGTTCTACCAGGACCTGTCGGTCGCGTTCTACGGCGGGAACCGGGAGGGCTCGGCGCTGACCCAGGGGGTGCGGGACCAGTTCTGGCGCCTGTCGATGCAGGCAGGGCTCAAGGCCGCCTACGACTGCGTCGAGCAGTTCTCCGAGACCGACTTCACCGCGGACCTGCGCTCGATCGACGTCCCGGTGCTCGTGGTGCACGGCGACGACGACCAGATGGTGCCCATCGGGGCCTCCGCGCTCAAGACGGTCGAGCTGCTCCAGGACGCGACGCTCGTCGTGCACGAGGGGCGCCCGCACGGGCTGTTCGGCGAGTACGAGGCCGAGTTCGACGCGGACCTCCTCGCGTTCCTCGGGTCCTGACGTCGCGTCCCCGGCACGCGGGGCGCTCGCGGGACCGCCGAGGCTTGCACTTCCCCCACCCTGCCCGACGGCGTCGCTCGCCCTCGCGGTGAGCCGCGCCGTCGGGCTGTGCGGCCTGGGGCGCGGCGTTGTGCTGCGCAGATCGGGTCGACCGGGATCAGCCTTCTGACCTGCCCTTTTACCAGCATGGCGTCTTGATGACACCACTTTCTCAGATGGATGACGCCATTTCTCTTGCGGTGACACCATTGATGGTGTCATAGTGGCGTCATGGAACTTACGAGATACGTCGACGAGCTGCAGCACCAGCTCGCCACCGCAGCCGCCGCCGGCGGGGACGAGGCCCGTGAGCTCGCCGGCCGCCTGTCGGCCCCGCTCGACGCCGCCGTTCGGCTCGTCCTGCTCGAAGCCCTCTCGACCGCGGCCACCGAGATCACGGCCGAGCTCGCGCCGGGGGCGGTCGACGTCCGGCTCCGAGGGCGTGACCCCGAGTTCATCGTGACTCCCGCACCGACCTCGGCCTTCGAGGAGGACGCCGCCCCGGCGGCCGAGCCCGCCCGGGCGGCGGTGCTCGACCCCGACGACGTCAGCACGTCCCGCACGACGCTCCGCCTGCCCGACCAGCTCAAGGTGCAGGTCGAGGAAGCGGCAGCCCGTGAGGGCATGTCCGTCAACACGTGGCTCGTGCGCGCGGTCGCCGCCGCGCTCGCTCCCGTCGCCCCGTCCCGCCCGGCTCCCCGGGCCACCAGCACCTCCGGTCGCGTGACCGGCTGGGTGCGCTGACCTACCACCCACCACCGCCACACCCCGCGCCCCGCCTTCCCGGGGCGGACACGCTCACCCCTCTGGAGGATCCGTCATGCCCACTTTCGCCGCCCCCACGCCCGTCCCGGTCGTCATCGACGTCCCCTTCGGCAACCTGTACGTCGTCGCCGGCGAACGGGACGACGTCGTCGTGACCGTCCTGCCGGCCGACCCGAGCAAGTCCGGCTCGGTCCGTGCCGCCGAGGAGACCCGCGTCGAGCGCGACGGCGACGCCATCGCGATCGTCTACCCCAACGCCTGGAAGCAGTACGTCCTGCCGTTCGCCTCCGGTGGCGCGAAGGTCACCATCGAGCTCCCCGCGGGGTCGGACCTGCGCGGCAAGGCCGGCTCCCTCTACGCGGAGGGCCGGCTCGGGACCGTCGACCTCAACCTCAACGGTGGCAACGCCCGGCTCGACGACGTCGACCGCCTCGACATCAAGGTCTCGGCCGGGTCGCTCAGCGTCGGCCGGGTCTCCGGCACCGTCGAGGCCACCGTCTCGGCGGGCGGCCTGCGCGTCCGCGAGCTCGACGGCGACGCGACCGTCAAGGTGCCCAACGGCACCACCGAGATCGGCAGGACGACCGGGAGCCTGCGCGTCAACGGCGCGCACGGGGACATCTCGATCGACCGGTCGCACGGTGAGACCGTCGTCAAGTGCGCGCACGGCGGGATCCGCGTCGAGCAGGCCGTGAACGGTCGCGTCCAGCTCGAGAGCTCGTACGGGTCGATCGAGGTCGGCGTGCCCGAGGGCACGGCCGCCTGGCTCGACGCGACCTCCCAGCACGGCCAGGTTCGCAACCTCCTGCAGGACGCCGCCGGTCCCGGCGAGTCCGACCTGACGGTCGAGGTCCGCGCAGGCACCAGCTACGGCGACGTGATCGTGCGCCGCCCGCACGCCTGAGGCCGCCTCTCCTCCCTGTCCTCAGCAGAAGTGCTCTCCCCGCTCGTCACTGCTCCACCCGCTCGTCCACCACCCTCGAAGGAGAAGCTCATGACCACCACAGTCCGCGGACCCGCGATCGAGGTCGCCGGCCTGCGCAAGTCCTACCGCTCGAAGTCCGGCACCCAGCTCGTGCTCGACGGCGTCGACCTCGTCGTCCCGGCCGGGACGATCACCGCGCTGCTCGGCCCCAACGGCTCGGGCAAGACGACGACCGTGGGCGTCCTGTCGACCCTGCTCGCCGCCGACGCCGGCACTGTCCGCGTCGCGGGCCACGACATCGCGCGCGAGCCGGACGCCGTCCGTGCCTCGATCGGCGTGACCGGCCAGATCACGGCCGTCGACGAGCTGCTCACCGGCACCGAGAACCTGCGGCTCATGGCCGACCTCAACCACCTCGGGAAGTCCGCCGGACGTCGCCGCGCGACCGCGCTGCTCGAGCAGTTCGGTCTCGCCGAGGCCGCGGGCAAGCCCGTGGCCACCTACTCGGGGGGCATGAAGCGCAAGCTCGACCTCGCGATGACGCTCGTCGGCACACCGTCGGTCGTCTTCCTCGACGAGCCGACGACGGGTCTCGACCCCCGCAGCCGACGCACTCTGTGGGACGAGGTGCGCGCGCTCGTCGAGGGCGGCACCACGATCCTGCTCACCACGCAGTACCTCGAGGAGGCGGACCGGCTCGCCGACTCCGTCGCGGTCCTCCACGGCGGCCGCATCGTCGCCGAGGGCACGCCCGCCGAGCTCAAGTCCGTGCACGACGCGGGCTCGCTCGACGAGGTCTTCCTGGCACTGACCGAACCGCCCACCGAGGAGGAGGCCGGCAGCGACGCCGCTGCCGCCGCCGGTCCGACACAGGACAAGGAGAACGTCCGATGACTGCCATCGCCACCACCGCCCCCACCACCACGGCCCGGCCCCGTCCGGTCGCCGACGTCGGGACCATGCTGCGCCGCAGCCTGCTGCGCGCCGTGCGCTACCCGGGCCTGACGGTCTTCATCGTCGGCGGCCCGATGGTCATGCTGCTGCTCTTCGTCTACGTCTTCGGCGGGGCGTTCGGTGCCGGCGTGGCTCCCGGGATCACGCCCGGCGCCGACGGCCGGGCTGCCTACCTGGACTACATCACGCCGACGCTCCTGGTCATCACCGTCGTCGGGGGCGCGACGTCAGTCGCGGTGAGCGCCGCGATGGACGCCGCGAGCGGCATCATGTCCCGGTTCAAGACCATGGCGATCTCGCCCGGGTCCATCCTCTCGGGGCACGTCCTCGGGTTCGCCGTGCAGGCCCTGATCGCCGTGGTCCTCGTGCTCGGAGCCGCAATCGCCATGGGCTACCGCCCCCAGGCCGACGCGCTCGACTGGCTTGCCCTCCTGGGCCTGTTCGTCCTGCTCGGGATCTGCCTCAACTGGCTGTGCGTCGCCATGGGGCTCAACGCCCGCAGCGTCGAGACCGCGAGCAACACGCCCATGCTCCTGCTGCTCCTGCCCTTCCTCGGCAGCGGGTTCGTGCCCGTCGAGACCATGCCGACGGCCGTGCGCTGGTTCGCCGAGCACCAGCCCTTCACGCCCATCATCGACACCGTGCGCGGGCTGCTCGCCGGGGGAGCGGGGCTCGCGGGCTCGACCGCGGTGCAGGCCGTGGCCTGGTCCGTCGTGATCGGCGTCGCGGGCTACGTGTGGGCGCGCGTGCTCTTCCGTCGCGAGCGTCGCCTCTGAGACGGGGACCGCGAGCCTCGGCGCGGTGAGCGCCGACGGCAGGACCGAGGGCCGGACGCGCAGGCGTCCGGCCCTCGGTCCTGCGGCGTGTGACCAGTCGCACATCCGAGCGGCGCCCCTCGCCAGGTGACCGCCGACCACCCGCCCTAGGCTCGGTCGATGACGACGGACCCCCGCGAACCGACCGTGTGCGTGCTCGCGCTCACGCCCCTCCTGGCGATCGAGATCGAGCCCGCAGGGCCGCACGAGACGTCGCCCGAGATCCACGTCCACCCCGGTGGCCAAGGGTTGTGGCTCGCGCGGATGGCGTACTCGCTCGGTGCGCACGCGATCGTGTGCGGGCCCTTCGGCGGCGAGACGGGGACGGTGGCCGCGCACCTGGCCCGCGCCGAGAACCTCGACCTCCGCGTGACCTCGACCGGCGCCAACGGGGCGTTCGTGCACGACCGGCGCAGCGGCGACCGGACCGAGGTCGTGGCCATGGAGCCCTTCCCCCTGAACCGGCACGAGGTCGACGACCTGTACGGCACGGTGCTCGTCGCGGCGCTCGACGCGGCGGTCACCATCCTCACCGGGTCGAGCACCCCTGTGGGTGTCCCGCCGGACTTCTTCGGCCGGCTGACCAAGGACCTGCACGCGGCAGAGCGTCAGGTCGTGGCGGACCTGTCGGGGGCCGAGGCCCACGCGGTCGCCCAGGAGCCCGGCGCGGTCCTGAAGATCAGCCACGAGGAGATGGTCGAGGGAGGCTTCGCGCCCGACGACGGCGAGCGGTCGCTGCGCACGGCGGCCGACGAGATGGTGGCCGCGGGTCCGCGGGCCGTGATCGTCTCTCGTGCCGAGGCGCCGTCGCTCCTGGTGACGCGGGAGCGCAGCTACACCGTGCAGAGCCCGTCCGTCACGACCGTGGACCACCGTGGGGCGGGCGACTCGATGACGGCGGGGATCGCCGTCGGGCTCGCGCGGGGGATGGACCTGCCCGACGCCGTGCGCCTGGGCGCTGCGGCCGGAGCCCTCAACGTGACCCGGCGCGGGCTGGGCACGGGGCACCGCGACCAGATCGAACGCTTCGCGCACCGCGTGACGGTACGCGAGACCCACTGACCGCACCGGACGACAGGAGGCCATGATGCGCGCACTCATCACGAACGACGACGGGATCGACTCCCCGGGCCTGGCGGTGCTCGCCGGGGCGGCGCTCGACGCGGGGTACGAGGTCGTGGTCGCGGCACCCGCCCGCGAGTCCTCGGGCGCGAGCGCGGCCCTGCTGGGGGCCGAGGAGGACGGCCGCCTGGTCGTCGAGCCCCGGAGCGCCCCGGGCCTGCCCGACGGCGTGACGTCCCTCGCCGTCCGGGCCGCCCCCGCGCTCATCGCCTTCGTCGCGGCGTACGGCGGCTTCGGCGCCAAGCCGGACCTGGTCCTGTCGGGCGTGAACAAGGGTGCGAACACGGGCAACGCGATCCTGCACTCCGGGACGGTGGGCGCGGCCATGTCCGCGACGACCCACGGCATCGCGTCGGTCGCGGTGTCCATGGACGCCGCCGAGCCCCGCCACTGGGAGACCGCGCGCCTCGTGACGGACCACGTCGTGGAGTGGGTGGGCCGCACGCCGCTCGGTCGCCGGGTCGTGAACGTCAACGTCCCCGACCGCGCTCCCGCCGACCTCCGGGGCCTGCGCCAGGCGCCGCTCGCGAGCTTCGGGCTCGTCCAGGCGCGCATCCGCGAGAACGACGACCGCAACCTGTCCCTCCAGTACTCGGGGACGGAGCGGCACTCCGAGCCGGACTCCGACACGGGGCTGCTCACGCGCGGCTGGGCGACCGTGACGCTGCTGCTCGCGCCGTACGCCGACGTGAGCCTCGAGGTGCCGGGGCTGCCCGGGCCGTAGCCCGCTCAGGTGCGGTGCCCCGCCGTGCCGCAGCCGGTCCCCGCGCCGTCGGGGCGGGCTGCCCTGGCGGTCGACCGGGGACGGCGCGGGGACGAGGGTGCGCCGAGGGCGGCAAGGTGGTCGTGCGCGCGCCAGTTCGACACCGCTGAGACCCACCTCACACTTTGCGGGTGCGCAGTCCACGGGTGGCTGTAATGCTGCCAACATGTCAGCAGCCAAGCCAGCCTCCCACGCCATCGTCCGGCAGCAGCAGGTCTTGCGAGACAGCCTGCCCTTCCAGGACACCCAGGACTTCGACGACGTCTCCCGCGGGTTCCTCGGCCGACGCACACCGAACGCGGTGACCGCCGCGGACGGCCGCGTCGTCTGGGACAACGACACCTACGACTTCCTCCAGGGCGAGGCCCCGGACACGGTCAACCCGAGCCTGTGGCGCCAGTCCCGGCTCGTCGCGACGCAGGGTCTGTTCGAGGTCGTCGAGGGCATCTACCAGGTGCGCGGCTTCGACCTCTCGAACGTCACCTTCATCGAGGGCGAGACCGGCGTGATCGTGCTGGACCCCCTCATCTCGACCGAGACGGCCGCCGCGGCGCTCGCGCTGTACCGCGAGCACCGCGGGGACCGTCCCGTCACGGGAGTGGTCTACACCCACTCGCACGTCGACCACTTCGGCGGGGTCAAAGGGGTCACGACCCAGGAGGACGTCGACGCCGGGCGCGTCCCGGTCCTCGCTCCCGAGGGGTTCACCGAGCACGCCGTCTCCGAGAACGTCTATGCGGGCACGGCCATGGGCCGCAGGTCGGGCTACATGTACGGGGCGGCGCTTGCGCGCGGACCGCAGGGACAGGTCGGGGCGGGGCTCGGTCAGACGACGTCGACGGGAACCATCACCCTCGTCGCCCCGACCGTGGACATCACCACGACCGGCGAGGAGAAGACGGTCGACGGCGTCCGGATGATCTTCCAGATGGCCCCGGATACCGAGGCACCGTCCGAGATGCTCGTCTACTTCCCTGACCACCGCGCGCTCTGCGCGGCCGAGGACGCGACGCACAACCTGCACAACCTGCTGACGCTGCGCGGCGCCGTCGTGCGCGACCCGCACGCCTGGGCGCACTACCTCACCGAGTCGATCGAGCTCTTCGGCGACGACCTCGAGGTCGTCTTCGCGTCCCACCACTGGCCCACCTGGGGCAACGAACGCATCCTCGAGTACCTGAACGTCCAGCGAGACCTCTACGCGTACCTCCACGACCAGACCCTGAGGCTCCTCAACCAGGGGCTGACCGGGATCGAGATCGCCGAGGTGATCACGCTGCCCCCGGCGCTCGAGAAGGCATGGAGCACCCGCGGCTACTACGGCTCGGTGAGCCACAACGTCAAGGCCATCTACCAGCGGTACATGGGCTGGTACGACGGGAACCCGTCGAGCCTGTGGCGGCACCCCCCGGTGGAGGCAGGCAAGCGCTACGTGGCGCTCGGGGGTGGTGCGGACGCCGTGGTCGCCTCTGCGCAGGCGGCCTTCGACGAGGGCGACTACCGGTGGGTCGCCGAGATCCTGAACCACGTCGTCTTCGCCGAACCCGACCACGGCGGAGCACGCGAGCTGCTCGCCGACACCTACGAGCAGCTCGGGTACGGGGCGGAGAACGGCACCTGGCGCAACGTCTACCTCTCCGGGGTGACCGAGCTGCGCGACGGACCCTTCGGCACCCCCACCGTCACCGGGTCCCAGGACATGGTCGCGCAGCTCTCGCCCACGATGCTCTTCGACGCCCTCGCGATCCAGGTCGACGGGCCCCGTGCGTGGGACGAGAACCTGTCGATCGACGTCGTGCTCACCGACATCGACGAGCGGTACCGTCTGCGCCTCGCCAACGGGGTGCTCACCTACGGGACGGCGGTCCACAAGAGCCCGGCCGACGTCACGCTCACCGGGACCGGGCGCGCTCTGCCGGTCCTGGCGAGCGGGCACGTCACCCCGGACACGCTCGCCCAGGCGGGCATCGAGCTCAGCGGCGACGCCTCCGTGCTCGGCCGGCTCGCCGCCGTCCTGGACCCGGGCGACAAGGACTTCGCGATCGTCACCCCCTGACCGTCGGACGGGTCGTGCCGGTCGCCGCCCCGGCGACCGGCACGAGCCAGCCGGTCTCGCGGACCAGGACCCGCGGACGGGCAGCACGACGACCGGGGCGACGGAGAGACCTGCCGGCAGGTCGGGATCGGACGGCGCACGAGGGCGCGCGCCGCTCTGACGGACGAGCGGAGGAACAGGGATGGGGAACGAGCGATCGAGGCACCGCCGGACCGGCAGGTCGAGGCAGCGCCGGTCCGGGCGGGCCCGCAGGGCCTGGGCAGCCACCGGCGCCGCCCTGCTGGCCCTGCCGCTGGCCCTCGTCCCCGCGATCCCGGCGGCTGCCGCCGACTGGGGCATCAGCAAGCAGGAGGTGCCCGGGGGACCGTACGAGCCAGGGGACACCGTCCAGTGGATCATCACCGTCTCCTGCTCGGACCCCAACGCCGACCCGTGCACAGACGCGGTGCTCACCGACTCGTTGCCCGACGGCCTCGAGCTCGTGTCCGCGTCGGTCCAGAGCGGCCCGGCCGGCGGTGAGATCGACGCCGACACCGACACGGGCACGGTCACCTACACCAACCCCGAGGTCCCGAACGGGGCGCAGGCCCAGATCATCGTCACCGCCCGGGTGTCCCCGGACCTGCCGTACAGCGCGGACGGCGTGCCGATCACCAACACCGCCACCGTCGTGGCGGACAACGCGGCGCAGCAGCAGGCCTCGGACGCGATCACCCCCGTCGTCCCGCTCGTCCTCGCCTCGACGACGACCAAGTCGATCGACCCGCCAGGGGCGCTCGCGGCCCCCGGGACCACCGCGACCATGACGATCGGAGCGACGAACACCTCGAACGACCCGGTCGACACCCTGGTTCTCCAGGACCCGGTCGACCCTACGGCGACCCCCAACCCGTTCACCTACCTCGAGTACACGGGGACGGGCACGGTCGTGCTCCCCCCGAACGCCGACACCGTGACCACGCAGTACTGGGACGGGGACTCGTGGGAGACGCTCGACGGCTCGGTCGACCCGGCGACCGTGCAGGGCGTGCGCTACACCTTCAGCGGCGACATCCAGCCAGGCGCGACCGCGAGCGTGCCCGTGCAGGTGCAGCAGAGCGACGCGGTCGACGACCTCACGGACGCCACCACCGTCACCAACGACGCGTCGTCCTCGGTCACGCACGCGGGCGGGACGTCGACGCCGACGACTGCGAGCGACACGTACGTCATCACCCCGCCGGACAACAGCGTGACGGCGTCCAAGAGCTTCTCGCCGACGACCGTGTCCGCGGGCGACCCGACGACCGTCACGATCGGGGCCACCAACACGGGTACCGCCGTCGACTCCCTGACGATCACCGAGCCCGCCCCCGGGACCGACAACCCGTTCGAGGGGGACGACCCGCTGACCTTCACCGGTTTCGGGCCGACGGGGGACGGCACGGGTGTGCAGTGGCCCTCAGGAGCGAACGGCGCGACCGTGACGTTCACGTGTGCCGACGGCTCGGCCCCCGAGGTCGCCGCGACCGCGCCGAACACGCTCCCCAACCCTCCCGGCGGGTGCGTCGTGGTCGGCTTCACGGTGGTCTTCACGGGCGACCTGCCGACCGGTGCCGCCGCCTCGATCCCTTTCACGGCGGACACGGACCCCGACCAGACGACCGACGACGTCGCGCACACCAACACCATCGAGGCCACGGTGCCGAGCGCGGACCCGGCCACGGCCCCCGCGGACCTCGTCACCCTGGTCGACCGGTTGGCGACGAGCACGACCAAGCTCATGTCGCCCTCGACGATCCCCGCGGTCCCGGGGCAGTCCGTGATCGTGCAGCTCCCCACCCAGCTCCTGCCGTTCGGACCGGACGGGTCGACGGCGAACGCGGACCAGGTCGTCGTCCAGGACCCGGTCGACCCGGCGAACCCCGGCGAGTTCTGGTCGAGCTTCACCGCGACCGCGGTGCGGACGACCGACGTACCCGCGGGGTCGACCTTGACGGTCAACTACTGGAACGGCAGCGCCTGGGTGCAGGCCCCGGCGTGCGGGCCGTACACCGGCCCGGCGACCGTGAGCTGCGAGCTCCCCGCAGGTGCCGGGGGCGTCCAGTTCGTCTACGACTCGACCGGCGACGGCTTCCCGCCCGGCACGCAGTTCCAGCCGAACTTCACGGCCGAGTACACGGGACCGGCCGACCGTGACACCCCGATCCAGAACTGTGGCGCGTCGAGCGCGTCGTCGGGCACGGTGGACCCGACCCCGCCCGCGCAGGGCTGCGCCTCGGTCGACCCCTTCCCCGTGGACGGGCCGGGCGCGCTCGAGTTCGTCACCAAGGACTTCCTCGGTGGGACCCCACCCAGCGTCCTCGCGCGCTCGGACGACCAGGTCACTGCACAGATCACCTGGTCGACCAACGGTTTCTCGGGCGTGGACCCGATGGTGATCTCGGACATCGCGGACCCGCAGAGCACCCCGATCGCGAGCTCGTTCTACGACGCGTTCGACCTCGTGAGGGTCGAGGCGATCGACACCGCGACCGACCCGCTGATCTCCTACGACCAGGTGACGGGCGTCGAGCTCTTCATCGGGGGTACGTGGGTTCCCGCGAGCGGCGACCCGTGCCCGTGCGTGGGGTCCTTCCCGGGGTACACCCTGTCTCCCGAGGAGCAGGCCTCGGCGACGTCGGTGCGCCTGACCTACGAGGAGTCGCCCGACCGCACCACGACCGGGGACCCGACCGCTCCGCAGCCCGGCGACGGCGTGGCGCGCTCGACCCTCGCGGACGGTCGTCACCTCGACCTGACCTTCCAGGTGCGGGACGACAAGCGGTCCGACCCGAGCGCCCCGGTGCTGGGCTCGACCCAGGGCACGCTCTACAACTCGACGGACCCAGGGATCGTCCTGGACACCGTGCGCGGCACGGGGACGTTCGACACGACCCAGTACACGGACACCGACACGGCCGACGTGCTCATCATCGACCAGCCTCTCAACGTGACCGTCGCCAAGGACTGGACCGGCGGTCCCATCTCGGTGCCGCCGTCGGACACCCCGGCGCAGTTCTACCCGACGACCGACGTGACCATCGCGGGGACCAACGCCTCGGCCGCGAAGGTGAGCCAGCTCCGGCTGGTCGAGCCGGGCATCGCGACCTCGGGCGACGTGCAAACGGCGCCCGGGACCAAGCCGTTCGACGCGTTCACGCTGCGGGCGATCACCCTGGAGCCCCCGGAGGGCGCGGAGACGACGACCGTCACCCTGACCTACCTGGGAGGCTCGACCGCGAGCTTTACCGAGGCAGAGGCGGAGGCGCTCGGCACGGGCGACCTGGCCGACGTCGTGGGTGTCGTGACGTCGTTCGACGGCCTCGTGGCTCCCGGCGCGACCGGCAGCATGGACCTCACGCTGCAGCTGCGCGAGAACGACCGCTACACCCAGACGCCCGTCACGGTCGCCGGGTACAGCCCCGTGCCGGACGGGGCGGTCGCGACGATCGCCGACCCGGGCGGCACCGATCAGGACGTCCGGTTCGCGTACGACGACGCGAGCATGGTCCTGCAGGACGCGGGGATCGCGCTCGACGTCGGCAAGACCTTCGACCCGACGCAGATCGTGGAGCCGGGCACCGGCCCCGTGACGATGACGCTCAGCGGACAGCCCCTCGGGCCGTCGCGCGCGGTCGAGATGGTCCTCGTCGACGACGACCCCCGGTTCTGGAACCAGTACGACTTCGCCGCGTTCGCGGGCGCCGCGCTCACCGCGCCCATCCAGCGGGTGCGCGTCGACGCCTTCACCGGGGGCGAGTTCGTGACGGGACCCGGTGGCGTCGTAGTGAACGGCGGCTCCTGGGTCCTGGGCGACGAGGTGGCCACGTTCGCGCTGCCCGACGGCGTGTCCCCGGCCGACGTGCAGGGCCTGCGGTTCACGTTCAGCCGGACCGACGGGTCGATCTGGGAGAATCCCGCGAACCCGACGCAGACCGTCCCGGTCTCGGTCGAGCGCCGGGAGGAGATGCGCACGGGCGGGCCGGTCCTGACGGACCTCGCGGCCAACGCGCCCGCCCCCGGGGAGAGCGCCCCGGGCGTCGCGACCAACACCGTGGACGGCACCGTCACGGGGGCGGACCTCGTCGTCGATCCCGGGTCGGGCGAGCTGGCACCCGTCTCGGCGACCGACACCGAGACGGCCCCGCTCGTCTACGCCCACGCGACCAACGGAGTTCAGGTGGTCAAGACGTTCGCCGGCGACGTGACCGGCGGCACCCAGCCTCCCGACGGGACGTTCCCGATGAGCATCGCCGTGACGAACACCGGCAACCGGGCGATCGGCGAGCTCGTGGTCGAGGACGCCCCGATGCCGACCGACGCCCAGGGCGCGCAGCTCCGGCTGGCCGACGTGGACGACCCCTACTCCTACCTGCTGACCGGTCCGCCACCGGCCCCCGCCGAGGGTGACCCCCTGCCGGTCGACCTCGACGAGGTGACGGTCACCCAGACCGGGGACCTGCTCGGACTCCGGTTCTCGTTCCCCGAGGGGACCGTGCTCGGGGTCGGCCAGACGTACACGATCACGGTCCTGGTGCGCTTCCGCGTGGGGCTCGCCCCGCAGACCCTGGTGACGAACACCGCGGGCGCGACGGCCGACCGGCCGTGGGACCAGTGCCAGACCCGGCTGGACGCACAGACGGGCGCGTGCGAGGCGGACGCCGACGTGACACCTATCCCCGCGGGCGTCCTCGCGCAGTCCAAGCTCGTGCGGCCGACGAACGACGACGCGCTGGCCGTCATCGTGGACCCCGCGTACACCGGGCCGCCGGTCGAGTGCACCCCGCTCCCGACGGGGCTCTACGCCTATCCGTGCACCCCGGTCATCGCGCCGGGGCACGAGCAGACGTGGCACGTGCGCATCGACAACGTCGGCAACCTGCCGATGAACAAGATCGTGGCGTACGACAGGCTCCCTGCGGTGGGGGACACCGGGTCCTCGTCGTCGACGTCCCCGCGCGGTTCGCAGTGGTCGCCGATCCTCACGAACGACCCGCCCCCCGCGCTCGTCAACGCACCGGAAGGCAGCACCGCGTCGTTCTTCTACACGACGGCCGTGGACTACTGCATGGACGACCTCACGGACCCGTTGGCCGAGCCCACCTGCCCGACGGACGACCCGGCGACAGGCTGGGTCCAGCTGACCGGCACCGAGGACGCGGCGCTGCTCGCGACGGTCACGGCGCTCAAGTTCGTCATCACCTTCCCCGATGCCGATCCCTTCCAGCCGGAAGAGTACGTCGCGATCGAGGGCACGACGCTGACGCCGGCCGTCCCTCCAGAGGCGGGCGACCGGTCGATCGCGTGGAACTCGGCCGCGGCGTCCGCCGTCGTCGTGACGCCGCAGGGCAACCTGAACCTCCTGCCCGCCGAGGGCACCAAGGTCGGTGTGGCCACCGCGACCGGGCCGCTCGAGGTGACCAAGCGGGTCGCCGGCGCGGGGGCGGTCAACGCCCCGGCCACGTTCGACCTGTTCGTCCAGTGCACCTCGGCACCCGGCACGCCCGTGGAGACCGTGCTCGACCCGATCCCGATCACGGTCGCGCGCAACTCGCCGGTCACGGTGCCGAACCTGCCGTACGGTGCCGTCTGCACCATCACCGAGGACGGCTCCGACGGCCAGACCGAGCTGATCGTCGGCACGGCGACGATCGGTGAGTCGCCCGACGTCACCACCATCACGGCGACCAACCGCTACGACCTCGCGAGCATCGAGGTGTCCAAGGACGTCGTGACGGACGCCGAGGACCAGGACGGCCAGCCGCTGCCGTTCGGCCCGTTCGAGGTCACGGTCGACTGCACCTTCCTCGGCGAACCGGTCTACGCGACCGGCTACGGACCTGACGACCCCATGGTCGTCGAGATCGAGGACGACCAGACGGTCGAGCTCGACGGGCTTCCTGTGGGGGCCGTCTGCACGGTCGAGGAGACCGGGACGGGCAACGCCTCGTCCGTCACCGTCACGGTGACGCAGCAGACGGATCCGCCCGTGACCACGCCCGGGGCGTCCACGACGCTCACGCTGGTCGCCGACACCGACGAGGGCGAGAGCACCAACGACGTCGTGCTCACCAACACCTACGACGTCGGGGGGCTCGACCTGCTCAAGGTCGTCGAGGGCCAGGGGGCGCCCACCTACGGGGCCGGGCCGTTCGCTCTCGCGGTGCGCTGCACGTTCGACGACGACGGCTCGGGACCGGGGGACCCGCGCGTCGTCTACGACGACACCGTCGTGCTCGGCGCCGGGGCACCCCTCGAGGCCCAGATCGTGAACCTGCCCGCGGGCGCGGTCTGCGACGTGACGGAGCCCGACGACGGCGGCGCGACCTCGACCACGATCGACCCCAGTCCGGTGACCGTCGCCGCAGGGACCGCCGTGGCCGTCACGGCGACCAACACGTTCGACGTGGGTGCCGTCACGGTGGACAAGGTCGTCGACGGCGAGGGCGCCGATCTCTACGGCGCCGGCCCGTTCACCGTGACGCTCACCTGCACGGTCGACGGCCAGGCGCTCTCCGTCCCGGGCGGGCCCACGCGCACCCTCGTGCCGGGGACGCCCGTCGTCTACGACGACCTGCCTGTCGGTGCGGCCTGCACGGTGGCTGAGACCGAGGACGGCGGCGCGTCCGCGTCGAGCATGACGGTCACGGTCGGCGGCGGGGCCGTCGAGACCGACGGCCCGTCGGCTGACGTCGTCGTGCCTCCCGTCGACGCCCAGGGGGCGCCCACCACGGTGGGCGTCGTCGCGACGAACACGTTCGACCTCGGGTCGCTCGTGGTCGACAAGGTCGTCGACGGCGAAGGCGCCACGCTGTACGGCGCCGGACCGTTCGAGGTGTCGCTCGCGTGCACCTTCGACGGCCAGGCGGTCGACATCCCCGGCGGCGCCGCGCGCGAGCTCGTCCCGGGTGAGCCCGTCGCGTACGTCGGCCTGCCCGTCGGCGCGCAGTGCGAGGTCACCGAGACCGCGACGGGCGGCGCGACCACCACCGCGGTCACCGCCGTGGGGGACGGCGAGGCGGGCGCCGTCGTCGTCCCGGCGGGAGACGCAGGGAGCGTCACCGTGACGAACACGTTCGACGTCGGCGAGGTCCGCGTCGTCAAGACGCTGGCCGGCGCCGACGCCGCCGAGCACCAGGGCGACGTCTTCACCGTCTCGCTCGCGTGCACCCAGGACGTCGACGGCGTCCCGGTCGACGTCGTGGTCCCCGGCGGGCCCACGCGCACGCTCTCGGCCGCCGACGACTGGGTCGCGGTGTACGAGGACCTGCCGCAAGGCGCCACCTGCGTCGTGGGGGAGACGGACGCGGGTGGTGCGGACACGGTCCAGGTCGTCGTCGACGGCGAGAGCACGCTCACCGACCCGGCCACGGCCGTCCCGGAGTCGGTCGAGTTCGACCTCCCCGTGGGGCCGGACGTCTGCGAGCCCGTCGAGGTCGTCAACACCTGGTCGCCGACGAGCGGCGGCATGGGCGGAGGGACGGCCGTCCACCACGCGCTGACCACGGCCCTCACACCCACCGAGGTGGCGCTCGCCGCCGGCTGTGACCGTGCGGCACCCGACGGGGCGCTGCCCGGGACGGGTGTGGACCTCGCCAGGGTCGGGATGCTCGTCGCGATCCTGCTCGTGCTCGGGACGACGGCCCTGGTCGCGGTGCGTCGCCGGGACGCCTAGCAGGACGCCGCGTGCCACCGCGACGTGTCGCCCGGGTGGCGAGTCGGGCCAGGTCGCCTAGGTTCGAGGGAGGTCAGGAAGTGGCCGACCGGGAGCCAGGTGCACCGCGCCTCGACCTGGTCTCCCGGGGACCGATGCGCCGGAGGGCCCGCACCTTCGCCCGTCATGTCGTGGGTCGGCACGGTTGCGTCGCCCACGCGGAGGAACTGCATGAACGCCCCAGACACACGCCGGCCGCGCCCGGAGCCCGCTCCCGACGACCCGCGCAAGCCGGACTCGCCCACCGACCTGCACAAGCGTTCGTGGAAGCACGTCGCCCGGACGACGGTGCGTCAGTTCTCGCGCGACCAGTGCCTCGACCTCGCGGCGGCGCTGACGTACTACGCCGTCCTGGCCTCGGCGCCTGCGCTCCTGGCCGTCGTCTCGCTGCTCGGGCTCGTCGGTGACAGCGAGAAGATCGTCGACCGGGTGCTCGACATCGCGCAGTCGGTCGTCCCGGCCGACGCGATGGCGACGCTCACCCCGTTGGTCGAGCAGGTCGTGGGCGGCAGCGACCGCGCAGGCCTGGCGCTGGTCGTCGGCGTCGTCGTCGCGCTCTGGTCCGCCTCGGGGTACGTGGGAGCGTTCGGCCGGTCGATGAACCGCATGTACGAGGTCGAGGAGGGGCGGCCGGTGTGGAAGCTGCGGCCCGTCATGCTCCTGGTGACCGCCGCGGTCGTGCTCATGGCGGCGCTCGTCGTGGTCGCCCTCGTGCTCTCCGGGCCGGTCGCCCGTGCGATCGGGGACGCCGTCGGGCTGGGTCCCGCCGCCGTGACGACGTGGAACGTCGCCAAGTGGCCCGTGGTGCTCCTGCTGGTGATCCTCATCGTGGCCGTGCTCTACCACACGACTCCCAACGTCCGTCAGCCCCGGTTCCGCTGGCTGAGCGTCGGAGCGGTCGTCGCGATCCTCGTCTGGGTCCTCGCGTCCGTCGGGTTCGGCTTCTACGTCGCGACGTTCGCCTCGTACGACTCGACGTACGGAGCACTCGGTGGCGTGATCGTCTTCCTGCTGTGGCTGTGGATCACGAACCTCGCGCTGCTCTTCGGAGCAGAGCTCGACGCCGAGCTCGAGCGCGCCAGGGAGCTCCAGGGAGGCATCGCGGCCGAGGAGACCCTCCAGCTCCCGCCGCGTGACACGCGCGCGAGCGACAAGCGCAGGCAGAAGCTCCAGGAGGACGTCGAGAGGGGCGGCGAGATCCGCAGGGCCGCCGAGGCCGCCCGCACGAAGGACACGGAAGAGAGCGACACCCAGCAGGGCCGAAAGAGCTGACCGACCGACCGACCGTAGGACGACGAGAGGACGAAGCATCATGCGAGCACTGACGTGGCAGGGCCGGGAGAAGGTCACGGTCGAGGACGTCCCGGACCCGACGATCCAGGAGGCGACCGACGCCGTGATCCGGGTCACGTCGACCGCGATCTGCGGCTCCGACCTGCACCTGTACTCCGTCCTGGGGATGTACCTCGACGCGGGTGACGTGCTGGGCCACGAGACCATGGGGGTCGTCGAGGAGGTCGGCGCGAACGCCACGCGCCTCAAGGTCGGGGACCGTGTGGTGGTTCCGTTCGGGATCGCCTGCGGGACGTGCTGGATGTGCACCCACGGACTGCAGTCGCAGTGCGAGACGACGCAGGTGCGGTCCCAGGACAAGGGTGCGGCTCTCTTCGGCTACACCCGGTTGTACGGTCAGGTGCCGGGTGGTCAGGCCGAGTACCTGCGCGTGCCCCAGGCCCACTACGGTCCGGTCGTGGTGCCCGACGACGGCCCCGACGAGCGGTACCTCTACCTGTCGGACGTGCTGCCCACCGCGTGGCAGGCCGTCGAGTACGCGTCCGTCCCGACGGGCGGCACCGTGGTCGTCGTCGGGCTCGGTCCGATCGGTCAGATGGCCGCGCGGGTCGCGCGCCACCGCGGTGCGGGCCGGGTGATCGGCCTCGACCTCGTTCCCGAGAGGCTCGCCATGGCCGAGCGGCACGGCGTGGAGACCCTCGACGTCTCGGCGGTCGACGACGTCGCGGGCGCGGTCCGTGACCTGACCCAGGGGCGCGGTGCCGACGGGGTGATCGACGCCGTCGGGATGGAGGCCCACGGGTCTCCGGGGGCCTCCTTGTTCCAGAAGGCGGCGGGCGTCCTGCCGGACACCGTCGCCGGCGCGATCAACGAGAAGGTCGGTGTCGACCGCCTGGCCGCGCTCCTCACCGCGATCTCGCTCGTCCGCCGCGGGGGCACCGTATCGGTCGCCGGTGTGTACGGCGGCGCCAAGGACCCGTTGCCGATGATGGACCTCTTCGACAAGCAGGTCACGCTGCGCATGGGGCAGGCGAACGTCCGCCGCTGGGTCGACGACCTCCTGCCCCTCGTGGCCGACCCCGCCGACCCCCTGGGGGTCCTCGACCTGCGGACCCATCGGCTGTCGCTCGAGGACGCACCCCGCGGCTACGACCTCTTCCAGAAGAAGGAGGACGGCTGCATCAAGGTCGTCCTGGACCCCACGATCCGGACGGCGCCCGCTGCGGAGAACGGGTCCTCGCGATGACGACACCGATCGACGTCCGCCTGCTCGCGATCTACCTCAACGACCACGTGGCCGGAGCGACCGTGGGGGTGCAGCGGGTCCGGCGCATGGCGAAGGTGTACGACGGCACGGTCGTGGGGACGGCGGTCGCGCCGCTCGTCCCCCAGCTCGAGCAGGAGCGCGAGTGGCTCCTCGGGTGCCTGCGCCACCTCGACATCGCCGTGCGGCGCTACAAGGTGGTCGGTGCGTCGCTGGCCGAGAGGGTCGGACGCCTCAAGCTGAACGGGCATGTCCGCACCACGTCTCCGCTGAGCGCCCTCCTCGAGGTCGAGCTGCTGCGAGGCGCCGTCACGGGCAAGGCGAGCGGGTGGCAGACGCTCCTGGCCCAGGGCCGGGACCTGGGCCTCACGCCTGAGCAGGTCGCGGACCTCGACGGCCTGGTCGCCCAGGCGGACGGGCAGGTCCGGACGCTCTCCGACCTGCTCGAGGTCCTCCATGCCAGGGTGTTCCGCCACCGGGCGCCCGACGGCGGCAGGTAGCCGTCGGGCTCAGGGCGCCGTGCGGGAGGAGCGGTCGCGCCCGCCGCGCCGTCGCTCGGTGATCCGCGCCGCCCAGCGCTCCCACGGCGGGCTGACCGCCCAGTTCACGGCGAGAGTGTGCCAGGCCCACCGGAACCGGCGACCCAGGGAGTCCGCGGACTCGAACGTGCGGCCCGAGACCTCGACGACCAGCCGGCCGTCGTAGCGCACGCGAGCGCCGCTCCCGAGCTGGAAGCTCAGGTCGGCGTCGTCGTGGACGTGCGGGTCGTCGCGGTGGACCCGGTCCCGGACCTCCTGCCACGCGCTGGCTCGGAACGCCATGTTGGATCCCCACAGGGGCACGTTCGCGAGCGCGGCGCGCATGCCCCAGAAGTACCCGCGCATGTAGAAGACCCGCGTGATCCGGGCTCGCGCTCCGGGCAGGTCGTAGAAGCGGCCTGGGCCGGTGAGGGCGGTCATGTCGGGCTCGCGCACGAAGGCGGCATGGATCCGTTCGAGCCAGTCCGGGGGCGGGAGCGTGTCGGCGTCGCAGCGCACGACGACGCCATCGGCCACGGCGTCGTATCCCGTCGAGGCGGCAGCCGGGATGCCCGGGGACGGTTCGTGGACGACGCGTGCGCCGGAACGGCGTGCCACCTCGGCGCTGTCGTCACGGGACGCGTTGTCGACGACGATCACCTCGTCCGGCCGGTGCGTCTGCCGGGCGACCGCCTCGAGGCAGCGTTCGAGGTGCCGGGCGTCGTCCTTGACGGGGATGACGACGGTCAGGCGCACCGCACCACGCGTGGCGTACCCGCTCACGGGCTCCGCACCAGGAACAGGCCGGCCACGAAGGCGCCGACCCCACCGGCGACGAGGTCGCCCAGGGTGTCGCGATAGCCCACCTGGATGGCGGGGTCCACGTAGGTGGACCCCGCCCACTCACCGACCTCCCAGAGCAGCGCGAGCAGCACCCCCAGGCCCGTGGCCGCGACGACCGAGCCGAGCCGGGGTCGGCGGAGGTCGGTCGAGGGGAGCGGGTCGCCCCGGACCACGGGAGCGACGAGCGGACCGGGTACCCGCAGCGCCCCGAGGAAGACCAGGAGGGCGGTGGCGAGGACGGTCAACGCCGCGGTCGCCGCCAGGTGCATCGCGAGGTCGAGCCACGGCACCCGCGCGTAGAGGTCGAGCAGCGCGATCCACGCGGCGACGCTCAGGACGAGCCCGACCGCGGGATCGACGACGCCCCGGAGGCCGATCGCCCGCGGGATCACGGTGCCGAGCAGGACGAGCGCGAGGAGCGCCGTCGCGACCGGTCCGTAGAGCACGGTGCCCACAGGAACGGCGGCCGCCGCGAGGACTCGCACGAGATCCCCGACGACCGTGGCCGTCGGGGTGCGCCGCAGGGCCTTGTCGGTGGTCATCAAGCCAACGTAGCCACCCCGCCCACGACCCGCTCGGCGATGGAGCCTCCCGCCGGTCGCGAGTCGCGCACACCCGTGCGAGCCTGCCCAGATGTCTGCCACGACCACCACGTCCCCGTCCACGCCCCTGAACCGCTCGGTCGGGGGGCGCCTGCTCTACGTCTTCATCCTGGGCGACGTGCTCGGTGCGGGGGTCTACGCCCTGGTCGGCGAGATGGCCGGGAAGGTGGGTGGCGCCGTCTGGCTGCCGCTGCTCGTCGCCCTCGGACTGTCCCTGCTGACCGCGGGTTCGTACGCCGAGCTGGTCACGAAGTACCCGGCCGCCGGCGGCGCGGCGGTGTTCGCCGAACGCGCCTTCAAGGTGCCGATCGTGTCGTTCCTCGTGGGGTTCTGCATGCTCGCCGCCGGTGTCACGAGCGCGGCGGGTCTGTCCCTCGCCTTCGCCGGCGACTACTTCGGCTCGTTCGTGGACCTCCCGGTCGTGCCGGTCGCGCTCGTCTTCCTGCTCCTCGTCGCGGCGCTCAACGCACGCGGCATCCAGGAGTCCTTGCGCGCGAACGTGGCCATGACCGCGATCGAGCTCTCCGGGCTGGTGCTGATCGTGGTGCTCGCGGCCGTCGTCCTCACGCGGGGCGACGCGTCGCCGGGCAGGGCGCTCGAGTTCGCCGAGGGCACGACCCCGGCGCTCGCGGTCCTCTCGGCCTCGCTCATCGCGTACTACTCGTTCGTCGGCTTCGAGACCTCGGCCAACCTGGCCGAGGAGGTCAAGGACGTCCGGCGGGTCTACCCCCGTGCGCTCTTCGGCGCACTGATCACCGCGGGCGTCGTCTACGTCGCCGTCGGCGTGGCCGCCGTCGCCGTGGCACCCCCCGAGCAGCTCGCGGGCTCGACCGGGCCGCTGCTCGAGGTCGTCAAGGTCGCCGACGTCGTGCCGGAACGCGTCTTCGCCGTGGTGGCACTCGTCGCGGTCGCGAACGGTGCCCTGCTCACGATGATCATGGCGAGCCGCCTCACCTACGGCATGGCGCGGCAGGGTCTGCTGCCCGCGGGGCTGGCCCGGGTGCTCCCCGGTCGCCGGACCCCGTGGGTCGCGATCATCGCGACGACCGCCGTGGCCATGGGCCTCGTCTTCACGGGGGACCTGGGTGCGCTCGCGGAGACCGTGGTGCTCCTGCTCCTCGTGGTCTTCATCAGCACCAACGTCGCGGTGCTGGTCCTGCGCAAGGACACCGTCGAGGAGGGCCACTTCCGCGTCGCGACCATCGTGCCGGTCCTCGGGACCGCCAGCTGCGTCCTGCTCCTGACCCAGCAGGCCGGGCAGACGTGGCTCCGGGCGGGGGCGCTCGTCCTGGTGGGCGTCGTGCTCTACCTGGTCACGCTGCTCGCCCGCCGTCGGACGGGCGCGCCGACCCGCGGCGACCGATGATCGACCGCGGTCCCCAGATGCCAGGGGTCCGGGAGGGGCGCACGGTGGAGGACCACATCGGTTTCACCGAGGAGGCACGAGATGTATCTGCACGTGCAGCGACTGATCAACGACATCGTGGCCGACGAGCCGGACCCTGCGGCGGCGAACGCGCTCCAGGAAGGGTTGGGAGGGCAGTTCGGGGAGATGCGCACGATGATGCAGTACCTCTTCCAGAGCATCAACTTCCGTGGCCCCGCGGGAAAGCCGTACCGGGACCTGCTCCAGGGGATCGGGACCGAGGAGATCAGCCACGTCGAGCTGATCGGCACGACCATCGCCCGCCTGCTCGACGGTTCGCCCCGCTACAACGGGAAGAAGACCGACCCTCTCGACACCCCTGGCGCGGGCGGCAAGACGCCGCTCGACCTGGCGCTGGGGGTGGGCAACATCCACCACTACCTGGTCGCGTCGCAAGGCGCTCTGCCCGTGGACGCCGCGGGCAACCCGTGGAGCGGGAGCTACGTCTACAACTCGGGGAACCTGGTGCTCGACCTGCTGTACAACCTGATGCTCGAGTCCACCGGGCGCCTGCAGAAGTGTCGGATCTACGAGATGACGGACAACAAGACGGCGCGCTCGACGATCTCCTACCTGATCGTGCGCGACCAGGCGCACGAGAACGCGTACGCCAAGGCCCTGGAGACCCTGGGCGTGGACTGGGGCAAGGTCCTGCCGATCCCCAGGACGAACGCGGAGAAGTTCCCCGAGGTCAAGAAGCTCGTCGACCTGGGGCTGCAGTCCAAGCAGTACACGTTCGACCTCGAAGGTGCCTCGGAGGCCGGGCGCATCTTCCAGGGCATGTCTCCCTCCGGCGACGGCACCGAGCTCGACGGGACCGAGCAGGCACCTCCTGGCGTCCCGTCGACCATCGCCCGGGAGCGCTACGAGGAGTTCTCCCCGGGTCTCGATCCCGACCTGCTCGCCCTCATCCAGGCGACCGCGGACCTCGAGATGGCCGATGCCGCGGACCCGCTGTTCGTGCCGACGAGCAAGGCCTAGCGCGGCCCGTGCGCACACCGGTCGACGGCGGTGAGACCCTCCGGCAGCCGTGCGGAGGGTCTCAGCCGGTACCCACGGTCCGGACGAGGTCCTCGCGCAGGTGCCGTGCGTACCCCCCGGGGGTGCGACCCGTCGTGCGACCCGAGGTCAGGACCCGCCCCTCGTCGGAGGCCACGACGCGCGCGCCCGCGTCCCGGGCGCGCTCCACGAGGCCGACGTCCTCGTGCTCCGCGACCCCCGGGAAGCCGCCGGCGGCCAGGTAGAGGTCGCCGCGGATCCCCAGGTTCGCCCCGTGCACGTGCCCGTTCGCGTGCCCGACGGGATGCGTCGCCACCCAGGCGGCCCGCTGCGCGGGGGAGAGGTCGTCGAAGTCGGGACGCACCGTGCCGATCACCAGGTCGGCCCCCGCCTCCGCGAGCGCGACCTGGTGCGTGAGCCAGTGCGCGGGGACCGCCGAGTCGGCGTCGGTGCTCGCGATCCACAGCCGTGCCGGGCGGCCCCTGCCGAGCCGTCCTGTCGCCGCCTCGACCCCGGCGGCGCGTGCTGCCCCGACCCGTCGGCATCGGGTCTCCACCACGGTGAACGGTGAGGACCCGGCGAGCGAGGCCGAGCGGTCGGTGCAGTCGTCGAGGACGACCACGACCTCGACCCGCACGGCCGGTCGCTCGGCTCGCAACCGCGCGACCGCCACGTCGAGCGCGGCCAGGCAGCGGGGCAGCAGCTCCTCCTCGTCGTTCACCGGCACGACGACGGCCAGCCGGGTCACGCGGTCGGCGGCTCTCATGCGAGTCCGGCCTCCGCTGCGACCGAGCGCGCCGGCGGCCGGGCGAAGACCTCGAGCACGAAGTCCTCCTCCACGTGACGGACGACCCGCGCGAGCTCGGGGCGCGCGTCGAGGGCGGCGTGGACGTCGTCGCCCCGCAGCGGGTACTCGGGTACCGGGTGCCGCCAGTGGCACGCGACCAGGACGCCGTCCGCGGTGAGGGACCCGACCGCACGAGAGATCGCGGTCTCCAGGTCTTCCGCGCCGTAGTAGTACCCGACCTCGGAGAGCACCACGAGGTCGAAGAGCCCTTCGGGCCACTCGGCAGGCGTCTGGAGACGCACGAGCTCGACCTCGTCACCGAGCCGCTCGCGGGCTGCTGCGAGCGCGGCCGCGGCGACGTCGACCCCCACGAGACGGTCGCAGCGGGTGGCGAGGTCGGCGGTCAGGACGCCGGTCGAGCAGCCGATCTCCAGGCCGGCGCGAAACCGTGCACGCGGCAGTGACGCGAGGGTCACGGCGCGCTTGCGTTCCTCGTACCAGCGGGTCTCGAAACCCCACGGGTCGGCCCGCCCGCGGTAGAACGAGTCGAAGAACTCCGCCGGCAGGCTCTCGGACGGGGACGACGTCGTCGACGTCGAGGACTGGGCAGCCGAGGGCAGGGGCGTCGAGGGCTGGGTGGACGGGCCCGGGGCCTCGACGAACACCTCGACGTCGCGCTCGACGTGCCGCAGCATCTCCGGCCCGACCGTCGCCGCGTCCCGCGGGTCCGGGGACAGCGGCTCGACCTGCGACCGGTGCGAGGCCAGCGCGAGCCTCTTGGCGGCACGCTCGGGCGGCGTGAGCGTGAGCGCCCGCATGTGCTCCGTGCCCGCCGCGTCGTCGACGGCCGCCCAGTGCCACCACCAGACCGGGTACTCCAGGAGGCGGGCCCCCTGCTCGTGCGCGACCACGGCGGCCACCTCCCCGGCGATGCGGTGGTCGCGGTGACCGTCACCCCGCCACGGCGCGCACAGCAGGACCGGGCCGTCGTCACGGCCGGGCTCGTCCTCCGTCACCGCTGCGAGCACTGCGGACAGCCGTCGGCGCAAGGCCGCGCGGTGCTCCCGCAGACCCCCGTCCGGCAGCCCGAGGAAGACCACGGCGGCGCCGGGGGCCGCGACGTCGAGCGCGTCCAGGAGCTCTCGGCGGCGCAGGCCTGCGAGCCGCGCGGGCGTGAGGGTCGGGGAGTCTGGGTGGGACGCCTCGCCGTCGGTCGCGACGACGACCGTGATCGGCGTGCCCTGACGGACCAGCCGCGCCACGAGCCCGCCTGCCCCGAGCGACTCGTCGTCGGGGTGTGCGGCGAGGAGGACCAGGTGGGGCACGGCGTGGGGCAGGTCGAGGGGAGGCAACCGTTCCAGCAGACCGCTCGTTCTCCAGGCATCCTCGGTGGTGCCGGTGTCGCGATGGTCGAACGTCACCACGGCGCGCTCCCGCGGGCCACGAGGTCACGGCCCAGCGACGCGTCGTCGCGCTCGGCGTGGTGCTGACGGACGTACAGCCCGAGGTCGGCGAGCCGGCGGGCGTAGCCCTCGTCGGTCGTCATCGGACCGGGGCCCAGGGCGTGCGAGCACCGCTGCACGGTCTCCTCGACCGCACGGACGACGGCGCCGCGCACCCGCCGGGCGAGCACGCCCGGGGCGACCCCGAGGTCCGGCGCGCCGTCCACGACGAGGCTCGCCTCGACGAGCACGGCTCGAGCGCCGGTCAGCGCGACGTCGACTGCTCCCAGGTGGGCCAGCGTGAGCTGGTCCGGCTCGCGACGCCGGGTCGCCGCGTACAGCTCGCGCGCGAGGCCCACGGCCCCGCCCCACCAGCAGGCCGCGACACCGATGCCGCCCCACGCGAAGCCCGGGCGGTCGAGATACCACCCGGCGTCTCCGACCGGGACTGCCGTGGCGCCGTCGAAACGTACGGGCGCGCTGACGATCTCCGGGAAGCCTCGCGCGACCCACGGGCCGTCGTCAGGCTGGACGCCCGCCGTGCGCAGGTCGACCGCGAACAGACGTCGTCCGTCCGTCGTCCACGCCGTCACGAGGGCGTGCGAGAGCGTCGCCGCGAGAGAGCACCACGGCTTGACGCCCGTGAGCCGCCATCCCTCCTCGCCCTCCTGGGCCTCCAGGCGCACGCCGGGCCCCTCAGCGGCGAAGACGCCCCAGGTGCTGGTCTCGTCGGCGCCGATCGAGCGCAGGTCCGCCCCGCCCGGGACCTGCGCCAGGATGGCGAGCGCGTCGAGATGTGGTTCGAGGACCCGCGCGACGCCCACTTCGGCCGCGGCGGTCGAGGCGAGCAGCTCCCACAGGTCGAGCGTGCGCCCGGCACCCGGGGCAGGCGCGGAACGGCCGACCTCGGACGCCCAGGCCAGTGCCGCGACGACGTCCCCGCTCATCGTCGGCACCTGTGCGACGGTCGCCGCCAGGCGCCGGCTGCGCTCGTCGTCCTGGCGCGAGGGATCGAGGACGACGGCGGGGGGGTCGAGGACGGTGGTGCTCGGATCGGTCACGACTGCTCCTGTGGTCTACCGGGGGTTCCCGCAGACTAGGCGCGCTCCAGACCCCTCGCACGCCGCCGACACCTCGTGCGGCGTGAGGACGGTCACCTCGGTCTGCGACGCCAGGACAGGGTCGGGCTAGCAGAGGTCCTGCCGGGTGCCCGCGACGTCGGTGATCGCGACGTCGACGTCGACGGCGTCGACCGGGGGCGCGAGGTCACCGAGGACGGAGGCAAGCTGCGCCGAGGTGGCCCGACGGACGGTCGAGGCGAGGGGCAGGAGAGGTTCGTCGAACGCTGCGAGGATCTCGATCGTGACGGTCACGAGCCGGTCCTGGTCGTCGGTCGAGCAGGTGATCGTGAGGGGAGCGGCGCCCGGTACGGCGCCGACGGCCTCGCGGAGGGTCGCGACGAGGACGTCGGACGCGACGAAGTACTCGACGACGCCGGAGGGCGAGGCGGTGCGACCACGGACCGGGGCCGAGGGGCGGAACGCCGAGAGGGCCTTGAGCAGCGCGTTCTCACGGACCAGGGTCCACCCCTGGTCGGTGTGGCGGCGCAGCGCCTGGGTGGCGCGCTCGAGGACTGCGTCGTCGTTCATCGCCATCCCTTCATCCGCTCGGCCAGTGTCGCGCGGGCCCGGTGGAGCATCCCGCGGACGGCGTCGTGCGTCGTGCCGAGGATGTCGGCGATCTCGGCGTAGTGCAGTCCTTCGACCTCGCGCAGCAACCAGCACGACCTCTGCAACGGTGGCAGAGCGAGGAGGGCGATGTCGAGGGCTTCGACGAGTGCAGCGTCGAGCGCGCCCTGGTCGGGTCGGCGGGAGGCGGACTCGACGAGCTCGTCCGGCAGGGGGACGGGGCGGCCGGCGGCGCGACCTCGATGGCGGTACGCCTGCCGGGTCGCGATCCCGAAGAGCCAGGTACGGGGTGCGGACTCTCCGCGGAAGCCGGGGAACCCCGTCCATGCCGCGACCAGGGTGTCCTGCAGGCAGTCGGCCGCGACCTCCGGATCGTGGACCATGCGCAGGACGTACCGGTACATCGCCGGGCCGTGCCGGTCGACGAGGGCCGTGAACGCCTCGCGATCTCCCAGGGCAGCGCGGCGCGCGAGCAGCAGGTCCGAGACCGCCCCCGCGTCGCCACCAGCACCGACGGCTTCCATCCGTTCGACGATAGCTCCCGGTGGACGGCTCGCCATGGGCAGGGTTGAATGTGACCTAGATCACACTTTGTAGTCGTGACGTTCCGGCGACGGGGCGGCACTCACTGGAGAACGTCGCAGACCGCCCGACCGTCAGGGCGGTCGCCCCGAGCACGAGGAGCGAACGATGAGCGAGCAGAGCACACCCACCACGGGAGCCACGGCACCCGGCACGGCTGCACGTCCCGGCGCCGCCGGGCAGGCCGGACCTGCGCGCGGGACGGTCGACCGCCCCTCCGCGCTCGCCTCCGAGCACGGCAGCACGACCATCGCGGACCAGGTCGTCGCCAAGATCGCGGGCATCGCGACCCGCAACGTCCAAGGGGTCTACGCCGTCGGGGGAGGAGCGGCCAGGGCGTTCGGCGCGATCCGCGAGTACATCCCGGGCAGCGGGAGCGACACCACGTCGGGCGTCCACGTCGAGGTCGGGGAGCGCCAGGCCGCCGTCGACCTGGATCTCGTCGCGGACTACGGCGTGTCGATCGCCGACCTCGCCCAGGCGGTCCGTCGGAGCGTGATCACCTCCATCGAGCGTATGACCGGGCTCGAGGTGACCGAGGTCAACATCGACGTCAACGACGTCCACCTGCCCGGGGACGACGCCGACTCGAGCTCCGACCGGCGCAGCCAGCGTGAGCAGTCCTCCGACAGCGGTGAGGGCGAGGACGGTGGCGGGCGGGTCCGATGACCTCGTCGCCACCTCCCGCCTCAGCACGTGGTTCCTCGGGGGAGGGCCAGGAGACGGAGACACCCACCCCCTTGGACGTCGCCGAGGCGTTCGAGCACGCGCATCCGGGGACAGGGCTCGGCGAGCCCCTACGCCCTCCCTCCGGCCGCTTCCCGCCGCCCCTGCCCGACGACGTCGCCCAGGGCGAGACGGCCGAGAGGATCGTCGCCGCCGTGCTCGCCGTCCCAGGGGTCGTGCGACTGCACGCCGGGGTCTTCGGCGAGGTCGCCACGTACCTTCCCGGTCGTGCCGTCACCGGTGTCCGGCTCCGTCCCGAGGAGACCGAGGTCCACCTGGTCGTCTCGACGGACCGCCCGATCCCCGCGGTCGCTCGTGATGTCCACGAGTCCGTGCGTGCGCTGGCCCCCGGGCCGGTACGCGTGTACGTCGAGGACGTCGAGTCCCCGCCCTCATCATCGTCCGCGCTCTGAGCGGACACGTCCAAGGAGAGCACATGTCTGTGTCAACGATCGGTCTGCTGACCGGCATACTGCTGGCCCTCGCCGCGATCCTCGGAGGGTTCTGGGGGTTCGTCCTCGCGGCGGTCCTCGGCGGGGTCGGATGGGTCGTAGGAGCCCAGATCGAAGGGCGCATCGACCTCGGCGCTGCCTTCCGCAGCCGTCGCCATGTCTGACACGTCGTTCACCCAGCCGCTGCCCTCACAGGGCTGGGAGGCGGCCTCCTCGGACGAGACGGTCGACGCTCAGGAGCGGGGCGCGCTGCGCGTCGCAGACCGGGTCGTGGAGAAGGTCGCCCGTGCCGCCGTGCTCGGCGTCCCCGGGGTCGCGCCCGTCGGGGCCACCGCCGGGACCGTGGGGCGAGCCCTCGGCCGGACGTACCCGCACATCACCTGTTCCCGCGCGGGGGACCGTGCCCGGGTCCGGCTCGAGATCGCGATCGTGTGGCCGTACCCGGCCGCGGGGGTCGCCCATCAGGTCTGCGAGGCCGTGACCGAACGGCTCCGGGACCTCGCGGGGGTGCACGTCGACGAGATCCGCACCACCGTCACGCGCATCGTGGACCCGTCCGACGTCCTCGGTGCCACCGGTACGACCAAGGAGCGACGAGTCCTATGAGCACACCCATCGTCCCCTCCGCGCGGACCGTCCCTGCCCCGGCGAGGTCGCCGCGGGCCGGCCTCGTCCTGACGTCCTGGGCCTTCGTCCTGGCGATCCTGCTGCTGGTCGTCGCGGTCCTGGCCGGGCAGTCCGCAGTCGTGGCCGTGCGCGGGCAGGGCACGAGCTGGTTCCTGTCGCTCGCGGACGCCCTGGACGGACTCGAACCCGAGACGTGGGTCGGCGTGGCCGGGGCGATCGTCGCCCTGGTCGGGCTCTGGTTGCTCTGGCAGGCCGTCCGCCCCCGTCCCCGCACCACCCAGCGCGTCGCGGCGGCCAGCGGTGTCCACCTGCGCTCGGCCGACATCGCGCGCTGGGTGAACGCGACCGCACGAGACGTGCCCGGTGTGCTCGACTCCAGCACCGCGGTGTCGCGGCGCGCCGTGCGCGTGACCGTCCGCACGACGGGCTCGCCCGACATCCTGACCGACGTCGACGCCGAGGTCGCCCACCAGCTCTCGGCCCTCGACAGCCCACCACGCCTGAGCGTGCGGGCCGGGGAGGGGCAGCGACCATGAACCGCGCCGTCCTGAGGCTCGATCGCGTGCTCCTCGCGCTGGCCGGGCTCGTGCTGATCGTCGCGGGTGCCACTGCGCTGCTGTGGACCACCGGCACCCTGGCGCAGTACGTCGAGGGCGTCCCCTCCTCGCTCGACACGTCCGCCGCGACCGACGCCACGGCCCAGACGTGGTGGCCCTACGTCACGGGAGCCGTCGCCGTCCTCCTCGCGATCGTTGCGGTGTGGTGGATGCTCGCGCACCTGCCGTCCCGGGCCGTCCCCGAACAGGACCTGCCGGGCTCCACCCGCACGGAGCGCCTGCGGATCGACCGGGGCGCCGTCGCGGAGGCGACGGCTCGTGCGGCCCAGCAGATCCCCGGCGTCCGCAAGGCGACCGCCACACTGCGCGACGAGGGCCCCGAGCTCGTCCTCAGTCTCCTCGTGAAGGTCGACCCAGCCACCGACCTGCCCCGCCTCGCCACCCACCTCGACGACCTCGTCGCCGACGCGGCGACGGTGCTCCCCGACGACAGGCTCCGCTCCCGCACGACCGTCAGGATGAGGACCAGTCGCCGCTCCGACGCAGGGCCCCGTGTCGAGTAGCGGCCAGGACCCGCGCGAGGAGCGACCGGGCCGGAGGGACGGTCGGACGCGCGTCCCGTCGGCGGTGCTCGCAGCGTCCGACTAGATGGTCGGCCCCTGCGGCACCGCGTGACGACCGACCGCGACGACCGCGACGTCGTCCTCGCGGCCCGCGTCGTCGAAGGCGGAGACGAGACGTTCGCACATCGTCGCCGGGTCGACCCCGGCGTTCTCTGCGGCTAGGAGGGCCAGCCGGTCGAGGGCGTCGGGGAGGAAGGCCCCCCGGCGCTCCACGAGTCCGTCCGTCACGAGCACGAGCAGGTCGCCGTGCTGCAGCACGTCCTGGTGCACGGGCCGGCCGTCCGGGTTCGGCAGGCCGAGGAGGCGCGAGCCTTCCTTCACCTGGAGCACCGTGCCGTCCGCACGGACGACGAGAGCGGGCAGGTGGCCGGCGTCGGTGATCTCCACCGCGCCCGTCCGGGGGTCGAGCACGCAGACGCACACGGTCGCGTACTCGGGGTGGTCGCTGCGCAGCGCGTCGTTCAGGAGGTTCAGCGCGTGCCGGGCGTCGTGGCCCTCTCGGAGGTAGGCGCGGAGCGTGACACGCACCTCTGCCATCACCGTGGCGGCGCGGAGCGAGTGTCCCTGGACGTCACCGATCACGACCGCGACCCTGCCGTCCGGGAGGTCGAACGCGTCGTAGAAGTCCCCGCCCACGTCGAGGCGCGCGTCGGAGGCCTCGTACCGCGCGGCGACCTCGAGGCCACCGCTCACCTGCAGGCTCGACGGCAGGAGAGCGCGCTGGAGGGCGAGCGCGATGCGCTGCTCCTCCGCGAACGTCCGCAGGTTCGTGAGCGCGACGGTCGCGGCCTCGGCGAAGCGTCCGACGGCCGCCTGCTCCTCGTCCGTGAGGCTCTTGTCCCCGTCCTTGACCTGGACCCCTAGGCCGCCGACGAGAGCGCCGCTGCTGTCGACGAGCCACATGGTCCACCACTGCGACGGTCCGATGCCGGCCTCGTGGAGCAGGGGGCGCCAGGGTGCCGGGACCTCGTCTGCGCCGAACATGGCCGGGTTGACGTCGCCGGGGGCGAGGACTGCCGACGGCCCGCGGCCACGGACGAGTGCGGAACTCTCCGTCACGCAGACCGAGCGCAGCACGAGGCCGGCGTCGGCGACCACCATCGCGACCACGGCCCGGCCGAGGACGGCGCAGGCGCCGCGCGCGGTGTGGTCCACGACGGCCTCGTACGAGCGGGCCTCGTGCAGGGGGACCAGGGCGTTGGTCAGCGCTTCGAGACGGCGAGCCGTGCGCCCCGCGCCCCGCTGGGCGTCGTGGCGTCGGCACAGTGCGCTGATGGTCGCGAGGAACTCGTCCCGGTCGAGCGGCTCGGGCAGGTACGCGTCCGCGCCGCCTTCCAGACCGGCGGTCCGGGAGGCGGCGTCGACGGCGGTCGCGGACACGTGCAGGACGGGGATGTGGGCGGTCGAGGGGTCGGCCTTGAGCCTCCGGCAGACCTCGCCGCCGTGGATGTCCGGCAGGTTGACGTCGAGCACCATCGTGTCGATGTGCGGGTTCGTGCGGACGAGGGCCTCGGCGCCGGTCGCCGCCTCGATCACCTCGAAGCCCGCACGACGGAGCCAGCTCGACATGATGTACCGGTGCGCTGCGGTGTCGTCGACCACGAGCACGGTGTGGGGCGAGGTCACCGGGCCTCCTTGGCCCGCCGCAACGTCGCGACGAGGGTGTCACGGGAGATTCCCGCCTTGGGGAGGAAGAGGACGCCGTCGAGGTCGTCCCGCACGGGCAGGGACGCGCTCGACATGAGCACGGTCCCGGTCGCCGGGTGCGCCTCGCGGATCCTCGATCGGAGCGTCGGCCCGTCCGTGCCGGGGAGCCGGACGTCCAGGAGCGCGAGGTCCGCCGCGCCGTCGTGCAGCAGGGCCAGGGCGTGCGACGCGTCGTGCGCGACGCTGACGCGCGCGGCGTGACCCTGCAGCATCGCGACGATGACCGAAGCGAACGCCCGGTCGTCGTCCACGACGAGCACGTGCCCGAGGTCGCCGCCCTGGGGGACGACCTCGGTGCGCGCCGGCCTGGACGACACCTCGGACGGGAGGGAGGGCAGGCGGAGCGTGAACACGCTCCCGACGTCCGGCTGCGACGAGGCGACGAGAGTCCCACCGAGCGCCTCCGAGGTCCGCCGTGCGTACGGCAGCCCCAGACCTGTCCCGCGCACCGAGGGCTGCAGACGGTTCGGCACCTGGACGAACTCCTCGAAGACCGACTCGACGTGGTCCTCGGGAATCCCGAGGCCCGTGTCACGGACGTCGAACCGCACCAGGTCTCCCTCCCTCTCCGCACGGAACTCGATGTGCCCCTCGTCCGTGAACTTCGCCGCGTTCGCCAGGAGGTTGCGCAGTACCCTCGCGGCGAGGCGCCGGTCCGTCACCAGGACGAGGTCGGGCGGGGAGGAGGTCCTGAGCGTCACCCCGGGCCGCAGGAGCGGCAGGGTCGTCCCCTGCAGCTCGTCGAGCAGCTGGGCGACGTCGACGGGCGCCGGCTCTACGTCCTCGTGGCCGGCCTCGGCCCGTGCGAGGTCGAGCAGCTCGTCGACGAGCTGGAGCATCGTCGTGGCGCTCTCGCGCAGGTAGGTCGCCTGCTGGGCCTGGTCCGCGTCGAGGTGGGAGTCGGCGAGCAGCGACGTCAGCCCGAGGATCGAGTTGACCGGGGAGCGCAGCTCGTGGCTCACGTTGCGCAGGAAGCGGGTCTTCGCCTCGTTCGCGGCCGCGAGCTCGCGACCGCGCTCGTCGAGCTCGGCGTAGAGGGCGACGACCCCCGTGTTCGTCTCCTCGAGCTCGGACGAGAGCTGGTCGTACATCGCGAGCACCCCACGGTTCGTCTCCTCGAGCTCCGCGTTGAAGCGCCGGAGGTACTCCTTCTGCTGCGTCAGCTCGTCGAGGGTGCGCACGAGTTCCGTGTTCTGCACGCGCAGCTCGTCCAGCGCGTCGGCGACGTGGGCTGCGGCGGTGGACCGTCGGACGCGGGCGAGCGAGGCCTCGTCGACCCGGGCCGTGACGCTCAGCAGCTTGGTGAGGACGACCCGGGTGCCGGTCGGTTCGATCTCGAGGTCCCGGACGAGCCGTCGCGCCGCCGGGACACCCCCGTCGCTCGAGTCCCCGTCGAGCACGAACGCGACGTCGGGGGTGATCTCGGCGCGGAGGGTCGCCTGGGGGGTGCCCGGGACGACGGCGATGACGACGTCGGCGGTCCCGGTGGCGACGGCCGCTCTGCCCATCTCCGACAACGCGGTCGCGACGCGGACCTGGTCCTGGACGTCCAGCCCGAGCTGGCGGCAGATCTCACGGCCGGCGCGGCGCAGGGCGATCACGTCGGCGTCGGAGCGGAGCTGTGTGGCGAGGATGGGCATGGTCAGGTCTCCGACCACGTGACGGGCAGCACCGCCACGCACGAGTCGTCGGGGCGCACCGCGTGGTCACGCAGCAGGACGCCGGCGACGACGAGGGGGGATCGGGCGGCGAGACCCGGATAGTCCGCGAGCGACCAGCGGTTGGTGAGTCCGTCGCTGTGCATCACGACGACGTCGCCCCGTTCGACCGGGTACGTCGTCTCGCGCAGCTGGCGCGTCGGCACACCGGCGATGCCGGGGTGGGACACCAGTCCACGAGCACGGTCGCCGTGGACGGTCCCGGAGATGTTGCCGAGGCCCGCGTAGCGCAGCACGCCGCCGTTCACCTGCGCGATCGAGACAGCGGCCCCGCGCGTTCCTGGCAGGGCGCCGTGCACCCGCTCGAGGAGCGCGACGGGTGACCCCGAGGGAGCGTCGAGGAACGTCCGTACCGCAGCACCCGAGGCCGCCGCGGCGAGGGGCCCGTGTCCCAGGCCGTCCGCCACCATGAGGGTCGCGATACCGGCGTCGTGCCGGACGGCGAACGCGTCTCCGCACGCCTCCTGCCCGGTCATGGGTCGGGTCACGCCGGTCGGGCGACGCGGACCTGCCACCGTGCCCCGCCCGGCGAAGGTCGCGGCGATGACCGTGCCCTGTCCGGGCGAGGTCCACGCGTCCCACGAGGAGGCGAGGCGGGGGACGGTGCCGAGCCCGATACCGAGGGTTCCGCGGGTGGAGACTCCGTCCTGCATGGCTGCCGTGATGTCTCGCATGCCGGGGCCGGAGTCGACCGCGAGCATCTCGAGCTCGGCGGCGTCCCCGGTCCGGCAGACACGCACGAGCACCCGCCCGGACCCGGCGTGCTTGACCTGGTTGGTGGCCAGCTCCGAGACGACGATGCCGACCTTCGCCGCACGGTCCTCGTCGAACCCCAGGTCCCGGGCGACGACGCTCGCCGCACGGCGCACGCGACCGACCGCCGACGGGTGGTCCACGGTGTACCAGGTGCCGTTCTCGACGATGCTGCGGCGCTCGTCGACTCCGCTCGATGCCGTCATCGCGACCAGGTCGCGATCTCGACGCGCGTACCGGCCCCGGCCGCGGTGTCGATCGCGAAGTGCTGGACGAGCCGGCGCGATCCCGACAGGCCCAGGCCGAGCCCGCCGCCGCTGGTCCAGCCGTCGGTCAGCGCCAGGTCGAGGTCGGGGATGCCGGGCCCGTCGTCCTTGAACACGGCGCGCACGCCGGTCCGCGGGCCGTTGGCGACGAGCTCGACCTCGGCGGCGCCGCCGCCCCCGTACACGAGCGTGTTGCGGGCCAGCTCGCTCGCCGCGGTGACGAGCTTGGTCTGGTCGACCAGCGAGAGGCGCGCCTGCTGGGCGAGGGTTCGCACGAGCTGACGCACCTTGACGACGTCGGAGTCCGTGAGGATGGGCACGCGTTCGACGGTCGCCGTCGGGGTGCTCATCTCTCCTCGCGCTCAGCGGCGGCGAGAAGGACGTCCTCCGCCGACTCCTCGACCGTGCCCAGGAGCGCGAGGGCCCGCTCGACGTCGAGCGCGGTGCGGACGTTCCCGAGGGACAGCCCCAGCTCGACCATCGTGATCGCGACGGCAGGGCGCATGCCGACGACGACGGTCGTCGCGTCGAGAACGTGCGAGATGCTGGCGGCCGAGGCCAGCATGCGTCCGATGAACGAGTCCACGATCTCCAGGCCGGAGATGTCGATGATGACCCCGCGCGCTCCGGTCTCCGTGATCCGCGTCGCGAGATCTTCCTGGAGCTGCAGGGCGGTGTCGTCCTGCAGGTCCACCTGGATCGAGACGAGGAGCGTCGAGCCGATCTTGAGGACGGGGACGCCGTCGGTCACGCCGGCAGGCCCTTCTGACGTGCCCCGCGGCCTGAGCGGAGGGCGTCGACGAGGGCGTCGGCGAGCGTTGCACGCGTGCGGATGTCGCCGAACTCGATGCCGAGAGCCACGATCGTCTGCGCGATCTGGGGCCGGATCCCGCTGATCGTGCACTCGGCCCCCATGAGGCGTGCCGCGACCACGGTCTTGAGGAGGTGCTGCGCGACCTGGGTGTCGACCGCGGGCACACCCGTGATGTCGATGATCGCGTGCTCGCTGCCCGTGTCGACGAGGGTGTTGAGGAGGCGCTCCATGACCACCTGGGCGCGGGCGGAGTCGAGCGTGCCCACGAGCGGCACCGCGACGATGCCCTCCCAGAGCTTGACCACGGGGGTCGAGAGCTCGAGAAGCTGCTCGGCCTGCTCCGTGATGATCGACTCACGAGCGGCGGCGAAGCTCTCGAAGGTCAGCAGGCCGAGCTGGTCGACGAGCTGGAGCAGCGGCACGATGTCGGTGTCGGGGGAGGCGAGGGGGTAGAGGCCGTCCTTGAGGGCGAACAGGCCGATCGCGGTCTCGCGCGGCGTGAACCCGAGCCGGGCGCGGACCGCCGAGACGTCGGCGAGGATGCCGCGGAGCTGGTCGAACGCCGCGTCCGTCACGACCGTTCCACCTGCCCGGAGTCCGTCGACCAGGGCGTCGAAGATCTCGGCCTGCTCGCGCTCGAGCTCACCGCGGGAGGTGCGCCCGTGGAGCTCGCGCGCGGCCGCGTCGAGCCACGCGCTGCGGATGTCGTCCGCGCGGGTGGCAAGTGTCTGGGAGAGGGCTAGGGGTGCAGCTGTGGCGACGTCGGCCATCGACATTCCTTCCATGTCTTTGCCGCCTGCTCAAGGTCTCCAAGCAGTGGCGAGGGCTCATTCTAGCGGGGGTGGGCAGGGTCTTTTCCACCGTCCCGGACGCCGGTCCTCGGAGCGTCGGCCACCGTGCCGCGCGGGGGGTTCAGTCGCTCGGCGCAGCCGCCCTGAGCCTGTCGAGCAGGGGCCCGGCCGCCTGGTCGAGGAAGTCCTGCTGGCCCTCGTCGCCGACCTGGACGAGCGCGACGTCGGTGAAGCCCGCCTCCCAGTACGCCGACACCGCCTCGACGATCGCGTCGAGGTCAGGCCCGCACGGGATCGACTCCGCGACGTCCTCGGGACGGACGAATGCGCTGGCGCTCGCGAAGGCCTGCGTCGTCGGGAGGTTGGCGTTGACCGGCCACCCCAGGCCCGACCACCGGAACTGGTCGTGCGCCCGGGTGAGGGCTCGCTCGTGGTCGGTGTCCCAGCAGATGGGGATCTGGCCGATCTTGCGCGACGGCGGGAGCTCGGCCGCGTCGCGCGCCCGGTCCCAGGCGCTGACGAGCTCCGGCTTCGGTTCCGTGGCCACGAGGTGGTCCGCGAGCGTCGCGAAGGACGCCACCGACTGCGCGCCCGACACCGCGATCCCGATCTCGACCGGGGAGTCCGGCAGGTCCCACAGGCGGGCCGAGTCGACCTGGAAGTACTCACCGCGATAGCTCAGCAGCTCGCCCGTGAACAGCTCGCTGATGATGTCGACCGCCTCGACGAGCAGCCCGTGCCTCTCGTCGACCGCGGGCCAGCCTCGACCCACGACGTGCTCGTTCAGGTTCTCCCCGGCGCCGAGCCCGAGCGTGAAGCGACCGTCGGACAAGATCCCCAGCGTCGCCGCCTTCTGGGCGACCACGGCAGGGTGGTAGCGGATCGTCGGGCACGTCACGTACGTCATGAGGTCGACGCGCTCGGTCGCCTGGGCCACGGCACCCAGAACCGTCCAGGCATACGGGGAGTGACCCTGTGCGTCGAGCCACGGGAAGTAGTGGTCGGAGGACACCTCGAAGTCGAAGCCGATCCGCTCGGCGGCCACCGCATAGTCCACCAGGGCCTTGGGGCCGGACTGCTCGCTCATGAGGGTGTAGCCGAATCTGGTCATGCGTCGATCCTCACGCTGCCCGGGGAGCCTCGCACCCCGGCCGGGGGCCTGCGTCCTCGCCCGGCCGCGGCCCGCGACTTCGCCCGGGGCTCAGCGGGTCCGGTAGCGCGCGTAGACGAGTCCGCTGTCGAAGGTCCGCTCCTCGACCAGGTCGAGGTCGAGCCGCACGCCGTCGGGGAAGAAGCGCTTGCCGCCGCCGACCACGCTCGTGGTGACGAACAGGTGGTACTCGTCCACCAGGCCGGCCTTGATCGCCTGGGCAGCGAGGTTCGGGCCGTCCACGGTGAGGTCGTGCTCGGACTCGGCCTTGAGCCTGCGCACGGCCTCGGGGTCGAAGGTCCGTTCGATCCTGGTCCTCGCGCTGGACACCGCCTCCAGAGTCGTGGAGTACACGACCTTCTCCGCGGCCTGCCACCCCTGGGCGTACCGGACGATGAACGGCGGTGCCGCCGGGTCGGCGTCCGCCGTCTCCCAGAAGACCATCGTCTCGTACATCCGTCGGCCGTAGAGGTAGGTGCCCACGTCGCGAAAGACGTCGTCGATAAAGGTGTGGACCTCCTCGTCGTCCGCACCCACGCCGAGGTCGCCCTCCGCCGCCTCCGCGTAGCCGTCGAGCGAGGTGATCATCGAGTAGATGAGCCGTCCCATGTCTTCTCCTCCGGTTCGCGCGCACCGGCCGACGACGGTCGTGCAGGCTGTGACTGCGGAGCGGCGTGGAACTCATCGGACGGACAGCGTCGGCGGCTGTCCGGACCCAGAACTAGAGACCCGTCGTGCTCACGCCATGCTCTGCCTGCTCTGCGGTATACCCCTCGAACGTGAGCTGGTCGATGAGCCCGGAGCGAGAGAAGGAGGTGAGCTCGAGGTAGTTCGCTGCGCTGGCAGCGGCCTGCGCGTTCCAGTCGACGCCACCTTCGGCTTCTAGGCGGGCGATCGCGAACTCCGCATCCGGGGTGCTGAAACCCTCGAACTCGAGCTGCCCGGCCAGCCCGGAGCGTGAGAAGGCGGTGAGGTCGAGATAGTTCACCGCCGAGCGATAGGCGTTCTGCTGGGCGACCGAGCCGAGCCGCGCGGTCTCAGCGGCGGCAGCTGCAGCGGCGGCCGCCTCGTCGGCGATTCGCTGCTCCTCCGCGAGGCGTTTCGTCTCTGCCTGTGCCGCAGCGGCAGCCTCCTCCTCGGCCAGCCGCTCGGCCTCCGCGGTCTCTTCGGCAGCGATCTCTTCCGCGGACTTTTCGTCGTCCTGGCCGTCCTGCGTGGCGGTACTGCCGGCGACAGACCTTTCCGATGCTCCGTCGCCGTTTCCGCTCAGAGCGGCCACGAGCACGATGAGCAGTATCGACGCTGCTCCGATTCCGGTGAGGACCTTGTGGCGCACGAACCAGGAATTCGTCGCGCGCTTTCCCGCGAACGACGGGGGAGCCGGCTCCGCTGCGCCCGTCGAGGCCGAAGGGCTCGTCGATGTTCCCACGAAGCCGTCGAGAGAGTCGTCGACCCAGAAATCCCAACCCTGCGGCGCCGGCTCCCACGAGGGATCGGGCTTCCATCCTGGCGGAGGTGTCCATCCCTCAGGGGGAGAAGGCCAGTTCGGCGGGGAGTTGTATCGCAGTGCCATGGCCACTCCTCTGGACATTCCTGTACATCGGTATGAGCAGCCTGGCACGGCGAAAGGTCAGGGTCTACGTCCAGGGGGCGGAAAAACACCGGCGCGGCGGGTGAATTCAGAGACCTGGTCCGGATGACGAGGTGGATTGTCGTACGTACTCTCACGTTTCTTTGCAGGATCTGCGAAAGGGGGATCCGGCCTGCACAGCACGACACCCCGGCCACCACAAAGGGCGGCCGGGGTGCCATCACTGCACGTCAGGGGCTCGCGACTACCACCGCGAGCACCGACGATCAGAGGTCGTAGTACAGCTCGAACTCGTGGGGGTGCGGGCGCAGGCGGATCGGGTCGATCTCGTGCGTGCGCTTGTAGTCGATCCACGTCGCGATGAGGTCCTCGGTGAAGACGTCGCCCACCGTGAGGTAGTCGTGGTCGGCCTCGAGGGCGTCGAGGGCCTCGCCGAGGGAGGCGGGGACCTGCTGGATCGCCGCGTGCTCCTCGGGGGGCAGCTCGTAGAGGTCCTTGTCGATCGGCTCGGGCGGCTCGATGCGGTTCTTGATGCCGTCGATGCCGGCGAGGAGCTGTGCGGCGAAGGCCAGGTACGGGTTGGCCGACGGGTCCGGCACGCGGAACTCGACGCGCTTGGCCTTGGGCGAGGAACCGGTGACCGGGATGCGGATGCACGCGGAACGGTTGCGGGCCGAGTAGACCAGGTTGACGGGGGCCTCGTAGCCGGGGACCAGGCGGTGGTAGGAGTTCACCGACGGGTTCGTGAAGGCGAGCAGCGAGGGCGCGTGCTTGAGCAGGCCGCCGATGTACCAGCGGGCGAGGTCCGACAGGCCGCCGTAGCCCTTCTCGTCGAAGAACAGCGGCTCGCCGTCCTTCCAGAGCGACTGGTGCGAGTGCATGCCGGAGCCGTTGTCACCGAAGATCGGCTTGGGCATGAAGGTCGCGGACTTGCCGGCCTCCCAGGCGACGTTCTTGATGACGTACTTGAACTTCATCAGGTCGTCGGCCGCTGCGGTCAGCGTCGAGAAGCGGTAGTTGATCTCCTGCTGGCCGGCGGTGCCCACCTCGTGGTGCGCGCGCTCGACGTCGAGGCCGACCTGGTCGAGGACGGCGCACATCTCGTCGCGCAGGTCCGCCATCTGGTCGTTGGGGGAGACGGGGAAGTAGCCGCCCTTGTAGCGGGTCTTGTAGCCGAGGTTGCCACCCTCCTCGACGCGGCCGGTGTTCCAGGCCGCTTCCTTGGAGTCGAGGTGGTAGTACGACTCGTTCTGGCTCGTCTTGAACCGGACGTCGTCGAAGATGTAGAACTCGGCCTCGGGTGCGAAGAACGCGGTGTCGGCGATGCCGGTGCTGCGCAGGTACGCCTCGGCCTTGAAGGCGACGTTGCGCGGGTCGCGCGAGTACGCCTCGTCGGTGAAGGGGTCCACGATCGAGAAGTTCACGATGAGCGTCTTGCGCTTGCGGAACGGGTCGACGTAGGCCGTCGTGACGTCGGGGATGAGCTTCATGTCCGACTCGTGGATCGCCTGGAAGCCGCGGATCGAGGACCCGTCGAACATCATGCCGTCCGTGAAGGCGGACTCGGCGAACTGCGAGATCGGGATGTTGAAGTGCTGCATCACGCCCGGCAGGTCGCAGAACCGGACGTCGACGAACTCGACGCCTTCGTTCTGGGTGAAGGCGATTGCCTCCTCCGCGTTCTTGAACATCCGTAACTCCTTGGTAGTGGGTCCTCTGGCCGTACCTCCAGTGGCGCCTCGAACCTAGGCCTCAGGGGTTTCCCCACCGTGTACCGAGTGTTTCGTCCGTGTTACGCAGCGGCGGGCTGCGTGACATCGGCGCGACGGCGCACGACGGCGAGCCCTGTGCGGGCCTGGTGGGGCTCCCTCGACCGGGACGAACCGGGCAGGCGCCGGAACCCGCCTCACCGCCACGTAGGCTGGTGCCGTGGTGTCGCGTGAAGATGTGGGTTCCTGGCTCGAGGGTACGCCGACCGGTGGGGAGAACGGCCGAGGCGGTCGCCTCGGCCTGCCGTCCGACGGTCCTGGTTCGCTGGCGACGGTCGGCCGTCGCGCGGTCGCGCTCGTCATCGACTGGGTGCTGTGCCTGCTCATCAGCTACCTGGCCTTCGACGCGAACTCGATGGCGACGCTCGGCGTGTTCGCGGTCGAGAACCTGCTCCTGGTGAGCACGCTCGGCTACACGGTCGGCCACCGCGTCATGGGTCTGCAGGTGCGCGTCCTGGGCGGCGAGGGGCGCATGGTGGGCCTGTGGCGGGCTCTGGTGCGCACGGTCCTGCTGTGCCTGGTCGTCCCGGCCGTGGTGTGGGACGGCGACGGCCGCGGCATGCACGACAAGGCCGCCGGCACGGTCATCGTCCGCGCCTGACACGCTCTGCACGGCACGCACCGGCACGCACCACCCCTGTGCCCGACGGCGCCGCTCGCCTCGGCGCGGGGCCAGCCTCAGCCCTCGCCCGCCCCCGGGCGCGCGCCACACGAGCGTGTACCGCCAGTAGAGCCGGCGCCGCAGCCGGGCGCCGGGCAGGATCTGCCGTGCTGCCGCACGCAGCTCGGCGTGGCTCGTGGTGACCTCGGCGATCGGCGAGCCGTGCTCCCACTCCCCGCGACGTCGTCGGGCGATCCTTGCGGCGGGGCCGGCAGATCCTGCCCGGCGCCCGGCTGGTCCCAGGCCGTGCGAGGCCGTGTCAGTCCCACGACGGCGAGCGTCCCGCCCGGGGCGACCAGGTCGCGCAGGCGCCGCAGTCCCGCGTCGAGCGGGAGGTGGTGCAGGGTGGCGACGGTAGTGACCAGGTCGAAGGGCCCGGCGAGCCCGGTGAGCGGGTCCAGGACGTCGCCCGTGACGTAGTCGAGGCCGGTCTGCCCGGGGGAGCCCCCGGCGGCGAGACGCGCACGGTCCACCTGCGCGGGGTCGAGGTCGAGCCCCAGCACCTCGCCGGCCCCGGCCGCGCGGAGCCGTCGCGTCAGGAGCCCCTCGCCGCAGCCCACGTCGAGCGCTGTGCGGGTCCCTGGGCCCACGAGCCGCGTGAGGACGGGGAAGTAGTGGGTGCTGTGATTCCAGTACGGGTCGCTCACGGGGCCTCCTTGCGTCGTCAGCGTCGGCGTCGTCGGCGCGGGACGGGGATGCACGACGGCCCGCCGGTCACCGGGAGGTGAGCGACGGGCCGGGTGCCAGACGGTGCGGGGTCAGCGCCCGCGCATGCCCTTGCGGTCGGGACGCGCACGGGTGGGGTCGATGCCCTTGGGGATCGGCAGCTTGGCGCCGCCGAGCGCCTTGAGGCGCTTGAGGACCTCGGCGGTCTCCGGCTTGGTGAGCGTCGGGCGCAGCTTCTGCACCGTGCGCGCGACCTTCTTGAGCGGGACCTGGCCCTCGCCGTTGCCGCACTGGATCGTGGTGACGGGGACGTTCGGCAGGACGCGCGTGATGCGGCGCTTCTCGCCGTCGAGCAGCTTGGTGACGCGGTGCGTCGGGCCCTCGCCCACGAGCACGACCCCGGCACGCCCGACGCCACGGAACACGAGGTCCTGCTGCGGGGTCAGGGCGACGGGCTCGTCGTCGAACGTCCAGCCGCGGCGGATCGTGCCGAGCGCGGCGCGGGCGGCCCCGGGCTGGCCCTCGATGCGGCTGTAGGCCGCGGTCTCCGCGCGGCGCGTCAGGACGAACAGCGAGCCGAGGAACGCGAAGGGCAGACCCACGATGAGGGTGTAGACCCACGGCCCCCAGGCCAGACCGATCCCGATCGCGACGGCGAGGATGCCGACGAACACGGCGAGCATGATCCACGTGACCGCCGGGTCCTCGGCGCGCGTCATCTTGTACGCGTCCCAGACCTGGTGATACCAGCGCTGCTTCTTCTGCTTCTTCGGCTTGGTGCCGTCGACCCCGGTCGAGGGGTCGGTGCTCTTGTTGCGGGCCATGGTGCCTCAGTCTAGTGGTGGCGGAGAGTGCTCCGGTGAAGGGGCGGGGACGGCGGCGAGCCGGGCCCCGCCCTCGATTCTCTCGCACGTCGGCGGGGGAACGGGAGCGAGGCCCGGCTCGGGCCGGTCAGGACCCCGGGAGGTCAGCGGGCCAGCAGGCTCGCGGCCTCCTGGCGGGCCGTCGTGGGCTCGGTCAGGTGCGCGAGCGCGGCCGGGATCTCCATGCCGCGACGCTTCATGGCCTGGCCCCACAGGCGGCCCGCGCGGTACGAGGAACGGACCAGCGGGCCGGACATGACGCCGAGGAACCCGATGCGCTCGGCCTCGTCCGAGAGCTCGACGAACTCCTCGGGCTTGACCCACCGCGAGACCGGGTGGTGGCGCAGCGACGGGCGCAGGTACTGAGTGATGGTGATGAGGTCGCAGCCTGCGTCGTGGAGGTCCTGCAGGGCCTCCTTCGCCTCGTCGATCGTCTCGCCCATGCCGAGGATGATGTTCGACTTGGTCACCAGGCCGGCCTCGCGAGCCCGCGTGATGACGGACAGCGAGCGGTCGTAGCGGAAGCCCGGGCGGATCTGCTTGAAGATGCGCGGCACCGTCTCGACGTTGTGCGCGAGGACCTCGGGGCGTGACTCGTTGACCGCGTCGAGCAGCTCGGGGATGGCGTTGAAGTCCGGGATGAGCAGCTCGACGCCCGTGCCCGGGTTGAGCGCGTGGATCTGACGCACGGTCTCGGCGTAGAGCCACGCGCCGCCGTCGGCCAGGTCGTCGCGCGCGACGCCCGTGATGGTCGAGTAGCGCAGGCCCATGGCCTGGACCGACTCGGCGACCCGGCGTGGCTCGTCCGCGTCGAAGTCGGCGGGCTTGCCCGTGTCGATCTGGCAGAAGTCGCAACGGCGCGTGCACTGGTCGCCGCCGATGAGGAACGTGGCCTCACGGTCCTCCCAGCACTCGAAGATGTTGGGACAGCCCGCCTCCTCGCAGACCGTGTGCAGGCCTTCCTTGCGCACGAGACCCTTGAGCTCGGTGTACTCGGGTCCCATGGTCGCCCGGGTCTTGATCCACTCGGGCTTCTTCTCGATGGGTGTCGCAGAGTTGCGGGCCTCGACCCGCAGCATGCGCCGCCCTTCAGGTGCGATCGTCACGCGGTGTCTCCCAGTCCGTGGTGGGCGGTGGCCCCCTGGAGTCGTGCCCGGTATCGGGTGAAAGTCAGAGTACGCCAGGAGCCTGCGGGAGGGCGGTGGTGTCCACGTGGGCCGGACGTGACCTGAGCGACAGCCCGGTGACGACGAGCAGGACCGCGGCGACGGCCGGCAGCGCGAACGCGGCCGCCGTCCCCACGCCCTCGGCGACCTGGCCGCCGACGCTCGCGCCGAGCGCCACGCCCACGACGTTCGCGCTCGCGAGCATCGTCATGGCGGCGCCGCTGCGGCTGCTCGGGCTGAGGTCGCCGCCGACCGTGAAGATCGTGACCATGACCGGGCCGACGAACAGGCCCAGCAGCGCGAGCGCGCCGATCAGCGCGCCGAGCGACCCGCTGCCCCCCGCGAGGAACGCGAGGACGGCCGTGACGGTGAGGCCCGAGGCGAACGAGACCCAGCGCGAGCGTGCGCCGAAGCTCGCGGGCAGCGCGACCACGGCGAGCGCCGTGATGGCCGAACCGAAGCCGAGGACCGCGTAGACCAGGCCGGCCTGCTCCTCGGCGCCCGCGTCGCGCATGAACGACGTGACGGCCGTCTGGGTGCTGCCGAAGAGCATGCCCATCGCGAGCATCCCGAGGACGGGCACCAGGACGCGGCGCAGGAGGCCGACGAACGAGCCGTGGGCGTCGGCGCCCGCCGCGGCCTGGGCGGCGGCGGACGGCTTGGGGGCGCCGGGGGTCGCGGTCGGGTGCAGCGCGAACGCCAGCCCGAAGACCGCGCACACCGCGGCGGCGAACAGCATCGCGGCCTGCGGGGACCACACGCTCGCGAGGATGCCGACGAGGGCCGGACCGAGCACGAAGCCGATCTCGTCGGCCGTGCTCTCGTAGCCCATCGCGGCGAGCAGCGTGCGAGGGCGGTGCTGGGTCATGGCGATCCAGCGCACGCGCGCGAGCGGCCCCACCTGCGGGGCGAACGCGCCCACGAGCGCCGCGGCGCCGAGGATCACGCCCGAGGCAGCGCCGGTGCTCGCGGCCTGGACGAGCCCGACGACGGCCAGGACGTTCAGCGGCACGACGACGAGGAGCACCTTGCGCTGGCCGATCCGGTCCGCGAGGGATCCCTGCGTCGGGCCGCCGAGCGCCGTGCCGACGGCGGCGGCTGCGCTCGCGAGCCCGCCGAGAGCGAGCGAGCCCGTGGTCGTCGTGACCAGGAGGAGGGTGCCGATCGTGATCATCGAGAACGGCAGGCGTGCGAGGAACGCGATGGGCAGGAACGCCTTGCCGGCCAGGCGGGGGAGCTCGCCGTACGTGGCGAGCGTGCCGCGACGGGGCTCCGCGGGCTCGGGAGCCTGTGCGGGGGCGCCGGGCGCGCCGCCGGTGACGTCGGGGCGCGCGGGCGCGAGGGGGCTGGGAGTGCGGGTCATGAGGGTCCTTCAGGGTCAACCGTTCCGCGCACCGACCCACCCGTACTCCGGTTGCGCAATGATTCCCTTGAGGTGAGGCCCATTCTAGCGGTGAAGGTCCCGGAAGGGGAGAGGGCGGCGCGCCCGGTGTGCGCTAGCCGGCCGAGCCCGCAGCGGGGACGGTCGCGGCGGTCGTGCCGGCGGCCGCGAGGAGCGGCCCCAGGTGCTCGTGCAGCGCAGCGACCAGGAGCGGCGTGGCCTCGTCGATCGTGACCCGTCGGCCGGTCTCGAGCGTCAGGGACGTGACGTCGGCGTCGGAGATGCCGCACGGCACTATCCGCGAGAACTCCCCGAGGTCGGGGGAGCAGTTGAGCGCGAGGCCGTGCATGGTCACGCCGCGCGCGACGCGCACCCCGATCGCGCAGACCTTGCGCTCGCGCCGGGCCCCGGTCGCGGCCAGCCACACCCCGCTGCGCCCTTCGACGCGGTGGGTCGTCAGGCCCAGCGCGGTGCACACGTCCATGACCGCGGACTCGAGCGCGCGCACGTAGGCGACGACGTCGACGGGCTCGGCGAGCCGGACGATCGGGTAGGCCACGAGCTGCCCCGGCCCGTGCCAGGTGATCTTCCCGCCGCGGTCGACGTCGACGACGGGCGTGCCGTCGTCGGGACGGTCGGCGAGGTTGGTGCGTCTGCCTGCGGTGTAGACGCTCGGGTGCTCCACGAGGATCACGGTGTCCGGCGCGGTCCCGTCCACGACCTCCTGGTGGACCTGGCGCTGGAGGTCCCAGGCGTCCTGGTAGTCGGTGAGACCGGGGCCCTCGGTGCGCAGGTGCATGCGGTCAGGCTAGCCCTCGCCCGGTCGAGGGTGGGCCTCGACCATGGTGATGAGGATCTCACGCAGGGTCGCGATCTGCTCGTCGGTCAGGCCCCGGGTGCTCAGCTCCTCGGCGGGGCGCGGGCTCGCGGCGGCGAACGCGGCGGTTCGGCCGTTCGGGGTGATCGCGACGGCGCGGCGGCGGCGGTCGTTGACGTCGTCCTCGCGGGTGACGTACCCCGAGCGTTCGAGGCGGGCCAGGATGCGGCTCATGGTCTGCTCGGTGATGTGCGACTCGGCGGCGAGCTGGCGCTGGGTGCGGGGGCCCGCGAGCAGGTGCAGCAGGACGGGCATCGAGGCGTGGTTGAGGTCCCAGCCGTCGAGGTGGTGGTTCCACTCACGCTCGATCCGGCGGGTCACCGCCGACAGGAGCCGGCCCGTCGGCCAGTCCTTCGGTTCCCTGCTCACCGGGTTTGCGTCCACTTGCTTCTGAGACCTCCGTCGTCAATAGTACTCAGCATGCTGAGTAATCGCTGGAGTGGTGTGCTCCGAGGCCTGGTCATTGTCGCAGTGTTGGGAGTCTGGCTCGCCATCGGGGCGATCGGAGGCCAGGCGCAGGGCAAGCTCAGCACCGTCCAGACCAACGACTCCGCGGCGTTCCTGCCGTCGAGCGCCGAGTCCACCCGCGCGGCCGAGAAGGCCCAGGCGTTCGTCTCCGACGAGTCGCTGCCCGCCCTCGTCGTCGCCGTCCCGACCGACGGCGGGGCCGTCACGCCCCAGCAGCTCGAGACGCTCCAGACCGTCGCCGCCGACCTGCCCGGGCTCCCGCTGCCCGGCGCCGGACCCGACGACCCCCAGACCGTCGGGGACGCGCTCACCGCACCCCCCGTCGTCGTGCCCTCGCAGGACGGCGAGGCCGCGATGATCGTGGCGTCGCTCGACGCGTCGCAGTCCTCGGACCTCATGGCCGACGACGAGCGCGTCAACAACGCCGTGGTCGCCGAGATCCGCGCGGAGCTCGAGACCGTCCTGGCCGACTCGGGCCTCCAGGCCTGGGTCACCGGACCTGCGGGCTTCGTCGCGGACCTCGTCAACGCGTTCGGCGGGATCGACACGGTCCTGCTGCTCGTCGCGCTCGGCGCCGTGCTGATCATCCTCGCGATCGTCTACCGCTCGCCGATCCTGCCGTTCATGGTGATCCTCACCGCGGTGTTCGCGCTGTGCCTCGCGGGACTCGTCGTCTACCTCCTGGCCGACGCCGGCACGCTGACCCTCAACGGCCAGGCGCAGGGCATCCTGTCGATCCTCGTCGTGGGCGCCGCGGTCGACTACTCGCTGCTCGTCGTGGCGCGCTACCGCGAGGAGCTGCGCGTCGTGGAGAGCCCGTACACGGCCGTGCGACGCGCCCTGCGCGCCTCGATCGAGCCGATCTCGGCCTCCGCCGGGACCGTGATCGCGGGCCTGCTGTGCCTGCTGCTGTCCGACCTGGGCTCCAACCGGAGCCTCGGCCCCGTCGGGGCCATCGGCATCGCGGCCGCGTTCCTCGGTGCACTCACGTTCCTGCCCGCGCTGCTCGTGGTCGGGGGCAAGCGCTCACGCGGCATCTTCTGGCCGCGCAAGCCCGCGTACGACCCCGCCGCGGCCGACGAGGCCGAGACCTCGGTGGCCTCCCCGGCGGCCCCGGCAGCGTCCGGGACCGCCGCCGCGGGGCCGCGCGACCTCGCGCTCGCCGCGAGCCACGACGTCGAGGTGCACGTCGCGGGACACGGCGTCTGGTCCCGCGTGGCGAGCTTCGTGGGGCGTCGCGACCGGGCCGTGTGGATCGTCACGGCCCTCGTCCTCGCGGGGTGCGCTGCCTTCGTCCCGACCTTCCAGGCCGAGGGCACGAGCGACTCCGACGTCTTCCTCACCCAGGTCGACTCGGTCGACGGCGAGCAGGTCCTCGAGGAGCACTTCGGGGGCGTGGGCGTCCAGCCCGCGATCGTGATCGCCCCCGAGGCCGATCTCGACGCCGTGCTCCAGGCCGCGACCGCGACCGACGGGGTCGCGTCCGCCGCCGCCGTGACCGAGGGCGGAACGGGCGGTGCCCCCGGGGCCCCCGCTCAGGGGCCGCCGCTCGTGGTCGACGGCGACGTGCGCGTCGACGTCGTGACCGAGGACCCGAGCGACACCAACGCCGCGACCCAGACCGTCGCCGCGCTCCGCGACGCCGTGCACGAGGTCTCGCCCGACTCGCTCGTGGGCGGTGCCAGCGCCGAGCGCCTCGACACCCAGATCGCGGGCGACCACGACCTGCGCGTCATCGTGCCCGTCGTGCTGGTCGTGATCCTGCTGATCCTCATGCTGCTGCTGCGCTCGATCCTGGCGCCGGTCCTGCTCATGGCGGCCAACGTGCTCTCGTTCGGCGCAGCCCTCGGGGTGTCGGCGATCGTGTTCAACCACGTGCTCGACTTCCCCGGTGCCGACCCGACCGTCCCGCTCTACGCGTTCTGCTTCCTCGTGGCGCTCGGCGTCGACTACTCGATCTTCCTCATGACCCGCGTGCGCGAGGAGTCGGGGATCATCGGCACCCGCCGCGGCACGCTGCGCGCGCTCGCCGTCACGGGGTCGGTCATCACGTCGGCGGGCGTGGTGCTCGCCGCGACGTTCGCCGCGCTCGGGGTGATCCCGCTGCTGTTCCTCGCTCAGCTCGCGTTCATCGTCGCGTTCGGTGTGCTCGTCGACACCCTGATCGTCCGCAGCCTGCTCGTCCCGGCACTGGTGCACGACGTCGGACGGGTCGTCTGGTGGCCGGGTGCGCTCCGGCGCAGCGCACCCTGAGGAGCCGCGGGCCCGGGCGGGACGCCTCGCGTCAGGCGGCTCGCCCGGGACCCGCTCCGGTCCCGGACCGTCGGTCGGTGAGGTCCGTCAGGAGCCCGTGGGCAGCGGCTCGGACGGGCAGCCGTCGAGCACGGCGGCCATCGCGTCGTGCTCCGACGGGGTGACCCACAGCTCGTACGAGGCCTTCACCGCGATCTGACGCGCGATGTACGTGCACCGGAACGCGTGGTTGGGCGGGAGCCAGGCCGACGCGTCGCGCGCGCCCTTGGACTGGTTGGCCGAGCCGTCGGAGGCGAGCAGGTTGAGGGGGTCGTTCGCGAAGCGCAGGCGGGTCTCGTCGTCCCACGACTGGGCGCCCTTGCGCCACGCGTCCATGAGCGGGATGACGTGGTCGATCTGGACGGCCGAGCTCGTCTTGTTGCCCCGGACGAAGCTGATCGTCGCGCCCGTGTAGGGGTCGTCGAAGGTACCCGTGCGAACCTCGCACCCCTTGTCGCGCGTCGAGTACGTGAGGTCGGTGAGGTCGCGGGCGAGGATGTCGTTGCGGGTGTCGCACCCGTTGGCGTCCACGTCGGCCCAGGCGGAGCCGAAGTTCTCCCGTTCGTAGCCGGTCGCGGCCGCGATCCCCTTGACCTCGAGCGTCTCGAGGGCGGCGCGGGCCGTGCCGGTCGTGGGGGCCTCGTTCGCCTCGATCGTCGGCTGGTCCACCGCGTTGGCGATGACGATCCCCAACGCGAGGGCGATGAGGGTGATGCGGAGCACGCGGCGCATGCGCGCGCTCCTCGTGCTCTTCGAGCTCTTGCTCTGGGTGCTCAACGGACGACCTTCCCGAACTCGGACAGGTGCCGAGAACGACAGTTCCAGGAGAATTCGGTACATTCTGCCAGTCTTCGGGAGTGCTCCGGGACGGCGGCTAGATTGGGCGCCATGAGTGCAACCACTGCGCAGGACCGTGTCCCCGGTAGTCGGCGGACGCGGGTCGGTCTGGTCGGGTACGGCGGTGCTGGCCGCGGCATCCACGCCCGGCTCGCCAGGGAGGCCGGGCTCGTCGTGACCGCGGTCGTCGCCCGGGACCCCGGACGTCGTGCCGCGGCCGAGGAGGACTGGCCCGGGGTGCGGCTCCACGACGACCTGGCCGGGCTCCTCGGTGAGCGCGGGACCTACGACGTCGTGGTGATCGCGAGCCCGTCGGCGCTGCACGCCGAGCACGCGGCCCAGGTCTCCAGGGCGGGCGTCCCGTTCGTGCTGGACAAGCCGATCGCGCTCGACGGGGCGCAGGCCGCCGAGGTCGTCGCGACGGCAGCCGCCACGGGGACCCCCTTCACGGTCTTCCAGAACAGGCGCTGGGACCCCGAGCAGCTGACCCTGCGGTCGGTGCTCGCGGCGGGCGACCTGGGGCGCGTGCACACGTTCGAACGCCGGTGGGAGCGGTGGCGTCCCGTGCCGCAGCAGCGCTGGAAGGAGAACGACCCGGTGGGCGGCGGGCTCCTGCTCGACCTCGGCCCGCACCTCGTCGACTCGGCCACCCAGCTCTTCGGCCCGGTCCGTTCGGTGTATGCCGAGCTGCGCGCCCTGACGACCCCGACCGAGGACGACGTCTTCCTGACGCTCCACCACACGCCGTCGGACGGGCACGAGGTGGTCAGCCGGCTCTGGGCGGCCTCGGTCGTGGGCGCGCCAGGACCCCGCACGAGGGTGCTCGGCGACGCCGGGGCCTACGTCGTGACGACGTTCGAGAACGACGCGTCGCCCTTCGAGGTCTTCGACGAGGCGGCGCCCGCCGGGACCGAGGGGTGGGTGACCCGCGGGCGCGAGCGCGTGCCCGTGCCGCGCGCCCCGGGCGGGCACGCCGACTTCTACCGTGCCGTGGCCGCCTGGATCGATGGTGGTCCGGTGCCCGTCGACCCCGCCGACGCGGTGCGGACCGCGCACGTCCTGGACGTGGCGCGGGACAGCGCGCGGACCGGGCGGCGGCTCGAGGTCTGACGGGCGCCGGAGCGCAGGAGCAGGTGCGGTCGCGCACGGGCGGAGCGCCGCGGCGTCGGCCTGTGGACAACCCGCCCTGCGTGGCCGGGCTCTGCTGGGATGGGAGCCATGTCGAGCGCTCGCCCTCCCCGCCTGCCCTGGGCCTCCCGCGCGGGCGTCCGGGACCGGGACGACCCGTCGGCACCCCCTCCTGCGGTGACGGACCTCCTGGCGCGCCGAGGCTGGGGCGTCGTCGAGCAGGGGGAAGGGCCGGGCCCCGGCACGCTGGGGCCACGTCGCTGGGTCGCCTCCGACGGTTCGGGGCGCTACCACGACGTCTCTCTGGTGAGGGTGCCCGCCGATCCGGCGGCGAGGGACCTGCTCGTCGAGCGGCTCGACGCCCTGCGCCTGCTCGACGACGAGCACCTCGTCCCCGTCGAGGAGATCGTCGAGGGGGGCGAGGGCGTGCTCGTGCTCATCTCCCGGAGGCCGCCGGGAGGGGGCCTACGGCTGCTGCTGGCCTGCCGCGGCCCCCTCGAGGCGGGTGAGGCCGTGACGCTGCTCGTGCCCCTGGCGCAGGCGCTCGCGGCGCTGCACGCGTCGGGGCTGTCCTACGGAGGGGTCGCGGAGACGGACGTCCTGGTCGACGCCGAGGGCCGGGCGGTCCTGCGGGCACCGCTCGAGCTGTGCGCCCTGCCTGCGCCCGACGACGTCAGGTCGCTCGCCGAGCTCGTCGTGGGCGTCCTCCCGCCCCCTGCGGGTGCACCGGTGCCGGGCGAGGCCGCCCCCGAGACGCCCGACCCGTCCCTCGCGGCGCTGCACGCCGAGCTCGCCACGGCGCGGCGTGCGGATCCCCGCATGCGCCCCGAGGTGGGGACTTTCGCGGCCCTCTGCTACGAGGCCTCACTCCCGACGCCGATCGCGATGCCCGACGGCGCCCGGCTGGCCGCGGCGGCCATCGCCGCCCGCCGGGCGCCCGCGCCGTCCCGGCGGGAGCCCCCGGCCGGGCGGGACGGCGCGGGCGACGACACCGTGGTCCGGTCGCCGCGGAGGCCAGGACGGGGCGTGCCGCCTGCCGGCACGCATCCCGGTCCGGGCGGGCAGAGGGCGCTGCGACGGCGCGAGCACGCCCGACGGCGTCGCTCGGCCCCCGGGGCACGGCCACACCCCGCGCTCCTCGCAGGCCTCGTCCTGGTCGTGTGCTCGGCGCTCGTCACGGGCGGGATGCTCGTGCGCTCGCACCTCGCCGGCGCCGACCCGTCGGCCGCCCGGCGTGCCGTCGAGCACGACGGCGCGCACGAGGCAGCCGGTGCCGTGCCGCCCGACCCGACCTCGCAGGCGCAGGACCCTGCCGCCGCGGCTGTCGAGCTCACGGAGCGCCGCATCGAGCTGCTCACGGGGGAGCGCGAGCCGGGGGAGGTGCTGGCCCCCGGTTCCCCCGCCGAGGCCGTGGACGCCGACCTCCTGGACAGGATCGCCGCGTCCGGCGTCACGATCGAGGGGGCACGGGCCTCGGACGTGGAGGCGCACCTGGTCGTGCCGGGTGGAGACGGTCCTCCGACGGGCACCGGGACCGGAGCGGTGCCGTTACCTGGGACCGAGACCCAGGTCGAGGTCAGGTACTCGGTCTCCGAGCACACCCAGAGGGCGGCCGACGGCTCGGCCACGACGGTCGCGGCGACGAGAGCCTCCACGGCACGCCTCACGTTGCGCTGGACCGACGACGGGTGGCGGGTGAGCGACGTGGCGTGACCGCGGTCCAGGCCTGACGGCTGGTCGGACTGCTCAGCGACCGGCGACCCACTCGGCCGCCGCCTCCAGGTCAGGGTGCTCGAACGCGAAGCCGCTGGCCTCCAGGACCCGCGGCAGGGCGCGCTGCGACCCGAGGATGTCGGACGCGAACTCCCCGAGCGCGACCTTGAGGGCGACCGACGGGACGGCCAGGGCGGCCGGGCGGTGCAGGGCCGCGGCCAGCGCCCGGGTGACCTCGGCATTCGTGGCGGGAGCAGGGCCCACGAGGTTCACCGGGCCGTGCACGTCGGACTCGAGCAGGTGCAGCACGGCCGAGACGTGGTCCCGCAGCGTGATCCAGCTCCAGTACTGGCGACCGTTGCCGAGCCTGCCGCCCACGCCCATCCTCAGGAGAGGGAGCATGCGGGCCAGCGCTCCGCCGTCGGGCGTCATGACGATGCCCGTGCGCAGGTGCGCGACCCGCACCCCCGCGTCCTGGGCAGGGCGCGTCGCGGCCTCCCACTCGGTGACGACGCGCGCGAGGAAACCGGTGCCCGGTCCCGACGTCTCGGTCAGCACCTCGGCGCCCCGGTCGCCGTAGTAGCCCACGGCCGTGCCCTGGAGGAAGACCGGCGGGGGAGCGTCGAGGTGGGCGAGCGTGCGGGCGAGCAGCCCGGTGGTGCGCGTGCGGGACTCGAGGATCGTGCGCTTGTACTCGGTCGTCCAGCGGTGGTCGCCGACCCCGGCGCCCGCGAAGTTGACGACCGCGTCCGCGCCTTCGAGCGCGCGGGGGTCCAGGGCGTCCTCGTCGGGGTCCCAGAAGTGCTCGTGCGCGGTCTGCGGAGGTCTGCGCACCAGGCGCCGCACGGTGTCCCCGCGCTCGCGCAGCCGTTCGAGCAGCTCCGTACCGATGAGACCGTGCGACCCGGCCACGACGATGTCCATGCGACCACGGTACGGCCCCGACGGGCGACGCGCGCCGCCCGCGGCGAACCGTCCTCGCGGGTCGCGCCCGCGCGCCCGGGGGACGCCGCAGGCCCCCGCCCGGAAGGGGCGAGGGGCCTGCGGCGTGGTGGGGCTCAGCGAGCTCCGAGGGTCAGAGACCGACCTCGGACTCGAAGGCGCCCTCCTCGATGCGGTTCTTGATCGCACCCAGGAAGCGGGCTGCATCCGCGCCGTCGACCAGGCGGTGGTCGTAGGACAGGAAGATGTAGCTCATCGAACGGATCGCGATCGACTCGTTGCCGTCGGCGTCGGTCACGACGACCGGACGCTTGACGATCGTGCCCGTGCCCAGGATCGCGACCTGGCCACCGGGGACGATCGGCGTGTCGATCAGCGCGCCACCGGAACCGGTGTTCGTGATGGTGAACGTCGCGCCGCCCAGCTCGTCCGGCCCGATCTTGTTGACGCGGGTGCGGCCGGCGAGGTCGGCGATCTTGCGGGCGATCCCGGCGAGGTTGAGGTCACCGGCGTCCTTGATGACCGGCACGACCAGGCCGCGCTCCGTGTCGACCGCGATCCCGACGTTCTCCTGCGGGTGGTAGACGACCGAGTCGCCGTCGATGCTCGCGTTGATCTTCGGGTAGGCCTTGAGGGCCTCGACCGCGGCGAGCGTGAAGAACGGCAGGAACGTGAGGTTGGCACCCTCGCGAGCCTTGAAGTCGTTCTTGGCCTTGGCACGCAGCTTGGCGACCTTGGTCACGTCGACCTCGACCACCGTCGTGAGCTGGGCCTGCGTCTGCAGGGCCTCGACCATGCGCGTCGCGACGAGCTTGCGCAGGCGCGACATCTTCTCGGTGGTCCCGCGCAGCGGCGAGACGGCCGGGACGCTGGCGGCCTTGGGCGCGGAGCCCGACGGCGCAGCAGCGGCAGGCGCCGGAGCCGCCTGGGCAGCCTCCGCCTTGGCGGCCGCCTCGAGGACGTCCTCCTTGCGGATGCGGCCACCGACGCCCGTGCCCGTGAGGGACGCGACGTCGACACCCTTCTCCGCGGCGAGCTTGCGCACGAGCGGGGTCAGGTAGGAGCCGCCGGTCGCGCCCGAGGTGGCGCGCGACGCGGGGGCCGCAGGAGCGGCGGGCGCCTCGGCTGCCGGAGCGGGAGCGGGTGCTGCCGCCGGAGCCGGAGCCGGAGCCGGAGCCGGTGCGGCCGGAGCTGCCTCGGGGGCCGGGGCTGCCTCGGGAGCCGGAGCCGGAGCTGCCTCGGGAGCCGGAGCCGGAGCCGCCTCGGGGGCCGGTGCGGCGGCGGCCGGAGCCGGAGCTGCTGCACCCGAGCCGACGATCGCGAGGACGGTGCCGACCTCGACGGTCTCGTCCTCCTGGACGAGGATCTGCTGGACGGTGCCCGCCACGGGGGAGGGGACCTCCGTGTCGACCTTGTCGGTCGAGACCTCGAGCAGGGGCTCGTCGACCTCGACGGTCTCACCGACGGCCTTGAGCCAGCGGGTCACGGTGCCCTCGGTCACGGACTCGCCGAGCGCCGGGAGCTTGATCTCCTCGCCACCCGAGGCGGCGGGCGCCTCGGCAGCGGGAGCGGGCGCTGCGGCCGGAGCCTCAGCAGCCGGGGCCGGGGCCGGTGCCGGCTCCGCCGCGGGGGCGGGCTCGGCGGCCGGGGCGGGGGCCTCGGTGGCGGGAGCGGCCGGGGCCTCGGCCGGGGCTGCGCCCGCGCCGGAACCGATCACGGCGAGGTCGGTGCCGACCTCGACGGTCTCGTCCTCCTGGACGAGGATCTGCTCGAGCACGCCGGCGAACGGCGAGGGGATCTCGGTGTCGACCTTGTCGGTCGAGACCTCGAGCAAGGGCTCGTCGATCTCGACGCTCTCACCGACGGCCTTGAGCCAGCGGGTGACGGTTCCCTCGGTGACGGACTCGCCCAGTGCGGGCATCTGCACGTTGTCAGACATGACCTCTCGGGTCTCCTTCGATCGTTGGGTCAGTTGTGGGCGTGCAGCGGCTTGCCGGCGAGGGCCAGGTGGGCCTCTCCGAGAGCCTCGTTCTGCGTGGGGTGCGCGTGGACCAGGGCGGCGACGTCCTCGGGGTACGCCTCCCAGTTCACGATGAGCTGGCCCTCGCCGATGAGCTCGCCGACGCGGGCGCCGACCATGTGCACGCCGACGACGGGGCCGTCCTTCTGTCGGACGAGCTTGACGAAGCCCGTGGTCCCGAGGATCTTGCTCTTGCCGTTGCCGGCAAGGTTGTACTCGAGCGTCTCGACGCCGTCGGCGCCGTGGAGCTCCTTGGCCTTGGCCTCGGTCAGGCCGACCGAGGCGACCTCGGGCTCGCAGTACGTCACGCGGGGGATGCCCGACTCGACGATCGGCGTCGGGTTCAGGCCCGCGATCTGCTCGGCGACGAAGATGCCCTGGGCGAAGCCGCGGTGCGCGAGCTGGAGTCCGGGGACGATGTCACCGGCAGCGTAGATGTTGCCGACGCCCGTGTGCAGGCGCTCGTCGACGATCACGAAGCCACGGTCCATGGTGATGCCCTGGGCCTCGAAGCCCAGGTCGGCGGTGCGGGGGCCGCGGCCGACGGCGACCAGCAGGAGGTCGGCGTCGAACGTCTTGCCGGACTCGAGGGTCACGTGCACGCCCGAGTCGTCCTGCGTGACGCCCGAGAAGCGGTCGCCCAGCGTGAAGCCGATGCCGCGCTTGCGGAACGCGCGCTCGAGAGCCTTGGACAGCGACTCGTCCTCGTTGGGCACGAGGTGCGGGAGCGCCTCGATGATCTGTACGTCGGCTCCGAACGACTTCCAGACGCTCGCGAACTCGACACCGATCACGCCGCCGCCCAGGACGATCGCGCTCTGGGGCACGTAGTCCAGCGTCAGTGCCTGGTCGGACGTGATGACGCGGCCGCCGATCTCCAGACCGGGGAGCGAGCGGGCGTAGGAGCCCGTGGCGAGCACGACGTTCTTGCCCGTGTAGCGCTGGCCCGCGACCTCGACCGTGTCCGCGGCGACGAGCGTGCCGTGGCCCTCGATCACCGTGATCTTGCGGGACTTGATGAGGCCCTGCAGGCCCTTGTACAGCCCGGCGATGACGCCGTCCTTGTACGCGTTCACGCCGTTCATGTCGATGCCCTGCAGCTGGCTCAGGACGCCGTACGCGCTGCCCTCACGGGCGTTGTCTGCGAGCTCGGCGGCGTGCAGCAGAGCCTTCGTGGGGATGCAGCCGTTGTGCAGGCAGGTCCCGCCCAGCTTGTGCGCTTCGACGAGGGCGACGTTCAGGCCGAGCTCGGCGGCACGCAGCGCGGTGGCATAGCCGCCGCTGCCTCCGCCCAGGACGAGGACGTCGAAAGGTGTGCCGGTCTCGGCCACGTGCAGCTCCTTAGGCATACGAAAAGAGGGAGAGCAAAGTTCTCGTGACATCTTGGCACTTCGGTCAGCCGTACCCCAATCGGAACGCACACTCTTGCGTGTGATGCTCAAGACAGCCACGCCGGGCACGTCGTGGTGCCCGTCGTCCGTGCGTCGCCCGACCGGTGGGCGATCCTGTCGCGCCAGCCCACAGGGGAGGCCGAGCCCGATCCCAGGAACGCTCCAGGCCGACCAAGTACCCTTCCTCCATGTCCAGGCTGTCGCAGCTCTTCTCCCGCAAGCCCGCGAACGGAGCGGGTGCGCCCGCCGGTGCCCCGTCGAGCGCGGACCAGCGTCGCGCGACCGTCGAGCACCTCGCCGAGTTCGCGCGCACCCGCGTGGGTGTCGAGGCGTACATCGAGCCGCCGACGAACGACACCCCCACCACGCTCATGCTCATCGCGACCACGGGGGAGTGGACGAGGCGCCGGGTCCCCGACGCCAAGGCGGCGCGCAAGCTCGCCGAACAGCTCGAGCTCCCCGTCTACGACGTGAACTTCACGGGCTACCCCCAGCGCATGCGCGACTGGAACTCCAGGCAGCGCAGGCGCTGACCCCGCCTCGGATGCGTGCTGCGCCGGGTGGCGGCCGATGCTCCCGGCGGACGAGATGCGGCCGACGGGGGTCGAAGTCCCTCCTTGACCCCAGACGGCCGCATCTCGACTCCTCGACCGGTCGCAGAAGCCCCGACCGAGGACACCGGCACCTGGTCCGGATCCGATGCAGACCGGAACGACGGACGGGCACGACCTCGAAGGTCGCGCCCGTCCTGTCGTGCTCGCTCCCGCCGCTGCGACGGCCCGTGGCGGGCGCAGCGGCCGACGACTACTTCTTCGTGGCGCGCGCCTCGAGCAGCTCGACGAGCGTGCGGACCGCGACGCCCGTGCCACCGACGGGCGTGTAGCCGAACGCCGAGCCCTCGTTGAACGAGGGGCCCGCGATGTCGAGGTGTGCCCACGGCGTGGTGCCGACGAACTCCTGCAGGAACAGACCTGCGACGAGCATCCCGCCGAAACGGTCGCCGATGTTCGCGATGTCCGCGACCTTCGACTTCATCGACGCGGCGAGCTCCTCGGGCAGGGGCATGGGCCAGAACTGCTCGCCCGCCGCCTCGGCCGCCGCGACGACCTCGCCCCGGACGTCGTCGGACCCCATGACGGCCGACACGCGCGTGCCGAGCGCGACCATCTGCGCGCCCGTGAGCGTCGCGACGTCGAGCACGACGTCAGGCTTCTCCTCGATCGCCGCGACCAGGCCGTCGGCCATGACGAGGCGACCCTCCGCGTCGGTGTTGAGGACCTCGACGGTCTTGCCGCCACGGATCGTGATGACGTCCGAAGGGCGCTGCGCCGTGCCCGACGGCATGTTCTCGGCGAGGCAGAGCCAGCCGGTCACCGCGACGGGCAGGCCGAGCCTCGAGGCCGCGAGCACCGTGTGCAGGACGGCGGCGGCGCCGGCCATGTCGGACTTCATGGCCTCCATGCCCTTGGCGGGCTTGATCGAGATGCCGCCCGAGTCGAACGTGATGCCCTTGCCGACCAGCGCGACCTTGGCGTGCGGGCGCGAGGGCGAGTAGGACACCTTGACGAGCCGCGGGCCGCGCGAGGAACCCTGGCCGACCGCGAGGATGCCGCCGTAGCCGCCGGCTGCGAGAGCCTTCTCGTCGAGGACCGTGACCTTGACGCCCGTGCCCTTCGCGGCGGCCTTGGCGATGTCGGCGAAGGCCGCGGGGAACAGGTCGTTCGGGGCGGTGTTGACCAGGTCGCGCGTCGCGTGGACCGCGGCGGAGATCGTCGCGGCACGCTCGACCGCGGCCTTCGCCTTGGCCCCGCGGGCGAGCGAGGTGAGGACCTCGATGGTCGAGACGGCACCGCCAGGCTTGGTCGCGCCCGCCCCGTCCCGGTAGCGCGTGAACGAGTACGCGCCGAGCAGCGCGCCCTCGGCGATCGCGGCGACCTCGGCCTCGTCCTTGGCGGGCAGGGCCACCGCGACGGACACGGCACCCTTGAGCTCGCGCACCGCGGCACCGGCCGCACGCCGCAGCGTCTCGGCCGCGAACGTGCCCGACTCGTCACGAGCGCCGAGTCCCGTCAGGACCAGGACGCCGGCCTTGAGGTGCGAGCCTGCGGGCACCGTGCGCACCTCGTCGCGCGCACCGGTGATGCCCAGCGCGGGCGCGAGGGACTCGAGCTCGGCGACCACCTCGCGGGGGAGGTCGTCCCCCACGACGGCCACGCCGTCCGATGTCGTCTGGGTCCCGACGACGAGCGCGTCCACCTTCACGCCGGTCGGGTTCTTGCTGGAGAGAGTGAGTTCAGCCACGGCTCGATGCTAGCCGCTGCGCGGAGCGGGGCCACCGGTACGGCGAGCCGCAGACGATTCCTGCCCGCGGCCCGGACGCCGGTAGGCTCGGCCCCGTGGTCCTCCCCCTCGTCCTCCTCGTGGTCGCGCTGTGCGCGGCCCTCACCGGTTGGGCCGGGTGGTTCGTCGCCCGCGACCGTGCCGTCGTCCTCAAGCAGCTCTGGGGCGGTGCCGTCATCGAGGGCGCGATCGTCCTGCAGATGATCGTCGCGGGCGTCCTCGCCGCGACGGGGAGCTCGGCGAGCGACCCCGTGAAGCTCTGGGGCTACCTGATCACCGCCCTGTTCATCCTGCCCGTCGCCGCCGTGTGGGCGTTCGCCGAACGCTCCCGCTGGAGCTCGGTCGTGCTCGCGGTCGCCGCGATCACCGTCGCGTTCCTCGAGTGGCGGCTGTGGCAGATCTGGACCGCCTGAGGAGAGATGGCGTGACCCACCCCGAGAACCCCGAGACCGCGCCCGACCCCGCGACCCGCGTGCCGCCGTCGGGCACTCCAGACGGCGCCGGCGCCCACGATCCGCGGGGCGCCCACGACGCACCCCGCAGGACGGGCAGCGGCTTCGGGCGCGTGCTGGTCCTCGTCTACGGGATCTTCGCGATCTCCGCGACCGCGCGCGCCTCGATCCAGCTCCTGCGCGACTGGCACGAGGCCCCCGTCGCGTACGGGCTGTCGGCGCTCGCCGCCGTGGTCTACATCGTCGCGACGATCGCGCTCGCCCGCGGGTCGGCGACGTCACGGACCGTCGCCTGGACCGCCGTGACGGTCGAGCTCGTGGGCGTGCTCGCCGTCGGCGCCTGGTCGCTGCTCGACCCGGCGGCGTTCCCGAAGCCCACGGTGTGGTCCGACTTCGGGATCGGCTACGGGTTCGTGCCGCTGGTCCTGCCGGTCGTGGGCCTCACCTGGCTGTGGCGCACGCGCCCGCCCCGGACCTCCACCACCGAACCGAAGGAAACCGCATGAGCCGGCTGTACTCCCTCCTCTTCAACGGCGTCTTCCGGCACATGGACCCCGAGAAGGCGCACGAGGTGGTGTTCCCGCTCATCTCCCTCGCCGGTCGCACACCCGTCGTGGGCGGCGTCGTCCAGGGCGCGGCAGCCCCGTACCTGGGCCGTGGCGCGAACGGCCCCGGCAGCGTGCAGGCGCTCGGGCGCACCTTCCCCGCGCCGTTCGGCCTCGCGGGCGGGTTCGACAAGAACGCCAAGGCGATCCGCGGGCTCACGATGCTGGGCTTCGCGTTCATCGAGATCGGCACCGTGACCGCGCACGCCCAGCCCGGCAACGAGAAGCCGCGCATGTGGCGCGAGCTGTCGCTGCGCGGCATCCGCAACCGCATGGGCTTCAACAACGAGGGCGCGGCGGCCGCGGCCCAGCGCCTCGAGGCCCTGCGCAGGTCTGCATCAGGTCGCGCGATCATGATCGGCGCGAACATCGGCAAGACCAAGGTCACTCCGGCGCAGGACGCCGCGGGCGACTACGCGACGAGCGCCGCGCTCCTCGCCCCCCACGCCGACTACCTCGTCGTCAACGTGTCCTCGCCCAACACCCCGGGCCTGCGCGACCTGCAGTCGACCGAGGCCCTGCGCCCCATCCTCCAGGCGGTCCGTGAGGCCGCCGACGACGCCACGCGCGCGGCCGGCGTCCGGCGCGTCCCGCTGCTCGTCAAGATCGCGCCGGACCTCGCGGACGAGGACGTCGACGCCGTCGCGGACCTCGCGCTCGAGCTCGGCCTCGACGGCGTCATCGCGGTCAACACGACGATCGGGCACGACCTGGGCCCGGGCGGGCTCTCGGGTCCGCCGCTGCTCGCACGGGGGCTCGACGTCGTCGCCCGCCTCCGCGGCCGCCTCGGCCCCGACGTCGCGATCATCGGCGTGGGTGGCATCTCGACCGCCGACGACGCGCGCGCCTACCTGGCGGCCGGCGCCGACCTCGTGCAGGGTTACACCGGCATGATCTACAACGGTCCGTTCTGGGCCGCGAGCATCAACCGGTCCCTGGTGCGCGACACGGCCCGGGGGACCCGAGGCGGAGGCGCACGATGATCCGAGGCGGAGGCGCACGATGATCCGACCCCAGTGGGTGTGGGAGCTCGACGACGTGGACGGGCGCCCGCTCACGACGCCCGTGAGCCCGGCGTTCACCAACCAGTTCGACGCCGAGCAGTGGCTCGGCGAGACGTGGCGCGAGCTCGCCGCGCAGGGAGCGGTCGCGGCACGGCTGCTCAACGACGGCGCGCAGGCCACGGCCACCGTGGAGCTGCGCACGGCGTAGGGCTGGGCCGTGCTGCGGGGAAGCCGCCTGCGGCCGCCTAGACTCGCGGACCGTGGACGACGTCGTGTTCGGTCAGGGGAGCTCGCGCATCCGCTTCGACTGGGGGCTCACGGGGGCACGCGCCCTGCGCGGGGCTGTTCCGCCTGGGGACGCGGGGTTCCTGGCCGTCGTGGTCGACGTGCTGTCGTTCACGACCTCCGTCAGCGTCGCCGTCGACCGAGGTGTCGAGGTCTTTCCCTTCCCGTGGCGTGACGAACGTGCGGCAGACCACGCCGCGCGGCACCAGGCGACGCTCGCGCGCGCCCGGTCCGAGCGCGACGTGAGCCTGTCCCCGGCGTCCCTGCGTGATGCCCCCGGTCTCGCTCGGGTGGTGCTTCCCTCGCCCAACGGGTCGACGATCTCGCTCTCGCTCGCCGAGGCCGGTGGGGCCGTGGTCGCGGCCTGCCTCCGCAACGCCGCGGCCGTCGGCGCGTACGTCAGGAGGTACCTCGACGAGGATCCGGGACGCGCCGTCGCGGTCGTGGCAGGTGGCGAACGGTGGCCGGATGGATCGCTGCGCCCGGCGGTCGAGGACCTCTGGGGAGCAGGCGCGGTCATCGCCGCGATCGTGGGCCACGACGACGTCCTGTCGCCTGAGGCGGAGGTTGCGGCGACGGCGTTCCGGTCGGCGTGCGTCGGGCCTGACGGCCGTGACGGACCCGCTGCGCTGCGTTACCGGCTCCGGCGCTGCGTGAGCGGGCGCGAGCTCGCCGACCAGGGGTTCGGGGCGGACGTCGAGATCGCGGCGGAGCTCGACGGCTCGGACGTGGTGCCTCTGCTCGTGGACGGTCGTTTCGTGGGGCACCGGGCAGGCGAGCCGCGCTGACAGCAGGCTTCCGGCCAGCCCTCCGCGTCCCGGGCGGGCGCGCCACCGAGCATGCGGTTGCCGCTGGTCGAGCATGCGGTTGTCGTCGCGCAGGAGGCGATTCGCGACGTCAACCGCATGCTCGGCACCGAGGAGCGACCGTGGAGCGACCGAGCGACCGAGGGGCCGCTAGCCCGTCACGTGCTCCCAGGCCGCCACCAGCCGCGGGACGGCCCGGCGGATCGCCTCGGCGTCGGGCGCGAAGGTGAGCCGGACGCGGGAGGTCGCGGCGCCGTCGGGAGTGAGGGACGGGCCCGGGTTGACGACGAGGCCCCGCACCGCCGCGGCCGCGGCGAGGGCGTGCGCGAGCGGGCGCCCCAGGTCGACCCACAGCGAGAGCCCGCCGGCGGGCGCGGTCACGTGCCACGACGGGATCGCGGCGGTGACCGCCGAGCGCAGGAGGTCGCGCTGCGAGCGCAGCAGGGGGAGCCTCTCGGCGAGGACCTCGTCGCGTCGGGCGAGCAGCTCGACGACCGCGAGCTGCTCGAGGACCGACGTCGCGATGTCGCTCGCGCCACGGACGCGCGCGAGGTGCGCGACGACGTCGGGGTGCGCGCGGACCCAGCCCACGCGCAGGCCGCCCCAGAACGTCTTGGACGCCGACCCCACGGTGAGCAGGTGGCTCGTCGCGGACCCGTCGCCCGCGAGCGGCTCGGGCGCGGGGCCGTCGAGCGCGATGTCGGTGAGCGTCTCGTCGCCGATCACCGTGACCCGGTGCCGCAGCGCGATCCGTCGGACCTCGGCACGCTCGTCGGACGTGAGGCTGTAGCCCGTCGGGTTGTGGAAGTCGGGGACGAGGTACGCCAGGCGCGGGGTCGCCGCGCGGATCGTCGACTCGAACAGCGCGACGTCGAACCCGGGACCGTCGCCCGGCAGGCCCGCGCCCACGGGGAACCCGACGACGCGCGCCCCGCGCCCGACCATCGCCTCGATGCCGTGCGCGTACGTGGGGGACTGGACCACGACCCGGTCCCGCGGCCCCAGCAGCGACTGCGCGACCGTCGCGATCGCGTGCTGCGCGCCCGTGGTCACGAGGACCTGGTCCGGGGTCGTGGGCGTCCCGCGCTCGGTGAGCCGCTGTGCGACGGCCTCGCGCAGGGGCTGGAGGCCGAGCGGCTCGTACCCGCGCCCTGACAGGTAGCCGGGGAGCGCTTCGAGCGCGCGACCGTAGGCCGCGTGGAGCTGGGGCGGGGCGGCGGGGGCCGCCTGCCCCAGGTCGACGAGGTCCTCGGGCGGCTCGACGCCCACCGGTACGGGCGCGTCGCCGCCGCACCACTGCGGCTGGGCGCGGCGTGCGGGCCGGGGCAGGACCGCGACCGTCCCGACGCCCGTGCGGCTCGTGACGAACCCGCGCTCGCGCAGGGCCGCGTACGCGGCGGCCGTGGTCGTCCGGGAGACGCCGAGCGCTACCGCGAGGTCGCGCTCGCTCGGCAGCCGCGTGTTCGGGGCGACCGTGCCGGACAGGACCGCGCCGCGGACGGCGTCGGCGAGCGCGGCGTACGCGGGCCCGCCGGACTGCCAGCCGGTCACGAGCGCCGCGAGCGCGGGAGCGGACAGGCGGCGGTGCACGGGCGGATGTGGCGGGGCGATGACGCCGGGGGACGTGGCGAGCGAGGTGGCGAGCGAGGTGGCCATGAGGCCACTCTTCCCGAATTGGCTATGGATCACCAGTCCACTGCGGGTGCACAGTAGGGGAGTGTCGACGAACTTCAGCCCCCTGCGCCGGACCGTCCAGCTCACTCTCGGACTGTTCGGCTTCTCCCTGACCATGGCCATGCTCATCCACTCGGGCATGGGTGCCATGCCGTGGGACGTCTTCCACCAGGGTGTGGCCCTGCGCTCCGGGCTCCCGCTCGGCGTCGTGGTCGTCGCGTCGAGCGTCGTGGTCATGCTGCTGTGGATCCCGCTGCGCCAGCGCCCGGGCATCGGCACGATCGCCAACATCGTCGTGATCGGGGCGACCCTCGACCCGTTCCTCCTGCTGCTTCAGCGCATCGACCCCGACCCCTCCACGGCCGGACGCGTGGCGCTCGCGGTCGCGGGCGTGGCCCTCAACGGCGTCGCGACCGCCGCGTACCTCGGGGCGCGCCTGGGCCCGGGCCCCCGCGACGGGCTCATGACCGGTCTCGTCGCCCGCACGGGCTGGCCCGTGCGCCGCGTCAAGACCGCGATCGAGGTCCTCGTGGTCGCGATCGGCTTCGCGCTCGGCGGCACGCTGGGTTGGGCGACGGTCCTGTACGCGCTGGGCGTGGGCCCCGTCGTGCAGGTCGCGGCGCGGTGGCTCGCGCCGCACCTGCGCCCGGCGGTCGTCCCGTTCTCGCCGTCGCTGCCCGACGGTGAGCCCCAGCCGAAGGCGGCGTAGGGCCGGGGCTCGTCCCTCGTCGAGCGTGCACCTCGGGTCGTCCGTGGGCCCTGCGAACAGCCCGGAGTGCACGTTCGACGAACTCGCCCCAGGCCCGACGGCGCAGCGCACCCGGGGTGCACGGGTGGGCTCCGCCGTCGGGCGGGTCAGTCGGTCCGGCTCCCGTGCGGGCGACGGACGGGAGCCCCCACGGGGCTAGTGCTGGTGGGCCGCCTCGAGACGATCCTCGTGGTCGTGGTCGTGGTCGTGGTCGTGCGCGTCCTCGGCGTCACGGTCCGCGCGGACGTTGACCTTCCCTGCGGTCCAGTACCCGACGACCTGGTGCCGGTCGCGCGGCATGCCCCACGCGGATCGGAGCGTGCGGCGGATGTCGCGGCTCGCGGCGCTCTCGCAGGCGACCCACGCGTAGCCGGGGGTCTCCAGGACGGGCAGGGCGCGCACGGCCTCGACGAGCGCCGCACCCGGGCGCGCGCCCTGGGGGGTCACGAGCCACGTGTACGTCACGTCGCCACAGGTCTCGAGCTCCTGGCGGTCCTCGAGCGTGGGGACCTCGACGACCGCGTGCGCGACGGCCCCGGCCGGGAGCTCCTCGACGATGCGCCCGAGCCCGGGCAGACCGGTCGGGTCGGCGACGAGCAGGCGCCACTCGGCATCGGCGGGGGCGTCGTAGTAGCTGCGCGAATCGCCGCCCGCGAACACGCCGAGGACGTGGCCCGGCTCGGCGCGCTCGGCCCAGTCCGACGCGAGGCCGCCCGGGTGCACGGCGAGGTCGATCACGATCGTGCGGCCCTCGTCGTGGACCCGGCGGGCCGTGTAGTGGCGCCACGGCGGCTCGGTGCCCTCGACGGGCACGACCCCGTAGTCGTCCTGGTTGAAGAAGTCGATCTCCGCGACCGTCTGACCGGGGGACGGGAAGGCGAGGTCGATGCGCTCGTCGCCCTGACCGTCGGTCGTCCACCTCCAGTCACCGACGACCTCGAGGTGGACACGGACCATGTGCGGCGTGATGCGCGTCGCCGTGACGACGCGGGCCGGGAAGCAGGGGGAAGCCATCCGGCCACGGTAGGCCGGGGCAGGGGGTCCTGTGGGGCCAGGGTGTACCGCGAACCGGCCAACGCAGGACGTCGACGACCCCGGGCGCTCGGTGAGCACCCGGGGTCGTCGACGTCGGTCAGCAGAACCTCAGCCTGTCGGTGAGGCGCCGACGACACAAGCTCAGCGGGGCCCGGGGGCTCCCGCCGCGGTCTTGCCGGCGTCGCGCTCGACGACGTCGCCGAGGATCTCGTCGATCTTCGCCATAAGCTCGGCGGGGATGACCACGCCGGACGCCTTGACGTTCTCGGCGACCTGCTCGGGGCGCGAGGCGCCGATGAGGGCGGCCGCGACGTTGTCGTTCTGCAGGACCCACGCGACCGCGAGCTGCGCCTGCGTCAGGCCCAGCTCGTCGGCGACGGCTCCCAGCTGCTGGACGCGCGTGAGCACGTCCTCGGTCATGAACTGCTGGATGAAGCGCGAGCCGTTGGCGTCGGTGGCGCGCGAGCCGGCGGGGGCGGGCTGGCCGGGCAGGTACTTGCCGGACAGGACGCCCTGGGCGACGGGGGACCAGACGATCTGGGACAGGCCCAGCTCGCGCGAGGTCGGGACGACCTCGTCCTCGATGACGCGCCACAGCATCGAGTACTGGGGCTGGGAGGAGATGAGCTGGAAGCCGAGCTCCTTCGAGAGGGCGTGACCCGCGCGGATCTGGTCCGCGGTCCACTCGCTCACGCCGATGTAGAGGGCCTTGCCCTGGCGGACGATGTCGGCGAACGCCTGCATCGTCTCCTCGAGCGGGGTCGACTGGTCGAACCGGTGCGCCTGGTAGAGGTCGACGTAGTCGGTGCCGAGGCGCTTCAGCGAGCCGTTGATCGACTCCATGACGTGCTTGCGCGACAGGCCCGAGTCGTTGGCCCCGCCGGGGCCTGTGGGCCAGTAGACCTTGGTGAAGATCTCGAGCGACTCGCGGCGCTGCCCCTTGAGGGCGTCGCCGAGGACCTGCTCGGCCTTGGTGTTCGCGTAGACGTCCGCGGTGTCGAACGTGGTGATGCCGGCGTCGAGCGCGGCGTGGACGCACTGGGTGGCGACGTCGTTCTCCACCTGCGAGCCGTGGGTGAGCCAGTTGCCGTAGGTGATCTCGGAGATCTTGAGGCCGGAGTTGCCGAGGAAGCGGTAGTTGGGCATGGGGACAACACTAAGTTGCCCGGGGCACCTCGGGGAACTGGGGCCGTCCGGCGGACCGGACGCGAGCGGCTACGCGGGGAAGCTGCCGTGCTTCTTGTGCATGGGCTTGGGCAGGCGTGCGCGGCGCAGCTGGAAGGCGCGCATCACGGCGTACATCGCGTTGCCCTTGGGGGAGTCCGGCCCGAACTTCGCGACCAGGCGCTTCTTGAGGGAGCGCCACATGATGAACGCGTCGATGATCGTGATGAGCACGATCCCGTAGAGCACGAAGATGATGATCGTCGCCATGTTCAGGTTCTGGGAGAACACGAACGTCAGGACGATGAAGACCAGGGCGACGGGCAGGAAGAACTCGCCGAGGTTCCAGCGGGCGTCCACGTAGTCGCGCACGTAGCGCTTGACCGGGCCCTTGTCGCGGGCGGGCATGTAGCGCTCGTCGCCCGTCTGCATGGCCTGGAACTGACGGTCGCGGGCCTCACGCTGCTGCTGGCGCGCTGTCTTGGCCGCGGACTTGCGGTCCGAGGGCACGAGCGGGCGCTTGTTGGCGGCCTCGGCGACCTTGCGCTTGGGCGTCGGCCTGCCCTTGCCGGCCTTCTCGATCTCGGCTGCGGCGGCAACCGGGTCGGGGGCGTCGTTCGACGAGGGCGCGGAGGACTTGTTGCGTGAGAACACAGGTCCAGCGTAGTCGAGGACGGGGGCTGCCTCGGCACGGGGCGTGGGCAGGAGCGGAGGCGTACCGGCAGGTAGCGTTGCCCGGGTGAACAGCACACCTGGAACCAGCCCCCTTCCCGAGCCCGACGACGTCGCTCACCTGCGCGCCCGGGTCGCCGAGCTCTTCCCCGCCCTGCGCGGGGACCTCGAGGCGCTCGTGCGCATCCCGTCCGTGTCCAACTCCGCGTTCGACCAGGCGCACGTCGCGGCGAGCGCCGAGGCCGTGGCGGAGCTCCTGCGCGGTGCGGGGCTGCCCGAGGTGCAGATCCTGCACGCCACGGGCGTCGCGGGTCCGCTCGGCGCGCCCGCGGTCGTCGCGCGCCGCCCGGCCCCGGAGGGGGCCCCGACGGTCCTGCTCTACGCGCACCACGACGTGCAGCCCCCGGGCGACGCGGCCGCGTGGGACACGGACCCGTTCGTCCCGACCGAGGTCGACGGCCGGCTGTTCGGTCGCGGTGCGGCCGACGACAAGGCCGGGATCGTGGCCCACGTGGGTGCGCTGCGGGCGCTGTCCGCGCTGGGCGACCTGCCGATCGGCGTGACGGTCTTCGTCGAGGGCGAGGAGGAGGTCGGGTCCCCGAGCTTCCTGCCGTTCCTGAACCAGCACAAGGACCTGCTCGCGGCCGACGTGATCGTCGTCGCGGACTCCGCCAACTGGAAGGTCGGGGTCCCGGGGCTCACCACGAGCCTGCGCGGCCTGGTCGACTGCGACGTCGAGGTCGCGGTGCTGGGCCACGCGGTGCACTCGGGCATGTTCGGCGGTCCGGTGCTCGACGCGCTCACGCTGCTCTCACGCCTGATCGCCACCCTCCACGACGAGCAGGGCAACGTCGCGGTCGAGGGCCTGGTCTCCGCGCCGGACCCGACCGTCGACTACGAGGAGGCGGACTTCCGCGCGGACTCCTCGGTGCTCGACGGCGTCCGCCTCGCGGGCGAGGGGACGCTGACGGGTCGCCTCTGGACCAAGCCGGCGCTGTCGGTCATCGGCATCGACGCGCCGAGCGTCGCGCACGCGTCCAACACGCTGACCCCGCGCGCGACGGCCAAGATCTCGCTGCGGATCGCACCCGGCCAGGACCCGGCGGCCGCGCTCGTGGCGCTGCGCGCGCACCTCGAGTCGAACGCGCCGTTCGGTGCGCAGGTCACGGTGCACGACGGCGAGACGGGCAAGCCGTTCCAGGCGCCGACCGACTCGTCCGCGATGCAGGCCGCACGCTGGGCGTTCGAGACGTCGTGGGGCACGGCGCCGGTCGATATCGGCATCGGCGGCTCGATCCCCTTCATCGCGGACCTGCTCGACGTCTTCCCCGACGCGGCCATCCTGGTGACGGGCGTCGAGGACCCCGACTCGCGCGCGCACGGCGCGAACGAGTCGGTGCACCTCGGCGAGCTCGAGAGGGTCGTGCTGGCCGAGGCGCTCCTGCTGACGCGCCTCGCACGGGACGCGCAGGGCTGAGTCGTCGCCGAGAACGGGTCTGCGGTCGGCATCGGCTCGATGACGACCGCAGACCCGTTCTCGACCGGCGACCCCGGTGCTACGTTCGGAGCATGACCCCGCAGGAGATCGAGGAGCTCGTGCTGCTGCGCCGCGCCCGGGATCTCATGGACCGGGAGTACGCGGCGCCGCTCGACGTCCCGACCATGGCGCGCAAGGCCCTCATGTCTCCCGCGCACTTCTCGCGTCGGTTCCGGGCGACGTACGGCGAGACGCCGTACTGCTACCTCATGACGCGACGGATCGAGCGGGCGATGGCCCTGCTGCGGGGCGGGGCGAGCGTCACGGACGCGTGCATGGCGGTCGGGTGTACGTCGCTCGGCTCGTTCAGCTCGAAGTTCACCGAGGTGGTGGGCGAGACGCCCTCGGCGTACCGCGGCCGGGAGCACGCCGCGGTCAAGGCCATGCCGCCATGCGTGGCCCAGGTCCTGACGCGCCCGGCGCGCAGCGCCGCCGCGGCTGCGGGGACCGCCGCGCGCTGAGCTCGGCGCCGGCCCGAGGGTGCCGCACGCATCGAGCAGGATCGGAGAAGCGGGCGCGTGAGCCCCGTCCTAGAGTCGCGGTCATGACCATCTCACTGAAGTTCTGCAACATCACCGTCAACGACGTCGACGAGTCGATCGCGTTCTACAGCGACGCACTCGGGCTCAAGGTGCACAACGACGTGGGCTCCGAGGGGTTCCGTTGGGTCACGCTCGGGTCGGACGCCCAGCCCGGGCTGGGCATCGTGCTCTCGGCGCCGCACGCGGGTCGCTCGCAGGCCGACGGCGACGCGCTCCAGGAGCTCATGATCAAGGGAACCCTGCCGATCCTCGTGTTCGCGTCCGACGACGTCGACGCGCTCTTCGAGACAGTCCGGGCGTCGGGGGCCGAGGTCCTGCAGGAGCCCATGGACCAGGACTGGGGTCCGCGCGACTGCGCGTTCCGCGACCCGTCGGGCAACATGGTCCGGATCGCCCAGGCAGCCTGAGCAGGGTCGAGCGGCCGGGGCAGGGCACGAGCGGTCGGCGCCCGAGCCCACGTCGCCCCTGCCGGAGACGTGGTCCCCGCCGGGGTGGTGGGATAGGGGCATGGCGAACGAGACGATGGTCCCCCTCCTGCCGTGCGCGTCGATCGACGAGATCCACGACTTCGCCGTGGCCCTCGGTTTCGAGGTGACCTACCGGCAGACCCGGCCCAACCCGTACCTCGCGCTGCGCCGCGGCGGCATCGACCTGCACTACTTCGCGATGGACGGCTTCCGTCCCGAGGACTCGTACGGCTCGTGCCTGGTCGTGGTCGACGACACCGAGCCCCTGTACGAGGCGTGGGCCGCCGGGCTGCGCGCGCTCCACGGGAAGCTGCCGCTGAGCGGCTTCCCGCGCATCACGCGGCCCCGTCGTCGGGCGAACGCGGGCGGGCTCAGCGGCTTCAGCCTCGTCGACCCCGCGGGAAACTGGTTGCGGGTCGTGCGGCGCCCCGAGGACCCCGCGCCGGCGACGGAGGATCTCGCGGACCCCGGCGCCGACACCTCGGCGGACCGGTCGCCCGCGGCGCGCTCGGGCTCGGGGGAGGACACCGGCCGCCCGGACGGCCCGCCGGGGGAGTCGCGCCTGCTGCTCGCCGTGGCCAACGCGGTGGTCCAGGCGGACTCGCGCGGCGACGTCGGGCAGGCCGTGAAGATCCTCGACGGCGCGCTGCGCCGCGACGCGGAGGCCGGGGACCTGGGCGCCTCGGCCCGGGACCGGGTCGAGGCCCAGGCCTTCCGCGCGGAGCTCGCCGTCCGGCTCGACGACGCCGCGACCGCCCGGCGCATGCTCGACGACGTGGACCGGTGCGTGGCCTCGGCCCGGGGCCAGCACCTCACGCAGGACCTGACGACGGTCCTCGCCCAGCTCGAGGACGTCAGGGCATGGTTGTCGGCCCAGGGATGACGGACACCTCGCGGTAGTGCTCGACGCCCGGGAACGGGTCGTAGAAGTGGTGCAGCAGCGCCTTCCACCGGAGGTACTCGGGCGAGCCGCGGAACCCCTCGGTGTGTGCCTCGAGGCTGTCCCAGCGCACGAGCAGGAGGTACGTCGAGGGGCGCTCGACGCATCGCGACACCGAGAGCCCGCCGAAGCCGGGCATCGCGGAGATGATCGTCCGTGCGTGCGCGAACGCCTCCTCGAAGGCGGCCTCCTGGCCGGGAACCACGTGCAGCAGGGCGTGCTCGAGCACCTCGTCCGTCATGGCCCGCAGCGTAGGGCGGCCCGGGCTCAGCGTGCCGCGACGTCCACGGCCTGGGCCCAGTCGCGCACGTCGGTCGGCAGCTCGGGGCTCACGGTCGAGGTGCCCAGGAGAGCGACGACGTCGGGCCCAGGGATGCGGTCTCCCGCCTTCGAGAGGAACCGGCCCGCGATCAGGCCGCGTGCGCACAGGTCGCCGCCGCGCGTGAAGACCTGCTCGAGGTAGACGACGCGCTCGTCCCACCCGAGGACCCGGGTCGTGATCTCGAAGCGGTCCCAGAGCTGGAGCGAGCGGCGGTACTTCATGGTCGAGGAGGCCACGACCGGGTACCAGCCCTTGTCGCGCAGGAGCCCGAAGGCGCCGAGGTCCGCGAGGAAGTTGCTGCGTGCCACGTCCATCATCTGCAGGTACACGCCGTTGTTGACGTGCAGGTAGAAGTCGAGGTCGCCCGGACGCACGCGCATGCGGGTCACGGAAGGGTCGAGGACCCCGCGGCCGGGGACGGCCCGGCGCGGCAGGGTGCTGGCGATCGTGAGCTGGATCTGTCGGGTCACCGTCGCAGGCTACTACCGAGCACGGGCGGTATCAGGTATCGCGGGTCGGGCGTCGCTCCTGGGCCCGGACGGGCGGGACTCGCCGGTCGTTCGGCCCGTCCATCGATGCGTGTGAGGATGGCCCCCGTGACTTCCCGAACCGCCGCCCCCGTTCCCGACGCCGCCCCGACGTCCGCAGCCCTCGAGAGCTCGTCCGAGACGCCGTCCGCGCCCGAGGTGCCCACCGCCTCCCACCACTGGACCGTCCGCGCGTTCCGCGTCGTCGCGATCGCCGAGGCCTTCTCCTGGGCCGGCCTGCTCGTGGGGATGTACGTCAAGTGGGTCGCCGAGGCCTCCGAGATCGGCGTCAAGATCTTCGGCCCGGTCCACGGCGGTCTGGTCGTCGCCTACGTCGCGCTCGCGCTCGTCGTGGCCGTCCGTCAGCGCTGGTCGCTCCTGACCGTCTTCTTCGCGCTCGCGGCGACGCTGCCGCCGTTCCTCACGGTCTTCTTCGACCGGTGGGCGCACCGCTCGGGCCGCTACGAGGAGCGCGCCAGCGCCTGACCCTGCCGGTCGTGGCGCGGGCCAGGGTCTCAGCCCTCGTACTGCAGCGCGCGCCGGACTTCCTCGGCCACGTCGGCGTTCTCGAGCCGTTCGACGAGGTGGAGCGCCATGTCGATCCCGGCCGACACCCCGGCCGAGGTGACCACGTCGCCGTCGTCGACGAACCGGGTCTCGGTGTCGACGAGGATGCTGGGGTCGAGGCGGGCGAGCTCGTCCACGTGGTCCCAGTGGGTCGTCGCGGGACGCCCGGCCAGCAGTCCGGCGGCGGCGAACGCGAGCGACCCCGTGCACACGCTGGTCAGCAGCGGGGTCCGGGCGCGCATCGCGTGCAACCAGGCGAGGTGCGCCCGGTCCCCGACCAGCCGCTGGACGCCGGGACCGCCGGGGTGCACGAGCACCAGGAGCGGGTCGACGTCGTCGGTCGACCCGTCGGGGACCATGTGCAGACCCTGCGCGAGCCGCACGCCGCCCCCGTCCCTGGAGAACGTCGAGACCCGCGGCTTGAGGGCAGAGCGCTCGCGCCACGTCGTGAACACCTCGTAGGGGCCCGCGACGTTGAGCTCCTCGGCGCCGTCGAACACGAAGATCCCGACGCTCAGACCGTTCCCGGTCGTCATCCGTCACCCCCGAGGGTCGATGCGATGGTGCGACCGTCGGGCCCGCCGGCGGAAGCCGACGAACCCGACGGGTGGTGCTACAGCCCCGGCAGGGCGAGCATCTGGTCGAGCGCGACGCGCGCCCAGTGGGCGTCGTCGGCGTCGACCACGATGCGGTTGACCGTGCGCCCGGCGACGAGCGACTCCATGGCCCACACGAGGTGGGGCAGGTCGATGCGGTTCATGGTCGAGCAGAAGCAGACGGTCGAGTCGAGGTAGTGCACCTGCTTGTCCGGGTGTGCGCGCGCGACGCGGCGCACCAGGTTGAGCTCGGTGCCGATCGCCCAGGACGAGCCGGGCTGGGCCGCGTCGAGCATCTTGATGATGTACTCGGTCGAGCCGACGTAGTCCGCGGCCTCCACGACCTCGTTCTTGCACTCGGGGTGCACGAGCACGTTGACGCCCGGCACCGCGGCACGGATGTCGGTCACGTTGCGCTCGGAGAAGCGCCCGTGCACGGAGCAGTGCCCTCGCCACAGGATCATGCGTGCGTCGCGGAGCTCGGCGTCGGTCAGACCGCCGTTGGGCTTGCGGGGGTCGAAGACCACGCAGTCCGCGGGGGACATGCCGAGCTTCAGCAGCGCGGTGTTGCGCCCGAGGTGCTGGTCCGGCATGAACAGGACCTTGCCCGTGCCGTCCACACCACCCACCTGGTCGAACGCCCAGCGCAGCGCGACCTCCGCGTTCGAGGACGTGCAGATGGTCCCGCCGTGCCGACCCGTGAAGGCCTTGATCGCGGCGGTCGAGTTCATGTACGTGACGGGGAGCGTGACGTCGGCGATCCCGACGTCCTGGAGGACCTCCCATGCGTCCTCGACCTGGTTGATCGCGGCCATGTCGGCCATCGAGCAGCCCGCCGCGAGGTCCGGCAGGACGACCTGCTGGGCGTCAGAGGTGAGGATGTCCGCGCTCTCGGCCATGAAGTGCACACCGCAGAAGAGGATGAACTCGGCCTCGGGACGTGCTGCGGCCTCGCGCGCGAGCTTGAACGAGTCGCCCGTGACGTCCGCGAAGTCGATGACCTCGTCGCGCTGGTAGTGGTGGCCCAGGACGAAGGCCCGCGAGCCGAGCGCGGCGCGGGCCGCACGGGCACGTTCGACGAGGTCGGGGTCGCTGGCCGCCGGCAGCTCGCCGGTGCACTCGACTCCTCGCTCGGAGGCCAGGTCCCGGCCCTGTCCGAGGAGCAGGAGGGGGGAGGGGGCAGGTTCCGCGAAGGCGCTGTCCAACAGGGTGCTCACGGGACCATCGTCGCACAACGGTCGGTCGGCCGAGCAGCCCTGTCGGGGCGGACGGCCTGGCACAATCGCGGCATGCGCCTCCTCCTCGCCGCCGCGGAACCGCTCGCACTGACCGACGGGATCTTGTCCGCCGAGGACGTGTGCGCCCTGGTCGCGCAGACCTGGGCGGCCACGGTGCGCGGCGACGTGGACCCGTGCGTCCTGAACCCGGGCGCGGCCGGCTTCCTGCGCGCGCTCGCGGCCCACGCCCCCGAGCAGGTGGCGGTGGTCGTGCGCGGCGCAGCCGGTGACGACGTGCCCGTGACGTTCCGGCTCGGCCCCCCGTCGTCGACCGGCGCGCGCACCGCCTGGGTCGAGGCGGCGCTCCTGCGTCCTGCGGCGACCGAGGCGAGCACCTCCGCCGGTGGGCTGGGCACGGCGACGAGCTACGGCGTCGGGCAGGTGGTCGCGCTCGCTGCCCGACGTGCCTCGCGCGTCGTCGTGGCGACGGGGGACGGCGGCGCGCACGACGCCGGGGCCGGGATGCTCGCGGCGCTCGCGGGGACCGGGGCGGGGCCGCTGACCTGCGGTGGGTCAGCGCTCGGTGCCACCACCGCCGAGGACGCCGCGCTCGCGCTGCGCGCCCGGGAGGCGCTGCGATCCGTCGAGCTCGTCGGGGCGGTCGAGTCCGACCTGCCGCTGCTGGGCCTGCACGGGGCCAGCGGCGCGCTCGCGGCCGCACGGCCCGCGCTGGCGACGTTCGCCCAGGAGCTCGAGCGGGCGCACGGCCACTACGCGCACGAGGTCACGCGCGCGCTGGAGGGCGCGGCGCGCCGCGACCTGCTGTCGGGCGCTCCGAGCCTCTCCGGCCCGACGGCGTCCCCGGGGCTCGCGAGAGGGGTCGCGCAGCGCGCGGCCGCCGACCGCGCGCTGACCGGACTGCCCGGCGCAGGCGCAGGCGGGGGGCTGGGCTTCGGGATCGCGGCCGCCGGGGGGCGCCTGCTGCCGGGGACGTCGGTGGTCGCGGACGTCGTCGGTCTGGACGGGCGGGTCGGTGCCGCCGACGTCGCGGTCGTGGTCGTCGACCGCCTCGACGCGTCGACGACGCACGACGGCGCACTGCCCGAGGTCGCGCGCCGGGCCGCCGCACGCGGGGTGCCCGTCGTCGTGCTGGCCCGCGAGGTCCTCGCCGGTCGGCGCGAGCAGGCCGCGGCGGGGATCAGCGGTGCCTACGAGCTCGGGCCGGACAGCGACGCGGCGCGTGCGCGGGTCGCTCGCGTGGCCCGGACCTGGGCCGGCAGCGAGAGGTGAGCCCGGGCGTCGTACACTCGGGAACAGAACGATCTCCCGTCGTGTTGACGGGTATGCGAGAAGCCTGAGGACCGATCGGCCTGCCCGGGAGCGGGAGCCGCAGACCGACGGCACACCACGGGGCGAGAGCCCACCGAAGACTGTGCGGAGAACACGATGAGCGAGACCACCGAGACCGCCACCCATGGCGTCCTGCTGACGGACTTCGCGGCCGGCAAGATCCGCAGCCTCCTCGAGCAGGAGGGCCGCGACGACCTGCGTCTGCGCGTCGCCGTCCAGCCCGGCGGCTGCTCCGGTCTGATCTACCAGCTGTACTTCGACGAGCGGGTCCTGGACGGCGACGCCCTCAAGGACTACGACGGTGTCGAGGTCGTCGTCGACAAGATGAGCGTCCCCTACCTGGACGGCGCGACCATCGACTTCGCCGACACCATCGAGAAGCAGGGCTTCACGATCGACAACCCCAACGCGGGCAGCGCCTGCGCGTGCGGCGGTTCGTTCGGCTGATCCGCGAGCGTCGGCAGCCCGGCTGCGTGACGCCGAAGGACCTCGACGGCCCGGTCACCTCACGGTGGCCGGGCCGTTCGCGTCCGGGGCCGTGCCCGCCGGCTACCCGCCCAGACGGACGGTGACCGCCCAGGTCGTGCCGTCGTCGGGCGCCGCGTCGGGGACGTCCACCACGACGCTCTCGACGACGGTGTGGCCGCGCATGCGCGCCCAGGCCGGGACGTCGTGACGGGCCGCGGGGTCGGTCGACCAGACCGTCAGGACGTCGCCCGGGGCGTGGTCGCGGGCCGCGGCCGCGAGCCGGATGACGGGCAGCGGGCAGCGCAGGCCGCGCGCGTCCACGAGCGTGCCGGGCTCGTCGCTCACAGCCCGCTCACCCCGAGCGAGGCGCGCACGCGCGCGACGGCCCCGGGCAGGACCGCGAGGAAGCGGTCGACGTCCTCCTCCGTGGTGGCCCGGTCGAGAGCGATGCGCACGTTGCCGTGCGTCAGGACACCCATCGCCGCGAGGACGTGGCTGGGTTCGAGCGTGCTCGACGTGCACGCGGAGCCCGACCCGACCGCGAAGCCCGCCCGGTCGAGCTCCGTCACCAGGGCCTCGCCGTCGACGAACAGGAACGAGAACGTCACGACGTGGGGGAGCCGGTGGTCGGGATCGCCCACGACCTCGACGTCGGGGATCTGCCCGACGACGGCGCGCACCTTGTCGACGATCGCCCGGCGCCGCGCGTCCTGGGCCGCGCGGTCTGCCGTGACGGACTGGAGCGCGACGGCCGCCGCGAACGCTGCCGGGACGCTGACGCCGCCGGGGAACCACGGCTCGGCGTCCTCAGGCCAGGTCCGGCGCCAGCGCACCCGGTTGCGGACCGCGAGCACGCCCACGCCCGCCGGGCCGCCCCAGTCGGCGGGATCGGCGGCGAGCAGGTCCCACGCGGACGGGACCTCCCCGTGCCCGACGACGGCACCCGCGTCCACGAGCAGCGGGACCCCCGCGGCGCGAGCGGCCCCGTGGACGGCCGCGACGGGCTGGACCGTGCCCACCTCGCCGTTCGCCGCCTGGAGCGCGGCCAGCGCGACGCCAGGGCGCGCCACCGCCTCGGTCATCGCGGCCTCGTCGACCCGGCCGAGGAGGTCGACCGGGACCCTGACGAGGGCGTCGGGCGTCTCCGTGAGCCCGACCGCGAGCTCGGCGGCATGGAGCACGGCGGCGCGCTCGACCGCTGAGACGACGATCCCCGGACCCGTCCGCCGCCGCCCGAGCGCGACCGCACCCACCGCGGCGTGCAGGGCTCCGACGTGCGAGGGGGCGAGATGGACCTCCTCGGTCCGGGCGCCGAGCGCGGCGGCGATCGCCTCGCGGGCGCCGTCCAGGAGCACGGCGGCGCGACGCGCCTCGGCGTACAGGCGCCGGGGATCCGCCCACCCGTCGTCGACGGCCTGGTCGAGCGCGGTGCGCGCGAGGGGGTGCAGGGCCGCCCGACCGCCGTTGTCGAGGTAGACCCGACGCGGGGGCGTCGTGGTGTCGGTCACATGAGCTCCTGAGGGCGTGCGAGGCGGCCAGGGAGGGGTCCGAGGACGCCGATCGGCGAACTTTCATTGCAGACGCGCCGAATGTGCCGTGGGCGCGACGTACACCGTGCACCGTAGCGCGGGCTGCGCGGGAAGCGACGATCTGACAGATGCGTCGAGGGTGTGCCGAACCCCGGGATCTCGCGGGAAGTTGGCGGATTCGTCACGTTCAGAAGCCGCGTTGACGGCGCGAGAGAGGGCATTTGCGCGCTAGGCTCTGTGGGTCGAGGACGAAGGTTCTGCGGGGAACTCGTGGAGAAGATCGAGCCCCCCTGTCGAACGTTGAAGTGAAAGGCCCCCCTTGCACTCGCAATCCCCTAGCCGCACACGGCGAACCATCCTGCGAGCGACGGCTTCCGCCGTCGCGGTCGCAGCGTTGGCGTCCGGTTGTGCCAGTGAGACCGTTCAGCGCGGATTCCTCCCCGGATACTCCGACGGTGAGGTGACCGACCAGACCGCCCGCATCACGTCGCTGTGGAACGGGTCCTGGATCGCAGCACTCATCGTCGGCGTCATCACGTGGGGACTGATCCTGTGGTGCGTGGCCGCCTACCGCAAGCGCAAGGACGACCACGTCCTGCCCGTGCAGACGCGCTACCACCTGCCCCTCGAGATCATGTACACGGCAGTGCCGATCGTCATGGTGCTCGTGCTCTTCTACTACACCGACCGTGACATGACGGCGATCAAGGACCTCTCCGCAGAGCCTGACGTCGAGATCCAGGTCATCGGCAAGCAGTGGAGCTGGGACTTCAACTACCTCACGGACGACGTCTACGAGTCCGGCCAGCACGAGGCCAACGTCGGCGACCTCCGTTCGGAGGACGAGATCGAGGGTGCCCCCGGCACCGCGACCTCGCTGCCGACCCTGTACCTGCCGGTCAACGAGGTCGTCCGGTTCAAGCTGGACTCCCGCGACGTCATCCACTCCTTCTGGATCCCCGCGTTCCTCTTCAAGATGGACATGATCCCGGAGCGCACCAACGAGTGGCAGGTCACCCCCACGCGTGAGGGTGTCTACGCCGGCAAGTGCGCCGAGCTCTGCGGCGAGCACCACTCCGGCATGCTCTTCAACGTCGCCGTGGTCTCCCGCGAGGAGTACGACGCGCAGATGCAGAAGCTCGAGGACAAGGGCCAGATCGGCGAGCTCGGTCTCGACCTGAACCGCCTCCAGGACCCGAACCCCCCCGTCGTCACGGAAGGTGAGAACTGATGGTCGCGCAGGCCGAAGTCATTCCCGGTCTCGCCCCGAAGCGCCAGACGCTCGGACGAACCGTCATCAAGTGGGTCACCTCGACCGACCACAAGACGATCGGGTACATGTACCTGATCACGTCGTTCATCTTCTTCTGCATCGGTGGCCTCATGGCCCTCGTGATCCGTGCCGAGCTCTTCGAGCCCGGCATCCAGATCGTGCAGAGCAAGGAGCAGTACAACCAGCTCTTCACGATGCACGGCACGATCATGCTGCTGCTGTTCGCGACGCCGCTCTTCGCGGGCTTCGCGAACGTCATCATGCCGCTGCAGATCGGCGCACCTGACGTCGCCTTCCCGCGACTGAACATGTTCGCGTACTGGCTCTACCTCTTCGGCGGGCTCATCGCCTCGGCCGGGTTCTTCACGCCGCAGGGCGCAGCGTCGTTCGGATGGTTCGCGTACGCGCCGCTGTCCAACACGACCTTCAGTCCAGGTGCAGGCGGTGATCTCTGGGTCTTCGGCCTCGCGCTCGCCGGCTTCGGCACCATCCTGGGTGCGGTCAACTTCATCACGACGATCATCACGATGCGTGCCCCGGGCATGACCATGTTCCGCATGCCGATCTTCACCTGGAACACGCTCGTCACGAGCCTCCTGGTCCTGATGGCGTTCCCCCCGCTGGCCGCCGCGCTGTTCGCGCTCGGTGCGGACCGTCGCCTCGGCGCGCAGATCTTCAACCCGGAGAACGGTGGCGCCATCCTCTGGCAGCACCTCTTCTGGTTCTTCGGCCACCCCGAGGTCTACATCATCGCCCTGCCGTTCTTCGGCATCGTCTCCGAGATCCTGCCGGTCTTCAGCCGGAAGCCGATCTTCGGCTACAAGGGCCTGGTCTACGCGACGATCGCGATCGCCGCGCTGTCCGTGACGGTGTGGGCGCACCACATGTACGTCACCGGTGCGGTCCTGCTGCCGTTCTTCGCGTTCATGACGATGCTCATCGCGGTCCCGACCGGTGTGAAGTTCTTCAACTGGATCGGCACGATGTGGCGCGGCAAGCTCACGTTCGAGACGCCCATGCTCTGGTCGATCGGCTTCCTCGTGACCTTCCTCTTCGGTGGTCTCACGGGAGTCATCCTCTCGAGCCCGGCGCTGGACTTCAGCCTCTCCGACTCGTACTTCGTCGTGGCGCACTTCCACTACGTGGTCTTCGGGACCGTCGTGTTCGCGATGTTCGCCGGGTTCTACTTCTGGTGGCCCAAGTTCACCGGGCGCATGCTCAACGAGAAGCTCGGCAAGATCCACTTCTGGCTGCTCTTCATCGGCTTCCACGCCACCTTCCTCGTCCAGCACTGGCTGGGCGTGGCCGGCATGCCGCGTCGCTACGCGGACTACATGCCGGAGGAGGGGTTCACGTGGATGAACCAGGTCTCGACGGTCGGCGCGTTCATCCTCGCCGCCTCGACCCTGCCGTTCCTCTGGAACGTCTACACGACCTGGCGCAACGCGCCCAAGGTCACCGTGGACGACCCCTGGGGCTACGGTGCCTCGCTCGAGTGGGCGACGTCCTGCCCGCCGCCGCGGCATAACTTCACGTCGCTGCCCCGGATCCGCTCGGAGCGTCCCGCGTTCGACCTGCACCACCCCGAGGTCGCGGCCATGGACCACGCGGAGCCCAACCCGAACGTCCTGCAGCAGATCTACGGCGACGCAGACCGCCGTGGTGAGCAGCAGGTCGCCGCGGACCGTGTCGAGGGCAAGCAGCACCCCAGCGCCTCGTCCTCGACCATGATCATCGACGAGCCGCGCGACGGCGAGAAGGAGGACGGCAAGTGAAGGTCGAATCGAGGCTCCACCTCTTCCTCGCCCCGTTCTTCCTCCTGATGGCCCTCGTCTACGGATTCTGGAGCCACTGGGAGCCCGTCGGTTCCGCAGCGCTGTTCCTGACCTTCGGGCTCGCGGCCATGATCGGTGGCTACCTGGCCCTCACCGCCAAGCGCATCGACTCGCGCCCCGAGGACGACCCGGACGGTCTCATCGAGCAGGGTGCAGGCGACCAGGGCGTCTACGCGCCCTGGAGCTGGTGGCCTCTGGCCATCGCGGGTGCCGCTGCGATCGCCTTCCTGGGCCTCGCGCTCGGCTGGTGGATCCTCGGGATCGGCGTCGTCCTCGGCGCCGTGGCCCTCGTGGGCTGGGTCTTCGAGTTCTCTCGCGGACAGCACGCGCACTGACCGACCGCACGACTCGACGGGCCCCGTCTCCCTCAGGGAGACGGGGCCCGTTCGCGTTCCCGGCACAGGGCAGCTCGGGAGGTCCGGGCCGCGGGAGAGCGGGGGAGCGCGGGAGCGCGGGAGCGGCCGAGGCGCAGCGGCCGCAGGGGTAGTGATGGGCTCACCGATATCGGGGAACCAGTCCCCGCGGCCGTGCCGGGCCCTCGTGGACCGTCGCCTGGAGCGCGACCGTGCGTCGAGTGCGTCGAGTGCGTCGAGTGCGCTCAGGAGGTCGCGGGTCACGGCCCGAGGTGAACCGGTGGCGCACGTCGGGAACGTCGTGCACGGCAGCCTCCTGAGCGGCCTGGGCGTGCGCCGTGCCCTCGTCGGGTGGGTGTGTCACGCCGAGGTGGAAGGACGCTCGTGTCGTCGACCCGGATGTCGACCCCGGTCCAGACTCCGACGACCTGCACGGCGGCACCGAGCGAGCTCGGTCCGGTCGGGATCCTGTGAGTGCCACCACCCATGGTGCGTCCGGGCTGGGAGGCACGTGGTGGAGGCCGCCCGGCTCGTGCTCCAGGAGAAGCCCGTAGCGGCCTCGTGACGCCACGAGGTCTCCCGTCGCGAACCCGCCCCTTCCGTCGACCACGGCCATGGCCGGTCCTCCGCTCGCCGGCGCCCGTCACAGACGAACGGGCCGCACAGACACCCCGAGAAGGGGTCTGTGCGGCCCGTGGGGCGACGCAGAGGGTCAGGCGGGGATGATGAGGCCTTCGCCCTGGGTGCGGGCGCGTGCGAGGCGTGCGTCGGCGTCGGCCCAGTTGACGAGGTTCCACCAGGCGGTGACGTAGTCGGCGCGCACGTTCTGGTAGTCGAGGTAGTAGGCGTGCTCCCAGACGTCGAGCAGGACGATCGGGACCAGGCCCAGGGCGATGTTGCCCTGCTGGTCGTAGAGCTGGACGATGATGAGCTTCTTGCCGAGGGTGTCCCAGGCGAGGATGGCCCAGCCCGAGCCCTGGACGCCTGCGGCGACCGCGGCGAAGTGCTTCTTGAACTTCTCGAACGAGCCGAAGTCCTCGGCGATGGCTGCGGCGATGTCGCCGGTGGGCTCGCCGCCGCCCTCGGGGGAGAGGTTGGTCCAGAACGCGGAGTGGTTGACGTGTCCGCCGAGGTTGAACGCGAGGTTCTTCTCGTGGAGGTTGACCGCGGCGAGGTCGCCGGAGTCGCGGGCCTCGGCGAGCTTCTCGAGTGCCGTGTTGGCGCCGGTCACGTAGGCCTGGTGGTGCTTGGAGTGGTGCAGCTCCATGATGCGGCCGGAGATGTGGGGCTCGAGTGCGCCGTAGTCGTACGACAGCTCGGGAAGGGTGTAGACAGCCATGCCGGTGTGCCTCCTGGATCGGTGCGCCGCACCGCGCAGGTGCGACATCTGTGGCGAAAGGTTCGGTCGGTGCGAACCGAGCGAACACGACATCCGTGGAACGCGAACGACCCGTGAGATGTTCCGGCGGGTGCCGGACCGTCTCACGGGTCGTTCTGCTCCGAGGGGAGCGGGTCAGTGCTTGGTGCTGCCGGTGTCGTCAGGGCTGACGATGTGGCTGCCGCCGCCGACCGCCGAGCCGGACTCCACGGCGGGCGTGGTGTCCGCGGCGCCGAGCGCGTCGTGCTCGCCGTGCGAGTGGGACGCGGCCACCTCCGAGGGGGTCACGGGCTCGACCCGGTCCTCGTAGAAGAAGCGCGACAGACGCTGCATCCGGCGGTCCTTCTTGTAACCCTTGCGGCGGACACCGCGAGAGTCGGTCGCCGGCTCGATCTCCAGGGGAGCGTGCGCCGTGTAGTTCACACGGAGCCAGCGCTCCTGGTCGTCGAGCGGACGGTGGACCTCGATGTACTCGCCATGCGCGAAGCGCACGATGCGGCCGGTCTCGTGGCCGTGCAGGACGAGCTCGCGGTCCTTGCGCTGCAGCCCGAGGCAGATGCGCTTGGTGATCCAGAAGGCGATCACCGGGCCGACGAAGAGCAGCACACGGAAGACCCACGTGATCGCGTTGATCGACAGGTGGAAATGCGTCGCGATGAGGTCGTTCGACCCGGCGAGAGCCAGGATGATGAACGCCGTCAGGAAGCCGACACCGAGGCCCGTGCGGACCGGGACGTTGCGCGGACGGTCGAGCACGTGGTGCTCGCGCTTGTCCTTGGTCACGGCGGCCTCGAGGAACGGGTAGACCGCGAGGAACGTGAACAGCAGGCCCGGGATCACGACCGCGGGGATCAGGATGTTGAGCGAGAGCGTGTAGCCCGCGATCACGTACTCGGTCTGCCCGGGCATGAGTCGTAGCGAGCCCTCGAGGAACAGCATGTACCAGTCGGGCTGAGCACCGGCCGAGACGGGGGAGGGGTCGTACGGTCCGTAGTTCCAGACGTTGTTGATGGCCATCGTGGCGCCCATCGCGGCGATGACGCCGAACACCACGAAGAAGAAGCCACCAGCCTTGGCGACGTACACGGGGAACAGCGGGAAGCCGACCACGTTGGCGTTGGTGCGGCCGCCACCGGGGTACTGCGTGTGCTTGTGCAGCACGACGAAGAACAGGTGGAGGGCGACGAGCGCCAGGATCAGGCCCGGGACCACGAGGATGTGCAGCGTGAAGAGCCTCGGGATGATGTGCTCGCCCGGGAACTCGCCACCGAAGATGAAGTACGACATGTACGACCCGATGATCGGGATCGACTTGACGACGCCGTCGGTGATGCGCAGACCGTTGCCGGAGAGCACGTCGTCCGGGAGCGAGTAGCCCGTGAAGCCGGCGGCGAGCCCCAGGATCATCAGGAGGAACCCGACCATCCAGTTGAGCTCACGCGGCTTGCGGAACGCCCCGGTGAAGAAGACGCGCATCATGTGCGTCACGATCGCGGCCATGAAGAGCAGGGCCGACCAGTGGTGGATCTGACGCATCAGCAGACCGCCGCGCACCTCGAACGAGGTGTGCAGCGTCGAGGCGAAGGCCTCGGACATGAGCTGGCCGTTCATCGTGGCGGGCTCACCGTGGTACGTGACCAGGCCCATGCTCGGCACGAAAAACATCGTCAGGAAGAAGCCCGAGAGGATGAGGACGACGAACGAGTAGAGGGCGATCTCGCCCAGGAGGAACGACCAGTGGTCCGGGAAGACCTTGCGGGCGAACTCCTTGACGGCCCCGGCGATGCCGGTCCGCTGGTCCAGATAGTCTGCGGTCGCTTCAGCGGGTCCCGCGGTGCTGGTGCTCACTTGAGGCGCTCCCAGTAGCTCGGTCCGACGGGCTCCAGGAAGTCGCTCTGAGCGACCAGGTAGCCCTCGTCGTCAACGGTGATCGGCAGCTGAGGGAGCGGCCGCTTGGCGGGGCCGAAGACGACCTTGGCGCCGTCCGCGACGTCGAAGGTCGACTGGTGGCACGGGCACAGCAGGTGGTGCGTCTGCTGCTCGTAGAGCGCGACCGGGCACCCGACGTGGGTGCAGACCTTGGAGTAGGCGACGATGCCGTCGTACGACCAGTCCTTGCGGTCCTCGGCCTCCTTGAGGTCACGAGGGTCGAGACGGACCATCAGGACGATGGCCTTGGCCTTCTCGGAGATCCACTCGTGCGAGGTGCGCACCTCCTCCGGCACGTCGGGGATGACGTGGAAGGCGCTGCCGATCGTGACGTCCTCGGCCTTGATCGGGCGGCCCGAGGGGTCGAGCGCGAGGCGCATCTTGGGCTTCCAGAGCGTGTGGCGGAACTTGTTGACGTTCCAGTCTCCACCCACCTCGGCCACGAGGGGAACAGCGATCGCGAGCGGGAAGAGCGCGAGGGCGGTGACGACCGCGCCCTTGAGCACGCCACGACGGGCGATGCCCGAGTCCTGGGCACCCTCGGTCAGGGCCTGCACGGCCTCGGCGCGGACGGCGTCCGAGCTGCGCTGGGCGTGCCGCTCGTCGACGTGCTCGTGGTCCGACATGAGGGTCTTGGCCCAGTGGACCGCTGCGAGACCGATACCGAGCAGCGAGAAGGCCAGGCCGAGACCGATGATCAGGTTGGCCGTGCGGATCCCCGCGATCGAGGTGTCGTCGGGCAGCGCGAAGAACGCGACCAGCATGCCGATGGTGCCGATGATCGAGATCGTGAAGAGGATCACGACCTGCTTCTCGGCACGCTTGGCGGCCTGGGGGTCACGGTCTGCCATCCGGCTCTTGTGGGCCGGGATACCCGGATCCTGGAAGCGGTCGAGCTCGCGCCCGTCCTGCTTGGTCAGGTCCGTCGAGTTCTGGTTGTCGCTCACGACGACTTCGCTCCGATCCACACGGCGGCGCCGATCAGTAGACCCATGCCCACGATCCACACCCAGAGGCCCTCGCTGACGGGGCCGAGAGAACCAAGGTCCAGCCCACCGGCGGAGCCCTCACGCTGCTCGACGAGGTACGCGATGACGTCGCGCTTCTCGTCGGGCGTGATGTTCATGTCGTTGAACACCGGCATGGACTGCGGGCCGGTCTGCATGGCCTGGTAGATGTTGCGCTCCGAGGTGTCCCACAGCGCGGGCGCGAACTTGCCCTCGGACAGGGCGCCGCCCGCTCCGACGGCGTTGTGGCACATCGCGCAGTTGGTGCGGAAGACCGCAGCACCGTTCGACGGGTCTCCGAGCGCGGCGTCGACCTGCTCGTCCGTGGGGATCGCCGGGCCGGCGCCCAGGGAGGCGACGTACGCGGCGAGCTGCGCGGTCTGCTCCTCGTCGAACTGGCGCGGCTTCTGGATGGCCTGGGGGCCTTCCATCTGCATGGGCATACGACCCGTCGACACCTGGAAGTCGACAGCGGCCGCTCCCACGCCGACGAGGGACGGAACGGTGTCCGACCCCTCGGCGTTGGGGCCGTGGCAGGTGGCGCAGTTCGCCTGGAAAAGCTTCTGGCCTGTCTCGATGTCCTCGGTGCTGGCGGTGTCAGCGCTGGCTGGACTCGGGGCAAAGGCGGCGTAGACGCCGCCGGTGACCAGCAGCGCCAGCAGCAGCAGCACGACCGGTGCGAAGCGGTGGTGTCTGCGGGCGGCGAGTGCCTTCACGAAATGATCCTCGTCTCGCAAGTGGGGGGTGCAGGGGGCAGATGTGGTTGTCCGGGCATCGGTGCCGCGGGCGTCACCGCGTCAGCGGAGGATGTAGATCACGAAGAAGAGTGCGATCCACACGACGTCGACGAAGTGCCAGTAGTAGGACGTCACGATGCCGGTGGTGGCCTCGTGGTGCCCGAAGTTCTTGGCGGCGAAGGACCGACCGAGAAGGAACAGGAAGGCGATCAGACCACCCACGACGTGGAGTCCGTGGAAGCCCGTTGCCAGGAAGAAGACCGAGCCGTAGGGGTGCGACGAGATGGTGAGTCCCTCGTGCACTAGCTCGGCGTACTCGTAGACCTGACCGCCGATGAAGAACGCACCCATGAGGTACGTGAGCGTGATCCACTCGTTCATCCCCCACCGGTTGACCTGGAAGATCGATCCGGTGCGGACGGGCTGGAAACGCTCCGCCGCGAGGACACCCAGCTGGCACGTCACGGAGGACAGCACCAGCACCGACGTGTTGATCACGGCGAAGGGGATGTTGAGCTTCTCGGTCTGAGAAGCCCACTCCTCGGCGGGTATCACCGATCGTGCGGTGAAGTACATAGCGAACAGTCCAGCGAAGAACATGAGCTCGCTGGCCAGCCACACGATCGTCCCGACCGAGACAGGGTTCGGTCGGTTGACGCTCACGTGCTGGTGGGCGTGGGGGGCAGCCGTTGCGGTCGACACATCAGCCATTATGGCCGACGTGGGCGTGCTTTGGACCACCGATCCGGGGGGTGGCGCGCGGCAAATCTCACAAAGTCTCCAGATTCTCCCACCAAGCCCTGCACTTCATGACGGATCACGGGGAAGTGCCATGAAACGGCGGGAATTCGGGGGTCGTGACCACGGCCTGGAACGCCCCTGTCCGTCGCGGCGCGCGAGGATGTCGCCCGTGCGTCCGACGTGCCAAGATGCCCAGGAGTGCTGTGCCTCCGGCTCGGCGATCGCGGTGGTCCACCACCGCACGACCGGCAGGCACGAGCAGGCTCGACCGGGAACCGGACGAGACCCGAACCAGAAGGAGGCGACGATGACGTCGACGACGAACGGCCTGACGACCACCACCACGGAGCAGGACGCGCTCTCCGAGGTCGGGCCGGTCCAGGCCGTGCGCGCGCCGCACATCCTGCTCTACAGCGACGACGTGACGGTGCGCGAGCAGGTGCGCCTCGCCGTCGGGCGTCGCGTGCGGGCGGGAGCTCCCGACATCGTCTGGAAGGAGGTCGCGACCTCCACCGCGGTCGTGGCTGCGGCCGACGCGGGCGGCTGGGACCTCCTGGTGCTCGACGGGGAGGCCGACAAGGCCGGCGGCATGGGCCTGTGCCGCCAGCTCAAGAACGAGATCTTCCGGTGCCCGCCGGTTCTGGTCCTCACCGGCAGGCCGCAGGACGGTTGGCTAGCATCGTGGTCGCTCGCCGACGAGGCCGTCCCCCGGCCGTTCGACGCCATCGAGCTGCAGCGAGCGATCGTCTCGCTGATCGAATGACCTCATGAAGGGCAGATCCCGTGACCACGACACCGGGCACTCCGGCAACCGTCCCGTCCGTCCTCGCACCCCAGGGCGCCTCCCTGGTGCCTGAGCAGACGGCGCCGTCGTGGCCGGGTCTCCTGTCCGAGCTCATCGCGGGTCGGGAGCTGACCCCGGAGCTGACGGCGTGGGCCATGGACATGGTGCTCTCGGGAGAGGTCAGCCCCGTGCGCCTCGCGGCCTTCCTCGTCGCACTGCGCTCCAAGGGCGAGACCGTGGGCGAGCTGCGCGGCCTGGCCGACGCGATGCTCGCCCACGCGACCCGGTTCACGGTGCAGGGGCCGGCGGTGGACATCGTCGGGACCGGCGGCGACCGTGCGCACACGGTCAACGTCTCGACCATGGCCGCGGTCGTGATCGCGGGGACGGGCGTCCGCGTCGTCAAGCACGGCAACCGGGCCGCGTCGTCGTCGTCGGGCTCGGCCGACGTGCTCGAGGTCCTGGGCATCCGCCTCGACCAGTCCCCGGAGCGGGTCACGCAGCTGGTCGAGGAGGTCGGCATCACGTTCTGCTTCGCGCAGGTCTTCCACCCCTCGTTCCGGCACTCGGCGGTCGCGCGCAAGGAGCTCGGGATCCCGACGGCGTTCAACTTCCTGGGTCCTCTGACGAATCCCGCCCAGCCCGCCGCGACGGCCGTCGGGGTCGCGGACGCGCGCATGGCCCCGCTCGTGGCCGGTGTCTTCGCGTCGCGCGGCACCTCGGCCCTGGTGTTCCGGGGGGACGACGGGCTCGACGAGCTCGCGGCGACCGGCACCTCGACGGTGTGGGAGGTGCGCGACGGCTCCGTCACGACCAGCTCGCTCGACGCTGCGGCCGAGCTGGGCCTGCAGCGGATCACGGTCGAGGACCTGCGGGGGGCCGACGCGAGGTTCAACGCCGAGGTCGCACGACGCGTCCTGGCGGGCGAGGCCGGGCCCGTGCGGGAGACGGTGCTGCTCAACGCTGCGGCCGCACTGGTCGCGGACGCGAGCCTGCCCGGCACCGCCGAGGGGACGCTCGTCGAGCGTCTGCGCGCGGGCATGGCCCACGCGGCGACGAGCGTCGACTCGGGTGCGGCGGCGGGCGTGCTGGAGCGCTGGGTCGCCGCCTCGACGCGATGACGACACACGCTCGCCGCCCCGGGTGACGGGGCGCCGACGGGCACCCGTCGGTGGCGAGCGGCGACGACGAGGGCGGGGCGCGGACGGGGGACCGTCCACGCCCCGCCCTCGTGCAGTGGTCAGTCGTCGAGCCCCAGGGCGAACGCCTGCTCGAGGTCGACGTCGGAGTAGGCGCGGAACGCGATGAACGTCTCGGTGCGCAGCACGCCCTCGATCTTGCTGACCCGGTCGGCGATGACGTCGGCGAGGTCGTCGTGCTCCTTGACGCGGACCATGGCCACGAGGTCGGCCTTCCCGGTGACCGAGTAGACCTCGCTGACACCGCGGAGCGAGGCGACCTGCGAGGCCACCTCGGGGATGAGGTTCGGTTCGGTGTCGATCAGCACGATCGCGGTCAGCATGGGTCCTCCGTCGGGTCCGAGGCGCGGGGCTCGTCGTTCGACGAACCGGGGTCCAATCTAGCCTCGACGTGCTGGGCGACGCGCTGCGCGGTGCGGTCGCGGTCCGCGAAGGCGCGCGCCGAGCGGACGGGCCAGGCGAGCGGGTGCGTCACGTCCACGAGCCGGACGCCGGGCTGCTCGAGCCAGCCGAGCACGAGCTCGGCCTCGTGCGGGTGGCACGCGGGCGCAGGGGCGACGGGCGGCGCGACCTCCTCGGCCGTCGCGACGAGGGCCTCGATCGTGGGCCACGGGTCGGCCCCCGGGGCTGAGACCCCGGTCGCCGCGAGGCGGGCGTGGCGCACCACGACGATCTCCCACCCGCCCCGGTCGAGGGGCTTGGCCGCCACGAGCTCGGCGCACTCCGCGAGCGGCCCGAGCCGTTGCGCGCGTCCCGCCCCGAGCAGGAACGCCTCGAGGCGCGCGGTGACCTCGGCGGCCTGCTCGTAGCGTTCGTCGGCGGCGAGCGCGGCGATCCGCGCGGTCAGGGGGTCGACGACGTCGCTCGGGTCCGCGAGCAGCGTCCGGCGGGCGCGTCCCACCACGGCGGGGTAGCCCTGCGGCTCCTGTGCTGTCGTGCAGGGCGCACCGCACCGCCCCATCTCGGCCAGCGCGCACGCGCTGGCCCCCGGGGAGGGCAGCAGCGGCAGGCGGGGCGTGCACTGGCGCAGGGGGAGCGCGTCGTGCAGCGCGTCGATCGCCTGCTGGGCCTGGCGCCGTGACGAGTAGGGGCCGATGTGCGCGGCGTCGGGCCTGACGTCCTGGACGATCGAGAGCCGCGGGTGGTGCTCGCGCGTCAGGCGCACCCAGCTCATGCGCTCGGGAAACTTGGAGCGACGGTTGTAGCGGGGCGAGTGCTCGGCGATGAGCCGCAGCTCGCGCACCTGGGCCTCGAGCACGGTCGCGCACACCACGGGCGTCACGGCGTGCGCGATGCGCACCATCTCGGTCATCCGGCTGCGCTTCTCGGCGGCCGTGAAGTAGCTGCGGACCCGGCGGCGGATCGAGGTGGAGGTGCCCACGTACAGGACCTCCTCGCCCGGTCCGCGGAACAGGTAGACCCCGGGGGCGTCGGGCAGGCCGTCGGCGAGCGTGCGCTTGCGCCGCACGTCCGGCGGGACGGGGTCCGTCGCGGTCGCGAGGTCCTCGAGGTGCGTGATGCCGAACGGGGCGAGCCGTTCGAGCAGGGCGTGCAGGACGTCGACCGTGGCGCGCGCGTCGGCCAGCGCCCGGTGCTCGGGCGTCACGGCCGCGTGGAAGAGCGCGGCGAGCGTCGAGAGCTTGTGGTTGGGGGCCTCGTCGCGGGTCACGACCCGACGGGCGAGGGGGACGGTGTCGAGGACCTGGTTGCCCGGCCAGTCGTAGCCCGCGTCGCGCGCGGCAGCCTTGAGGAAGCCGATGTCGAACGGTGCGTTGTGCGCGACCAGGACCGCTCCCCGGGAGAACTCGAGGAACGAGGGCAGCACGGCCTGGATCGGGGGCGCGGTCGCGACCATCGCGGTGCTGATCCCGGTCAGGCGGGCGATGAACGCCGGGACGGGGGTGCCGGGGTTGACGAGGGTCTGGAACTCGCCGAGCACCTCCCCGCCACGGACCTTGACCGCGCCGATCTCCGTGATGCCCGACGAGGCGGGCGAGCCGCCCGTCGTCTCGAGGTCCACGACCACGAACGTGACGTCCTGCAGGGGGGTGCCCAGCTCGTCGAGGCCGAGCTGGACGGGGATGCTCCCGGGGACGACGTCGGGGGTGAACGAACGGACCGAGAGCTGCGGGGGAGCGGCCGAGGCTGCGGCGGTCGGGGACGACATGGGCCCGAACGTACCCGGGGGCACCGACACGGCCGGTGGCGGCCGCGCGGGACGCAGTGCACGCCCGCGCCGCGCCGTCAGGACCCGACGCCCCGTTCGCCCGTAGTGTTGTCCCATGGATGGGACGAGTCGGGACAACAAGGACGCTGTGCCGCGCTCGGTCGAGATCCCGGGTGCGTCCGCGGGGTCGTCTCCGGAGGGTGGCATCGCACGTCCGCCGGTCCCGCCCGAGGTTCGCACCCAGCTCCTCGAGCTGGCCGCGCGCGTCCTGGGCGAGTGGGACCCCGCGACCGTCCCGGTCGCGCTGCGCCGCGTCAGGACGTTCGCGCCGCGCCGGCGCGCGGCATCAGGAGCGGTGCCGCTCTGGCAGGCGCTCGAGACGAGCCCGTCCTTCCGGTCCGCGGTCGCGGCCGCGTGGAGCGCCGCGCACCCGTCCGAGGCGCGCGAGCTCGTGCCCGACGGCGCCGCGACCACCGCGACGACCGGCCCCGACACGTCGGCCGGGCCGGGCGACGACGAGCGGGCCCCCGGCTCGGACGCCGTCTCGCTCGACCGGGGGACCGAGTCCCTGGTCGCCTCCGCGGAGCCGGCGAGCGCGACGCGGACCGTGGGCGAGGTGCCCGCTCCGGCGCCCCGCGCCGCTCCCGACCGCACGTCCGCCCCCGAGGCGAGAGGCGCCGTCGGGCAGGGCGGGGAGCTCGTCTCCACGGCCGAGACCGCCCGCGGCGGGGCGGGACGCGCCCTGGATCTCGCCGTCGGCGCGTTCCTGCTGCGTCCCGACGGCTGGGAGAGCTACCTCGACCGGGCGCTCCAGGACGCCCAGGAGCGCGAGCAGGAGCAGCGCCGGGCCCAGGAGGCCGAGCGGGCCGTGACCGAGCGCGACAGGGCCCTTGCCGAGCTCGACGCGGCCAGGCAGGCCGCGGCCGCCGACCGTGCCGCGCTCGAGGAGGCCCGTGCGGAGCTCGCGACCCTGCGTCGTACCGAGCGCAGGCTGCGCTCGGACGCCGACCGTGCCCGCTCCGAGGCGCGCGCCGCCCGCGCCGAGGCCGACGCGCGGACGCAGGCCGCCGAGGCGCTCGCCACCCAGGCCGCCGCCGAGCGGCGCGAGGCCGCGGTCGCGCTCGAACGCGCCCACGCTGCCCGCGACGAGGCCCGCACGCTCACGCATACCGGGGCCGAGCTCGCCAACGCTCGGGCGCGACTGCTGCTGGAGACGGTCGTCGACGCGGCGGTCGGGCTCCGCCGAGAGCTCGGGATCCCCCCGACCACGCTGCGGCCCGGCGACACCGTGGCTCCCCTCGAGGTCGACGCCGCTGGCCACGGCACGGGCAGCACGACGCGACCGGGCTCGCGCGGGCGCGCGGGCGACGACCCGGCGCTGCTCGACGACGTGCTCGCCGTGCCCCAGATGCACCTGATCGTCGACGGGTACAACGTCAGCAAGACGGGTTTCGGCACGCTCACGCTCGCGCAGCAGAGACGCCGCCTCGTCGACGGGCTCGTCCGCATCGCCTCGCGCACGGGCGCCGAGGTCACGTGCTGCTTCGACGGCCAGGAGCTGGGCCACATGCCGCCCGCGAGCACGCGCGGGGTCCGGGTCCTGTTCTCGTCGGGGGAGATCGCCGACCACCTGATCCGGCGCCTGGTCGCCGCAGAGCCCGAGGGGCGGCCCGTGGCCGTCGTCACGAGCGACCGCGAGGTCGCCGACGACGTCCAGGCCATGGGCGCGGTGGCGATCGGCTCGCCCGCGCTCGTCGGGCGGCTCGCGCGGCTCTGACGGGTCGGCGGGCGCGTCACCGTCGGTGGGCGGGGCGATCGTGATCGGCGGTCTCGCGACGGCGCGAGAACGGCCGGCCCCCCTGGTGGGGACCGGCCGTCGTGCCCGTCGTGCGGGCGTCTCAGGTCACGTCAGATCACTGCGCGGGCACGCCCGAGTAGATCGCGTCGACCTCGACCGAGAAGTCCTTGAGCACGACGTTGCGCTTGACCTTGAGCGACGGCGTCAGGTAGCCGTTCTCGACCGTGAAGTCCGTGGCCAGGATGGTGAACTTGCGGATCGACTCGGCGCGCGAGACGGCCTTGTTGGCGCGGTCCACCGCGGTGTCGAGCGCCGCGAGGACGTCGACGTCGAGCGCCGCGGCGTCGACGCTCATGGGTTCCTTGCCGTGCATCGCGAGCCAGCCGGGCAGGCCCTCGGGGTCGAGCGTCACGAGGGCGCCGATGAACGGCTGTCCGTCCCCGACGACGACGCACTGGCTCACGAGCGCGTGCGCGCGGATGCGGTCCTCGAGCACGGCGGGGGCGACGTTCTTGCCGCCCGCGGTCACGATGATCTCCTTCTTGCGCCCCGTGATGCGCAGGAAGCCGTCCTCGTCGAGCGAGCCCAGGTCGCCCGTGCGGAACCAGCCGTCGACGAACGCGTCGGCCGTGGCCTGCGGGTTGTTGTGGTAGCCCCGGAAGACGTGGTGGCCCTGGAGGAGGATCTCGCCGTCCGCCGCGATCTTCGCGCCGCAGCCGGGGAGCTGGGGGCCGACGGTCCCGATCTTGGTCGCCGTGGGGCGGTTGACCGACGTCGGGGCCGTGGACTCGGTCAGGCCGTAGCCCTCGAGGATGCGTACGCCGATGCCGCGGTAGAAGTGGCCCAGTCGCTCGCCGAGCGGTGCGCCGCCCGAGACGGCCCACTTGGTCTGTCCGCCGAGGGCTGCGCGCAGCTTCTTGTAGACGAGCGCGTCGGCGACCTTGTGCTGGATCTTGAGCCCGAGGCCCGGCCCCTTGGGGTCGTCGAGCGCGCGCGACCAGGCGATCGCGGTCGCGGCGGCCCAGTGGAAGATCTTGACCTTGCCGCCAGCGGCGGCCTTCTGCTCCGAGGAGTTGTAGACCTTCTCGAACACGCGGGGCACCGAGAGGATGTACGTCGGCTTGAACTCGCCGAGGTCCTCGAGGAGGGTCTTGGTGTCGGGGGTGTGGCCGAGCACCGTGCCACCCGCGACCACGAGCACGCCGATGAAGCGCGCGAACACGTGCGCGAGCGGCATGAAGAGCAGCGTCCGGCCGTTGGCCTCGGCGAAGACCTCGGGCAGGGCCTCGACCGCGTTGACGGTCAGCGAGTAGAAGTTCTCGTGCGTGAGCTCGGCGCCCTTGGGGCGGCCGGTCGTGCCCGAGGTGTAGATGATGGTCGCGACGTCCGCGAGGTTCGCGAGGCCCCGGCGGCGGGCGATCTCGTCGTCGGTGACGTCCTTGCCCGCCTCCTTGAGCGCGGCGATCCCGCCGTCGTCGATGACGAACACGTCGCGGAGCCCAGGGGCCTGGTCGCGGACCTCGGCGACGGTCGCGGCGTTCGCGGCGGACTCGACGACGAGCAGCTTGACGGCCGCGTCGGAGAGGATCCACTGGACCTGCTCGGCGCTCGAGGTCTCGTACAGGGGCACGGGGACGGCGCCCGCCGCCCAGGTCGCCCAGTCGAGCAGCGTCCACTCGTAGCGCGTGCGGGACATGATGCCGACGTGGTCGCCGGGCTCGATGCCCAGCGCGACGAGGCCCTTGGCCACGGAGACGACGTCGGTGTCGACCTCCCGCGCCGAGAGGGTCTTCCAGGGGGCGCCCGGCCCGCTCTTGACCTCGATCATGGGGAGGTCTGGCCCGGCGGCGACGCGGGTCGCGAAGAGGTCGTTGAGGTTGTCGAGAGGATCGACATCGATGATGCGCGGTGCGCTGAACTCGTCCATGCTGGCTCCAGTGGCAGAAGTCGACGGTGTGAGAACAGTACCCACAGGTCGCAAGTGTCGTTGACCGCCTCCGAGTCGGTACTCTTCATGGTGCTGTGCGCTGTTGCGCAAGATTTCAGGCCGTACCTGGGTGAAGACCGGGAGCGACCGGACTTCGGAGCCGACGGACGTACGCAGAACCGATGCCGAGGCGGTGCACAACCGTTACCGGCTGGTGTTCTCATCGGGAGTTCCAGACCGCTACGTGAGTGAGGACCTGACATGCATGCCATCGGAGTCGACATCGGCGGAACGAAGATCGCCGCGGGTGTGGTCGACGAGAACGGCACGATCCTCGCGCAGACGCGTCGCGACACCGAGCCCGACGACGTCGCGAGCATCGACGCGGCGGTCGCGGACGTCTACGCGGAGCTGTCCAAGGAGTTCCAGGTCGAGGCCATGGGCCTGGCCGCGGCCGGCTTCGTGAGCCCTGACCGCACGTCGGTCCTCTTCGCCCCCAACATCGCGTGGCGCGAGTACCCGCTCGCCGACAAGGTCCGCACGCTGATCGGCGACGACGACGTCAAGATCGTCGTCGAGAACGACGCCAACGCCGCCGGCTGGGCCGAGTTCGCGTTCGGCGCGGGCCGCGACGCCTCCGACATGCTCATGCTCACGGTCGGCACGGGGCTCGGCGGCGCGATCATCGTCGACCGCAAGCTCGTGCGCGGGCGCTGGGGCGTGGCGGCCGAGGTCGGCCACATGCGCGTCGTGCCCGGCGGTCACTACTGCGGCTGCGGCCACGAGGGCTGCTGGGAGCAGTACGCCTCCGGGAGCGCTCTCGTGCGCGACGGCCAGGCCGCGCTCATCGCCCAGCCCGACCGTGCGGGTGCCCTCCTCGAGCTCGCGGGCGGCGACCCGTCCAAGCTCAACGGTCCCCAGATCACGCAGGCCGCGCAGGCGGGCGACGAGCTCGCGATCGAGCTGCTCGCGACCCTGGGCCGCTGGATCGGCGAGGGGGCCGCGTCGGTCACGGCGCTGCTCGACCCCGAGCTCATCGTGATCGGCGGCGGCGTGGGTGCGGCGGGCGACCTGCTGCTCCAGCCGGTCCGCAAGGCCTTCGCGGACCAGCTCTCGGCCCGCGGCCACCGTCCCGAGGCGCAGATCGACCTCGCCCAGCAGGGCAACGAGGCCGGCATCGTCGGCGCGGCGGACCTCGCCCGCAGCTAGTCGCCCCGCCCGGCCACGGCCCCGCCCTCCACGTGAGGCCGGGGCCGTGCTGCGCGCGGGGAGCGACGTCGTCGGGCAGGGCAGGGCGTCCCGCCGGTCGCGCCCCTCGGGCCCGACGGCGCCGCACCCTCAGACGACGGCGCCCGGACCCGCGTGGTCGTCCTCGCGGCGGTGCGGCATGCGCCAGAGCAGCACGGCCAGGCCGGCGAGGAAGAGCCCGCCCGCGACCTGCGCGACGATCGTCGGGAAAGGTCGGAGCACGACCATGCCGACGAGCAGCAGGACCGGGATGCCCGCGACGAGGCCCCAGGCCATGGTCATGAGCGGGTCGCGTCCCATCCCGATCTCAGGGTCCGGGGGAGTGAAGTGGCTCTCGGCGTCCTCGAGGTCCTCGACCTCGGGCGTCGTCGGCCAGTCCCGAGGCCCCGGAGCCTGGACCCAGGGGGCGACGGGGAAGGTCTCGTGCAGGTCGCGCGGACCGGAGGGCGCCGTACGGTCCGTGCCGGCGGCGGACTCCGCGGCCGCGGACTCCGCCGCTGCGGACACGTCCGAGAGGTCCGCGACGATGTCGGCCCAGCGGGCGTCGACGTCGGGAAGGTCGTCGTGGGGAGTGCTCGACCCGTCGGTCGATCCACCGTCGGTCGGGTCGGTCGCGTCGTCCTTCCCGTCGTTCTCACCCTGCGGTCCTGCATTCGGTGCGGCCATGGGGTTCACTCTAGAGTCGGAAGAGCGCCTCGTGTTCGCGAGGGCCACCAAGGAGGAACGTTGTTCTACTGGTTCATGAAGCAGGTGATGGTCGGCCCCCTGCTCCGGCTGCTCTACCGTCCGTGGACGCGCGGTATCGAGAACGTCCCCGACGAGGGCGGCGCGATCCTCGCGAGCAACCACCTCGCGGTCATCGACTCGTTCATCCTGCCTCTCGTGCTGAACCGCAAGGTGCAGTTCCTCGGCAAGTCCGACTACTTCACGGGCAAGGGGATCAAAGGGCGTCTGACGGCCGGGTTCATGCGCGGCGTGGGGACCATCCCGGTGGACCGCGCGGGCGGCAAGGCCAGCGAGGCCGCGCTCACCACGGGCCTGCGCGTCCTCGGCGAGGGCGAGCTGTTCGGCATCTACCCCGAGGGCACGCGCAGCCCCGACGGGCGCCTGTACCGCGGCAAGACCGGCGTGGCGCGGCTCGCGCTCGAGTCCGGAGCGCCCGTGGTCCCCGTCGCGATGATCGGCACCAACATCGCACAGCCCATCGGCAAGGTCATCCCCAAGCCCATGCGCATCGGGATCGTGATCGGCGAGCCGCTCGACTTCAGCCGCTACCAGGGCATGGAGAACGACCGCTTCATCCTGCGCTCGGTCGCCGACGAGATCATGTACGCGATCATGAGCCTGTCGGGCCAGGAGTACGTCGACATCTACGCCGCGACGGCCAAGGCGCGCCTCGCCGCCGGGCCCGCCGCTACCACACCCCCGGCCTCGCCCGCAGCCCCTGGTGGCAGGCCGGTCCCGGACGTCCAGGTTCCGGAACCGCCGCAGGAAGAGCCCGCGCCGTCAGTAGACTGAGGGAGCAGGCCGTCCCGCTGCCCCGGGTGATCCCCGGCGTCGAACGACGCAGGCACGGCGGCATCCTTCAACGAGAGGCTCCTTTGCTATGTCTGATCGTCGGCAGGTCCGTCGCGTCGCACTCCTGACGGCCGGCGGGTTCGCCCCGTGCCTGTCCTCCGCCGTGGGTGGCCTGATCGAGCGCTACACCGAGCTCGCCCCCGAGGTCGAGATCATCGCCTACCAGCACGGCTACCACGGCCTGCTGACCGGCACCAAGATCGTCGTGGACGCCGAGACCCGCAAGAAGGCGGGCGTCCTGCACCGCTTCGGCGGCTCGCCGATCGGCAACTCGCGCGTGAAGCTCACCAACGCGAAGGACTGCGTCAAGCGCGGCCTCGTCCAGGAGGGCCAGGACCCGCTGCAGGTCGCCGCGGAGCAGCTCAAGGCCGACGGCGTCGACGTCCTGCACACCATCGGCGGCGACGACACGAACACCACGGCGGCAGACCTCGCGGCCTACCTCCACGAGAACGACTACGAGCTCACGGTCGTGGGCCTGCCCAAGACGATCGACAACGACGTGATCCCGATCCGTCAGTCCCTCGGCGCGTGGACCGCGGCCGAGGAGGCCGCCGGGTTCGCGCGCAACATCATCGGCGAGCACCGCTCGGGCCCCCGCATGCTGATCGTGCACGAGGTCATGGGCCGTCACTGCGGCTGGCTGACCGCCGCCTCGGCCGCCGAGTACCGCAAGTGGCTCGACACGCAGGAGTGGGTCCCGGGCATCGGCCTGACCAAGGAGCGGTGGGACATCCACGCGGTCTTCGTGCCCGAGCTCGCGCTCGACATCGAGGCCGAGGCCGCGCGCCTGCGTACCGTCATGGACGAGGTCGGCAACGTCAACATCTTCCTGTCCGAGGGTGCCGGCATGAACGAGATCGTCGCGCAGCTCGAGGCGTCGGGCGAGACGGTCGAGCGCGACCCGTTCGGCCACGTCAAGCTCGACACCATCAACCCGGGTGCCTGGTTCGCCAAGCAGTTCGCGGAGAAGCTCGGCGCCGAGAAGACCATGGTCCAGAAGTCGGGCTACTACTCGCGCGCCGCTGCCGCGAACGCCGAGGACCTGCGCCTCATCAAGTCGATGACGGACCTCGCGGTCGACTGCGCGTTCAAGGGCGAGTCGGGCGTGATCGGCCACGACGAGGAGAACGGCGACCGCCTGCGCGCGATCGAGTTCCCGCGCATCGCCGGCGGCAAGGCGTTCGACGTCTCGCAGCCGTGGTTCGGCGACCTGCTGGGCGAGATCGGCCAGCCGCTCGTGCCGGCTGCACCCGCGGAGCACTGATCCGCTGATGGCGACCACGACCGGCGCGGAGATCAGCCAGGGACTGGACGCGTTCCGTTCCCTCGTCGCGCAGCAGCAACCCACGTGGCCCGACGCCGCGGCCCTCGCGGACGTGTCCGCGCGGCTCGCGGCCTCCGCGCCGCTCGTGGTCCCCACCGAGGCCGACACCCTGCGCTCGCGGCTCGCCGCCGCGGGCCGGGGCGAGGCCTTCCTCCTGCAGGGCGGCGACTGCGCCGAGACGTTCGCGGACGCGAACGCCCTGCGCATCCGCAACAAGGTGCGCACCATCCTGCAGATGGCCGTGATCCTCACGCACGGCGCGAGCATGCCCGTCGTGAAGATGGGCCGGCTCGCGGGGCAGTACGCCAAGCCGCGCAGCTCGAACGACGAGACGCGCGAGGGCGTGACGCTGCCCGCATACCGGGGCGACATGGTCAACGGGCACGCGTTCACCCCCGAGGACCGCGTGCCGGACCCCGAGCGCCTGATGCAGGCCTACCGGATCTCCTCGGCCACGCTCAACGTGGTCCGGGCGTTCACCGGCGGCGGCTTCGCCGACCTGCGCCAGGTGCACGAGTGGAACCGCGGCTTCATGCGCAACCCCGCCTACGCGCGCTACGAGAGCACGGCCGCGGAGATCGACCGCGCGATCCGCTTCATGAAGGCGTGCGGCGTCGACTTCGACGCGCTGCGCACGGTGGAGTTCTTCGTGAGCCACGAGGCGCTCATCCTCGACTACGAGCGCTCGCTCACGCGCATCGACTCGCGCTCGGGCGACGCCTACGACACCTCGGGCCACTTCCTGTGGATCGGGGAGCGGACGCGCCAGCTCGACGGCGCGCACGTCGACTTCCTGTCGCGCGTGGCCAACCCGATCGGGGTCAAGCTCGGTCCGACCACGGCCCCCGACGACGCGCTGCGCCTGATCGACAAGCTCAACCCGGACGCGGTCCCGGGCCGGCTGACGTTCATCACGCGCATGGGCGCGGGCAAGATCCGCGACGCGCTGCCCGCGCTCGTCGAGGCCGTGCGCGAGTCCGGTGCCCCGGTCACGTGGGTCACGGACCCCATGCACGGCAACACCATCACGTCGGCCAGCGGCTACAAGACCCGCCGCCTCGAGGACGTCCTGGACGAGGTGCGCGGCTTCTTCGAGGTCCATCGCGCTCTCGGCACGGTGCCCGGTGGCCTGCACGTCGAGCTGACCGGTGACGACGTGACCGAGGTGCTCGGCGGCAGCGAGGAGATCGACGACGCGGGCCTCGCCCTGCGCTACGAGACCCTCGTGGACCCGCGCCTGAACCACCAGCAGTCGCTCGAGATGGCGTTCCAGGTCGCGGAGATGCTCCAGGCCCGCTGAGCCGGTGCCCTCCCGCGGGCAGGTCCTCCGCAGCTCGACCCCACGCAGCCCGACGGCGGCGCACCTGCAGGTGCGCCGCCGTCGGGCTGCGCCGTGGTGGGGGAGAGCGGTTCGGCCCGGTCAGAAGACGTTGATGACGATCGTCGACCCCTTGGGCGCGGTCTTTCCCGAGCCTCCCGCCGGGTCCTGCGCGTAGACGATGTTGAGCGGGCTGATCCCCTGGGGGTGCCGGATCTCGACCGCGAAGCCCGCGTCCTTGAGCATCTTCTCGGCCTCGGTGACGTTGCGCCCGTACGTGCTGGGGATCTCGACCAGCGGCGGGCCGAGCGAGATCACGAGCGCGACCTTGTCGCCCCGGTGCCCCTCGGTGCCGTTCTCCGGGGTCTGGCTGATGACCAGGCCTGCGGCGACGGTCTCCGAGTAGTCGTCGGTCGAGCTCGGGTCGAGGCCGAGGCCGGTGAGGGTCGCGAGCGCGGCATCCTTCTCGACACCCACGACCTGCGGGACCGTCACGGGGGCAGGGCCCTGCGAGACGGTCAGCACCGGGACGGTCGAGTGGGCCACGGAGCTGCCCTCGGGCTCGGACACGCCCGTCACGATCCCTGCCGGGACCGTGTCGCTGTACGCGTCGACCGGGTCGCCCACGGCGAAGCCGGCGTCCTTCAACGCCTCGGTGGCCTCGTCGAGCGGCTTGCCCACGAGGCCCGAGGGGATCTCGATCATCTTGACGCCGAGCGAGACCAGCAGATGCACCGTGCCGTCCTTGCGGACCTTCTTGCCCGCCTCGGGATCGGTCGAGATGACCGTCCCCGCGGCGAACGTGTCGTCGTAGGCCTCCGTGACCTCGTTGCGGAGGTCGACCGCGACGAGCGTCTGCTGCGCCCCGGCCTGCGGGGCTCCGACGAGTCCGCCGGGCACGACCGTGTAGGCCCCCGGGCCGCTCAGGAACCACCACGAGGCGCCCGTGACGGCGCCCACGAGGAGCAGGACGATCGCCAGACCCCACCACCAGCCGCGGCGGCGGCGGCGAGGACCGGGAAGCGGGTCGTCGCCCGCGCCGTCGTCGGGACCGGCGCCGTGCGCGGCGAGCGCGTCGCGGTCTAGTGCGAGGGTGTGCTGCGTGCCCGCGTCGACGACGACCGGGCGGGCGCCCACGAGGGCCGCCGTCGCGACGCCGAGCACGGCCGTGTCGGGGGAGCCGGCGCTCGGCGCCGGGTTGGCGCCGGCCGCCGAGGCGGTGCTCGGCGCCGCGGTCGACGAGCGCCGTTCGAGCACCGCGGGGTCGAGCACCTGCCGGGTCTGGCGGACCAGGGCGAGGGCAGCCGAGGCGTCGACCGGTCGGTCCTGCGGCGAGCGCGCCGCGAGGGCGCACACGAGCACGTCGACCTCGGCAGGGATCCACGGCTCGAGGTCGGACGGCGCCGGGACGTCGGAGTTGACGTGCTGGAACGCGATCTGAAGAGGCGTCTCGCCCGTGAACGGGTGCCGGCCCGTGAGCATCTCGTACGCGAGCACGCCCACGGAGTACACGTCGGTACGTGCGTCGCAGCGGCCCGCCGTGATGAGCTCGGGGCCGAGGTAGGCCACGGTGCCGAGAATGGTGCTCGTCGCGGTCGACGCGCCCTCGCTGACGGCGCGGGCGAGGCCGAAGTCCGCGACCTTGACCCGTCCCGACTCGTCGAGGAGCACGTTCTCGGGCTTGACGTCGCGGTGGACCAGCCCCTTGCGGTGGGCTGCGGCGAGAGCGTCCAGGATCTCCTCGAGCAGGTCGAGCGTGCGACCCACGCTGAGCGATCCCTCGTCCTGCAGGACGTGGCGGAGGTTCGTGCCGGGCACGTACTCCATGGTCAGGTAGCTGGTCTCGCCGTCGATCCCCTGGTCGTACACGGCGACCACACCGGGGTGGGCCAGTCGCGCGGCGGCGCGTGCCTCGCGCCGGAAGCGTGCGACGAACTCTCCACCGTCGGTGCCCTCCGCGAGGTGCGGGTGCATGACCTTGAGCGCGACCTCCCGGTCGAGGCGTCGGTCCACGGCCAGGTACACGGTCGCCATCCCGCCGCGCGCGATCCTGGAGACGACGTGGTACCGCCCGTCGACCAGGCGGCCGACGAACGGATCAGAGGTCATAGTTGCCACGTCGGAAGTCTAGGCGTCCTGGCGCACGGAACAGGTGAGGCCGTGCTCGGGCGGTGTGCGGGTCGTGCGGACGGAGCGTGACGAAGCCCCGGCGGGCGCGAGCCCGCGCGCCCCGTAGGCTTGACCCGTGACTGACGTGACTGACCTCGAGCCGCTCGTGACCGAGTGGCTGACCCTTCCCGACCTCGCCGAGGTGCTCGGCACCGACATGACCCAGGCCCGCAAGATCGCCCAGGACAGGCGTGTGGTCGGCGTCAAGCGCGGCGAGCGCTCCTCGTTCCAGATCCCTGCGGCGTTCGTGGTCCCGGCGCACCTGGCCAACCCTGCCAACGCCAAGCCCGCGCCCGAGAACCCCGACGAGGGCCGCAAGGTGGTCCTCATGTCGCTCCAGGGCACGATCGCCCTGCTGACCGACTTCGGGTACTCGGACGTCGAGATCCTCGAGTGGCTCTTCTCGCCCGACGAGGCGCTGGGGACCACGCCCATGGCGGCCCTGCGTGCCGGTCGCAAGGCAGAGGTCCGGCGCGTGGCGCAGGCTCTGCTCTGACGTCGTCGCCGCGTCGACGGGCGGCCCCCACCGGGGGCTGCGCCCGACGACGAGCGCCCGCCTCAGGCCGAACGCTGGACGGCGGCGCGCGCGAGCTCGGCGACCATCTCGGTCCCGGGCGAGGCCAGGCCCGCCGCGTCGAGCGCGGCGAAGGCCTCGTCCGTGAGGTCGGCGATGAGGCGCTCGACCGCGTCCACGGCGCCGGTCTCGACCAGGACTCCGCGCAGGGTCTCGACCGTGTCCTGGTCGAGGTCGGGGTCCCCGAGAGACTCCAGGAGCAGCGCGCGCTGCGTCGGGGTCGCGGTGCGCAGGGCCCGTGAGACGAGGACGGTGCGCTTTCCCTCGCGCAGGTCGTCGCCCGCGGGCTTGCCCGTGACCGACGGGTCGCCGTAGACCCCCAGCACGTCGTCGCGCAGCTGGAACGCCTCGCCCAGCGGCAGCCCGTACGTGGGGACCGTGGCAAGGGCCTCGGCAGGGGCCCCGGCGATCGCCGCACCGAGCGCGAGGGGGTGCTCGACGCTGTACCGGGCGGACTTCGAACGGATCACGGCCCGGGCCCGCGCCTCGTCGGCGTCGAGGTCGACGCCCCACGGGACGGCCTGTGCCAGCACGTCGAGGTACTGGCCGACCGTCACCTCGGTCTGCATGTCGTCGAACAGCGCGCGGGTGCGCAGCGCGACGTCCTCGGGGAGCCCGACGAGCCCTGCACGGATCTCGGCCTGGCTCGCGATGAGACACAGGTCGCCGAGCAGGATCGCGCTCGACGAGCCGTACTGGACGTCGCTGCCCGACCAGCCGGCCTCGCGGTGGCGGGCTGCGAACGCCCGGTGGGCCGCCGGGGCGCCGCGGCGGGTGTCCGAGTTGTCCATGACGTCGTCGTGGAACAGCGCTGCGGCCTGGAACAGCTCGAGCGCCGCGCCGGTGCGGACGGCGGCAGGCCGCCTGCCGTCGTCGACCTGGCCGCCGTGTGCCCGCCAGGACCAGTAGCAGAACGCGGCCCGCAGGCGCTTGCCCCCCGTGAGGAGGGCCGCGGTCGCCTCGGCCAGCGGCGCGGCGTCCTCGCTGAGGGACGCGAGGTGGACCCGCTGGTCGTCGAGGAAGGCGCGGAGGGCGGCGTCGACGTCGGGACGGAGGTTCTCGCGGTCGACGGGCAGGGAGGGCGCGGGCGCGGGGGCGTCGGCAGGCATGAGGGCAGCCTAGGTCACGCGGGCGGCACGACCTGGCCGCTGATCGTGACCAGGCGTGCGTCGGTCGTGTCGAGGACCCCGACGGACAGGGTCTCGGTCGCCCCGTCGGCCGTGGCCCGGTTGAAGGCGACCTGGCCGCTGAGACCCCCGGGGACGCTGCCGGGCAGCGCGGCGAAGCCTGCCGCGGTCATCGACTGCGCGTAGAAGTCCAGGATCTCCTGGACGGCTGCGGGGGAGGACAGGTTGAGCGTCACCTGGCGCAGGGCAAGGCCCTCGACGTCCGCCGCGGAGCTGGCCAGGACCTCGGCGTCCGGCGGGACGGGGACGACGTCGGCGGGGAAGCCCTCGACCAGCGACCCCGCGACCGAGGAGTCGTCGAACGTCGGCATGGGCGTCTCGGGGGCCCCCGCCCCGTCGACCGGCAGGACAGGGTCCGACGACGACGTCCCGGCCCCGGGGCCCGGCTCGCGCGACCTGTCCGCCGGGGCCGTGCAGCCCGCGAGCACGCCGGCCAGGACGCAGACCGAGACGACGACGACCGGTGCCGCGCGGAGGCGGACGGACGGTGTCCCGGAGGAAGGTGAAGAGCGACGCACCCCCACACCGTAGTCAGTGCGCGGCACCGAGCCCGACCACAGTCCATCCGGTCGTCCACAGGGCCGCCCTCGCGGCTCGCACGGTGTGCGACGGCGCTGGGATAGCGGCATGACAACGACGATCCGGGCTCGCGGCCCCCAAGAGCTCCTCGCCTACATCCCCTTCCGTCTCGGCTACCGCCCGCAGGACAGCGGCGTCCTGGTCAGCCTGCGCACGTCCCGCGGCAGGGTCGGGCTCGTCGCGCGGGTGGACCTCGACGACCTGGCGGACCTCGAGCACGGTCCTCAGGTGGCCAGGACGCTCGTCTCGCACCTCTCCTCGGACGGTGCCACCCGTGCGGTCCTCGTGGTCTACGCCGACGTCGACCTGCGCGCAGGCGGTGCGCCCGCCGCGCGCGAGCGTGCCGCGGTCGAGCACTGGACCGACGCCGCCGAGGGGTTCCTCGGGCGGCCCGAGGTCTGGGTCGTCACGGGGACCGGCTACCACGGTGCCGACTGCGTGGACAGGAGGTGCTGCCCGCCCGGGGGGCGCCCGCTCGCGGAGATCGAGTCCACCGAGGTCGGGGCGCACATGGTCCTCGCCGGGGCCACGGTGGCGTCCAGCCGGGCGCAGGCCACGGCCGTCCCGGTGCTCGACGCCGTGGCCCGTCGCAGGGCGTCCCGGGCCGCGGCCCGCTGGCGAGCCCGACGGGACGCCGCGCTCGCGACGCACGACCACGACGCGCTCGCCGCCTGGCGCCAGGAAGGGCTCGACGCATGGCGTGCGGCGACCGCGCACGTCGAGGAGCGCTGCCGTGCGCTCGCCCAGGGCGCCCAGGGCGCCCCGGGCGGCCGGTCGACGCACCCCGCTCCCGTGCAGGCGACGATCCTGGGACGTCTCGAGGTCGCGCTCGAGTGCGTCCCCGTCCGGGACGCGGTGCTGCTCTCGTTCGTCGCGGGCAACGACGAGCTCGCTTCCCTCACGGCCACCTCGGTCGCGGGGGAGCAGGTCGAGGTCGGGACTGCGGCGGCGCTCGCGGCCGTCGTCGACCCTGACGCAGGACTGCCGCCCGACCCCCTGCGGGCCCGTTGCGCACGGGAGGTCCTCGAGGCCGTCGCCGGTGCCGGGCGTCGCGGTGGGCAAGCACCCGCACTGACTCTCCTGGCGCTCCTCGCATGGTGGGACGGCGACGGCGTGCTCGCGACCGACCGGCTCGCGGCGGCCCTGGACGCAGACCCCGGCTACCGGTTGGCGCTGCTCGTCGAGCGCGCGCTCGAGGCGGGGCTCGCCCCGGGGTGGGCGCGCCGGCAGGATCGGCGAGCACGACGGGCGACGTGAGGATCGGTGTTCCGGTACCGTCGCACGTGCCGGGGTGGTCCCGGATCGCGGCACGAGCGCCACCCGCTCCACGCGCGCCAGCAGGCATGCCCAGGCATGACGGAGGAATCCCATGACAGTCGTTGTCGGTTACCTGTCCACCCCCGAGGGGAGCGAGGCGCTCTCGACCGCGGTCGACGAGGCCGTCGCCCGTCGGAGCGAGCTGCTGGTGGTCGTGAGCGACAAGGGCGGGCAGGCCTCGCCCACGCAGGAGGGCGAGCGGATCGAGGACATCGCCCGGATCACGGCTCCTCTCGACGCCGCGGGGCTGGCTCACCGGGTCGTCACCGGCACGGGGGAGGTCGCCGAGGACCTGGTGGGGACCGCCGAGGCCCACCAGGCCGAGCTCATCGTGATCGGCCTGCGGCGACGCAGCCCGGTCGGCAAGCTGATCCTCGGCTCGAACGCACAGCGCATCCTGCTCGATGCGCCCTGCCCGGTCCTCGCGGTCAAGCCCGTCCGCACCTGACGTCCGGAGCCGGTCCGCGCGTCGCGGAACCGGTCGCGAGGCCTGCCACAACGGTGTGGTGGGCCGGCGCCCCGCTCGCCAGGTGTGACGGGAACCCCTGAGGAGGGAATCTTCGGCCTCGCCGGGGCGTTGACCAGGGGACGACATCCCAGCGGGGTGGACGTGCGCAGGCCTGTCGGCGGCGACTCACCCGCGTCGGAACACTCTTCACGGCGTCCGTTGACGGATCGGCCGGTACAATATAGGTGTCCGCACATGATCCGAGAGTCCTCCGATCTCCCGGGCACGCCCCTCCAGTGATTGCCGAAAGGTCGGTTTGTGGCGCCCTCTTCACAGAACCCCGCTCTCCCGCACGAGTTCGAACACCCCGCCCTGCAGGAACTCCTGCGCAAGGGGAGTGAGAACGGTCGGGTCGACGCCGAGAGCTTCCGCAACGCCTGCGAGAGCGCGACGATCGGCGACCCCAAGCGACTGAAGGCCGTGCTCCGCGCACTGGCCGGTGCCGGTGTCGAGGTCGAGATCCCCGTCGCGACGAAGGTCGCCGCGGCCACCTCGTCGCGCTCCACGACGACGTCGCGAGCCGTGAAGCCCGCGACCAAGAAGGCGACGACTCCGCGAGCGAGCGCCGTCACGACGACGCGCACCGCAGCAGCCGCCGAGGCGGCCGCCGCTCCCGAGGCAGCCTCCGCCGAGGACGCCGCGCCCGCCGCTAAGGCTCCCGCGACCCGCAAGCGCGCCGCGACCGCCAAGACCGCCGCTCCCAAGGCGACCGCCGCTCGCAAGAAGCGCGGTGCCAAGGACGACGAGGACTCCGAGGAGGTCGTGGTCGAGGACCTGGTCGAGGCCGACGAGGAGACCGAGACCGCAGCCCCCGCGGCCAAGCCGGGCGAGGAGCCCGACGAGTCGCGCGGCTTCGTCTACTCCGACGCGGACGACGACGACGCCCCGGCCCAGCAGGTCGTGACCGCGGGTGCCACCGCGGACCCGGTCAAGGACTACCTCAAGCAGATCGGCAAGGTCGCGCTGCTGAACGCCGAGCAGGAGGTCGAGCTCGCCAAGCGCATCGAGGCCGGCCTGTTCGCCGAGGAGCGCCTGAGCTCGGGCGACACGTTCGAGCCCAAGCTGCGCCGTGAGCTCGAGTGGATCTCCTCGGACGGGCGCCGGGCCAAGAACCACCTGCTCGAGGCCAACCTGCGTCTGGTCGTCTCGCTCGCCAAGCGCTACACGGGCCGCGGCATGCTGTTCCTGGACCTGATCCAGGAGGGAAACCTGGGTCTGATCCGTGCGGTCGAGAAGTTCGACTACACCAAGGGCTACAAGTTCTCGACGTACGCCACGTGGTGGATCCGTCAGGCCATCACGCGCGCCATGGCCGACCAGGCCCGCACCATCCGTATCCCGGTGCACATGGTCGAGGTCATCAACAAGCTGGCGCGCGTGCAGCGCCAGATGCTCCAGGACCTGGGCCGCGAGCCCACCCCGGAGGAGCTCGCCAAGGAGCTCGACATGACCCCCGAGAAGGTCGTCGAGGTCCAGAAGTACGGCCGCGAGCCCATCTCGCTGCACACGCCGCTCGGTGAGGACGGTGACAGCGAGTTCGGTGACCTCATCGAGGACTCCGAGGCCGTCGTCCCCGCAGACGCCGTGAGCTTCACGCTGCTCCAGGAGCAGCTGCACCAGGTCCTCGACACGCTCTCCGAGCGTGAGGCCGGCGTCGTCTCGATGCGCTTCGGCCTGAGCGACGGGCAGCCCAAGACGCTCGACGAGATCGGCAAGGTCTACGGCGTGACGCGTGAGCGCATCCGTCAGATCGAGTCCAAGACCATGTCGAAGCTGCGTCACCCGAGCCGCTCGCAGGTCCTGCGCGACTACCTGGACTGATCGGCCCGGCAGTCGCCACGCACAGTGCCGAGAAGGCCCGCACCCCGGACGGGGTGCGGGCCTTCTCGCGTCGTCGCCCGCGCAGGTCCTGCGCGGGTAGTGCACCGGGGCCGGGAGGGGCGTGGCGCCGTCGGGCGGGGTTTCCAGCACGCGACGGCCCGACGGCGGGGCGCAGCTCGGTAGGACGTCTCGCCGCGGTCCTGGCCGGGGACGAAAGAACCCCGGCCGGTGGCGTGCACCGGTCGGGGTTCAGGAGTGCGGCGCGCTACGAGTGCGCGCCGGGTCGTGTCAGCGGGCGCCGTGCTCGGCGAGCAGGCGGTCCGTCTCGTCCTGGACGTGCGTGGCGATGTCTGCGAACGCAGCGGCGTGCGCGCGCGCGTGGTGGGCGCAGAAGAGGAGCTCCCCACTGGGCATGGTCACGCGCACGTAGGCCTGAGCGCCGCAGCGGTCGCAACGGTCGGCCACGGTCAGCGGTTGAGTCGTCGTAGCAGTCACGTGACCATGTAATCACCTCGGGGCGAGTTCCTCGTACCGAAAGGGCCCGGGTTCGCTACCCGCGTAGCCGCACGGTTCCGGGAATACGTCGGGATCGTGTGGAGGTCCGGTCGGCTGCGGCCCGGCGGACCGATCCTGTGGGTGGCAGCGTCTAGGCTTTCCCTTCGTGACGACCACCTCTGAGTCCAGCTACACCGCGCGGCACCTCTCCGTCCTCGAAGGCCTGGAGGCCGTCCGCAAGCGGCCCGGCATGTACATCGGGTCCACCGACTCGCGCGGACTCATGCACTGCCTGTGGGAGATCATCGACAACTCGGTCGACGAGGCCCTCGCGGGCAACTGCGACGCGATCGAGGTCGTGCTGCACGCCGACACCTCGGTGACCGTCAAGGACAACGGGCGAGGCATCCCCGTCGACATCGAGCCCAAGACGGGGCTCAGCGGTGTCGAGGTCGTCTTCACCAAGCTGCACGCGGGCGGCAAGTTCGGCGGCGGCTCGTACACGGCGTCGGGCGGCCTGCACGGCGTGGGCGCCTCGGTCGTCAACGCCCTGTCCTCGCGCCTCGACGTCGAGGTGGACCGCGGCTCCAAGACCTACCGCATGACGTTCCACCGCGGCGAGCCCGGAGTGTTCGCCGACCCCAAGACCGGGCCTGACCCCGACGCGGCGTTCACGCCGTTCGTCGAGCGCTCCGAGCTGGCCGTGGTCGGCAAGGCCCCGCGAGGCAGGACGGGCACGCGCGTGCGCTACTGGGCGGACCGCCAGGTCTTCCCCAAGACCGCGGTGTTCTCCTACGACGAGCTCGTGACCCGCGCCCGCCAGACGACGTTCCTCGTGCCCGGCCTCAAGATCACGCTCCGCGACGAGCGCGGCCTGGCGGGCACACCGGGCGCCGACGGTCCGGTCGAGGAGAGCTTCCAGCACTCGGGCGGCACGGTCGACTTCGTCGACTTCCTCGCGCCCGACCCGGCCGTCACCGCGACGTGGCACCTGACGGGCTCGGGCACGTTCAAGGAGACCGTGCCCGTCCTCGACGACCGCGGGCACCTGACCCCGCAGGAGGTCACGCGCGACTGCGAGGTCGACGTGGCGCTGCGCTGGGGCACGGGCTACGACACCGAGCTGCGGACCTTCGTCAACATCATCTCGACGCCCAAGGGCGGTTCGCACCTCGCAGGCTTCGAGGCCGGGCTGCTCAAGATCCTGCGCAAGGGGGTCGAGACCAACGCCCGTCGCCTCAAGGTGTCCACGAAGGACGCCTCGGAGCGCATCGAGAAGGACGACGTCCTCGCGGGTCTCACGGCCGTGCTGACCGTTCGCCTGGCGGAGCCGCAGTTCGAGGGACAGACCAAGGAGGTCCTCGGCACGGCCCCCGTGCGCGCCATCGTGGCCCGCGTCATCGAGCAGCAGCTCGGCGCCATGCTGACCTCGACAAAGCGCGACGAGAAGACGCAGGCCTCGCTGCTCCTCGACAAGGTCGTCGCCGAGATGCGCGCGCGCATCACCGCGCGCAAGCAGAAGGAGATCTCGCGCCGCAAGAACGCGCTCGAGACCTCCTCGCTGCCGTCCAAGCTCGCGGACTGCCGCAGCGACGACGTCGAGCGCAGCGAGCTCTTCATCGTCGAGGGCGACTCGGCGCTCGGTACCGCCAAGCTCGCCCGCAGCTCCGACTTCCAGGCGCTGCTACCCATCCGCGGCAAGATCCTCAACGTCCAGAAGGCCTCGGTCACGGACATGCTCCGCAACGCCGAGTGCGCCGCCATCATCCAGGTCATCGGGGCGGGCTCGGGCCGGTCCTTCGACCTCGAGGGCGCGCGCTACGGCAAGGTCGTCCTCATGACGGACGCCGACGTCGACGGTGCGCACATCCGCACGCTCCTGCTCACGCTCTTCTTCCGGTACATGCGCCCCCTCGTGGACGCGGGCCGGGTCTACGCGGCCGTGCCACCGTTGCACCGCGTCGAGGTCATCGGCGCGGGCTCGCGCAAGAACGAGTACATCTACACGTACTCCGAGGCAGAGCTGCGCGACGTCCTCAAGAAGCTCGACAAGTCGGGCAAGCGCTACAAGGACGACATCCAGCGCTACAAGGGCCTCGGGGAGATGGACGCCGACCAGCTCGCGGAGACCACCATGGATCCGCGCCACCGCACGCTGCGCCGTGTCACCGCCGAGCACGCGGAGTCCGCCGAGCGGGTGTTCGAGCTCCTCATGGGGTCGGACGTCGCCCCGCGCAAGGACTTCATCATCGCGGGCGCCGCGGGCCTGGACCGGGCGCGGATCGACGCGTGACGTCCCGTCTGCTGGGCACCCGGAGCCTGGTCGCGGGCTCGTTCGTAGACTTCACGGTGTGAACCCCCAGACTCTTCGTGCCACCCCGGCGCGCTCGCTGACCGCCCTCGCGTCGCTCCTGCTCGCCGTCGGCCTCCTCGCCGGTTGCGGTGCGACCGACGACGCCCCGGCGGACGACACCTCGGCGTCGTCGTCGGTCGCTGCTGACGACGACGCGTCCGACGCCCCCGACAACTCGACCGACGGCGCTGACGACTCCGAGCTCTCCTACGAGGGCGTCGCGGGGAAGACGGCGCTCGAGCTGCTGCTCGCGGCCGACCCGAGCGCGACGGTCCAGGGCGAGGGCGACATGGCGTTCGTGACGGGCATCGGCGGCGTCGCCGCGGACCCGGCCGGCGAGTTCTGGGCGCTGTACGTGAACGGTGAGATGGCCCAGGTCGGCGCCGGGTCGCTCGTGACGGAGACGGGAGACGAGATCACGTGGAAGCTCGAGAAGTTCACCTCCTGACGCGCTGGTGGCGCCCCGCGATCGCGGTAGCGGTCGTGGCGCTCGCCGTCGTCTTCCGCCTCGTGCGCGCGGAGATCGGCGCCCCGCCGAACCTCGAGCTCGTGACGTCCGCGGCGTTCGCGGCCGCGGTCCTCGTACGCCACCGCCTGGCGTTCCTGGCCCCGCTGCTCGTCGCCGTCGTGTCCGACCTGGTGCTCGGCAACACGTCGATCGCGCTGTTCACGTGGAGCGCGTGGCTCGTCATCGGGCTCGCGGCGCTGCTGACCCGCAACACCTCCGGGTGGGGCCGTGTCGGCGCTGCGGCCGGGCTGGGCGTGGGCGGGTCGCTGTGGTTCTTCCTCTGGACCAACTTCGGCGTCTGGTTCCAGGGGCGCGGCGTCTGGTACCCGGCCGGGGTCGACGGGCTCGTGGCCAGCTACGTCGCCGGCCTGCCGTTCCTGCGCACCATGCTGATCGGCAACCTCGTGCTGCTGCCCGTCGTGGCTGCCGGGACGCTGCTCGTGGAGCGGCTCGAACGGTCGCACGGGCTCGCGGCGGTGCCACAGGCGGCGTGAGCCCCTGCGTGCGCTGCTGTCGTCAGGGGTCGAGGCGCTTGCGCAGGAGGCAGAACTCGTTGCCCTCGGGGTCGGCGAGCACGTGCCACGACTCGTCGCCCGTCTGCCCGATGTCCGCGCGGCGCGCGCCCAGGGCGAGCAGGCGTTCGAGCTCGGCGTCCTGGTCCCGGTCGGTCGCGTTGACGTCGATGTGCAGGGGGAGCTTGCCCGTCTTCGGGTCGTCGCTCGGGCTCAGGACGATGGTCGGCTGGAGGCCGCCGAACCCGACGTCGGCCGGGCCGATCTCGATCGCCCCGTCCTCCCGCCCGAGCTCGACGTAGCCGAGGACTCCGCTCCAGAACCGCGCGAGCAGCTCGGGGTCGGCGCAGTCGAGGACGAGCTCACTGATGCGGGATGCCATGCCTCGCAGTGTACGAAGGTGACGGCGGTCACGTCAGGCGAATTCCTGGCTGCGCGCGGTTCTGCACCGCCGATGGTGACGCGCCGCCGATGGTGACGCCGGGACCCGTCGCGGGTGACGCAACCCGATGCCGAGGGTGACGGAATCCGGCGGCGAGGGTGACGTCGTCGGACAGCGAGGGCGACGACCACGAGCCCTGCGGTCACCCGAGCTGTTCGGCCAGCGCGACGATGATCCCCTCCGGTCCGCGGAGGTAGCAGAGCCGGTAGGCGTCCTCGTACCGCACGATCTGGCCGACGAGCATGGCTCCGTGCCCCCGCAGCCGTTCGACCGTGTCGTCGATGTCGTCGACCGCGAACATCACGCGGTGCGAGCCCAAGGTGTTCGACGGTGCACGGCCCAGGCCGACGTCCACGGCCGCAGGGGAGTGGTAGGTGCTGAGCTCGAGCCGGCCAGGACCGTCGGGCACGCGCATCGTCGCGATCTCCGACCGCATCCCGTCGAGCCCGACGACGTCCCCCGCCCAGGCGCCTTCGATGGGCGCCCTGCCCTCGAGCTCCAGCCCGAGCTCGACGAAGAACGCCACTGCCGCGTCGAGGTCGTCGACGACGATGCCGACGTTGTCGAGCCTCTGGACGGTCATGAGTGCTCCTGTCTCAGGTGTTCGGCTCGGCCTGCCGGTCGACGCCGCGGTCTGCGGCCGCCATGTCGCCCGTCGAGGGCGTGCCGTCGGCTAGACCGTAACGCAGCAGCACGGTGCCCGCAGGGCTGGCGACGGGCGGTTCGAGGAGGGTGAGGTTGGTGGGCACGGCGCCGCCGTCGAACACCGACTTCCCGACGCCGAGGACGATGGGGTGCACCCACAGGTCGAGGCGGTCGAAGAGCTTCTCGCGCAGGAGCGTCTGCACCAGGCCGAGGCTGCCGACGACCTTGACGTGCTCGTGCCGGTCGCGGATCTCCCGCACCGCGGCGGCGAGGTCGGGGCCGAGCTGCGCGGACCCGGCCCAGGAGAGGTCCGGCTTGCCCCGCGAGGCGACGTACTTGGGGATGCGGTTGAAGAGCGCGGCGAAGCCGTCGTCCTGGCCGCCCTCCTGGTGGGGCCAGTAGGCGGCGAAGATGTCGTACGTGCGGCGGCCGAGCAAGAGGGCGTCGGTGCCCTCGTAAGCGGCGGCGACCTGCTCCCCGGCGACGTCGTCCAGCAGGGGCGCCTGCCAGCCGCCGAAGGGGAACCCGATGGGATCCTCGTCAGGCCCGCCGGGCGCCTGCCCGACGAGGTCCAGGGTCGTGAACAGCTCGATCTCGATCGATCCCATGAGATGCTCCGGTGGGTCGGTGGCAGGGTCATGGGGGTAGACCGGGGGGCGGGGGAGAACTCATCGGAGCGAGCCCGTGGTGCCCACGAGGCGTCGCCTGCACCGGCGGGAGCACGCGGGCCGGTCGAGGACCGCCCTCGCCCGTAGATCCGCTGATACGGTGCCCGAATGCTGGAGCGCCGACGGGACGAGCTGCGAAGCACCTACGTGCGACTCGGGACCGGTGAGCTTGCCGCCGCGGGAATCTTCGCCGCGGTCGCCCTGACCATCGTGACGCCTTGGCTCACCGAACCGGGCGACCGGTCGGCGATGTGGTCAGCGCTCGTCCCTCTGCTCGTGGTCCTCGTGCAGGCGGGCGTCTACTGGCTTCTGGCGCGTACCTGGGTAGGGCGGGCGCCGATGCCGCCGACCGTAGCCCTCACCTACCGCGCTCTTCGCGTCCTCACGGCCGGTGCCTTGGTGGTGGGCTTGATCGGGATCATCGTGTGGTGGCCCGATGACGTGGCCGTGGGCTTGATGGTGGCCGGGGTCTGGCTCTTCGGGGCCGTCGAGTACGTCAACTACTTCGTGGTTCGCCTGGCCTATCCGGTGCGGCAGTTCCTGACCGGCGTTCGGCAGCGTCGCACGCCCCGGCTCGTGCTGGACCTGCGGTCCGCTCGCTCACCGACCTCGGTCTCTCACGGGTAGCACGCGAGACCCAGGCTGCTGCGACACGGCGACGGCACGGCACTGCCCGGTGTGGAGCGACGACGTGTCCGATCTGAGGCATGTGCCACGGGTGCTACACCGAGAAGTACTTCGCCTCAGCGTGGTGGAACACGAACGCATCTGTCGACTGCTCCGGGTGCAGCTGTAGCTCGTCGGACAGCACCACACCCGCCCGCTCGGGCTTCAGCAGCTCGACGACCTTGCGGCGGTCCTCCATGTCGGGGCACGCCGGGTACCCCAACGAGAACCTCGCCCCGCGGTACTTCAGGTCGAACATCCCTTGGACGTCGTCGGGCTCCTCGCCCGCGAACCCCAGCTCGGAGCGCACGCGGGAGTGCCACATCTCGGCGAGCGCCTCGGTGAGCTGCACGGACAGGCCGTGCAGCTCCATGTACTCGCGGTACTTGTTGGCCGAGAACAGCTTGGCCGTGTGCACGTCGACGGTGTCGCCCATGGTCACGAGCTGGACGGGCAGGACGTCGTAGCGCCCGGTCTCCTCGACCCACGAGCGCGGCTTGACGAAGTCCGCGAGGCACAGGTGACGGTCGCGCCGTTGCCGGGGGAACGTGAAGCGCAACCGCTCGGTCCCCACCGGACCGCCCGAGCCGCCGTCGGGCCCGTCGTGGTGCCCGACGACCACGTCGTTGCCCTCCGACCAGACCGGGAAGTACCCGTAGATCACGGACGGGTCGACGATCCCGTCGGTGCGGATCTGCTCGAGCCACGCGTTGAGGCGCGGGCGCCCCTCGGTCTCGACGAGCTCCTCGTACGACGCCCCGGCCGCGCCTTCCGCACCGGACGAGCGCCCCGGCTTGAGACCCCACTGCCCCATGAACGTCGCGCGCTCGTCGAGGAACGCCGCGTAGTCGGCGAGCTGGATGCCCTTGACGATGCGCGTCCCCCAGAAGGGCGGGTCGGGGACCAGGTTGTCGGCCCCGACGTCGGAGCGGGCGGGCAGGTCCTCCTCGGGCGTCTGCGTCACGGTCACGGTCGCGTGCCGGCGCTTCTTGAGGGGAGGCAGCCCGACGGCGTCGCGCGCCTCTCCCCGCGCCACGCGGACGAGCGGTTCCATGAGTCGCAGGCCCTCGAACGCGTCACGCGCGTAGCGGACCTCGCCCTGGTAGACGTCGGCGAGGTCGTCCTCGACGTACGTGCGCGTCAGGGCCGCGCCGCCCAGCAGGACGGGCCAGCGCTGCGCGTACCCGCGGGCGTTGAGCTCCTCGAGGTTCTCCTTCATGACGACGGTCGACTTCACGAGCAGCCCGCTCATGCCGATCACGTCGGCGTCGTGGGCCTCGGCGGCCTCGATCATCGCGGCGATGGGCTGCTTGATGCCGATGTTGACCACGGTGTAGCCGTTGTTGGTCAGGATGATGTCGACGAGGTTCTTGCCGATGTCGTGCACGTCGCCGCGCACGGTGCCGATCACGATGGTGCCCTTGGACCGGCCGCTCGCGTCCTCGGACTTCTCCATGTGCGGTTCGAGGTAGGCCACGGCGGTCTTCATGGCCTCGGCCGACTGCAGCACGAACGGGAGCTGCATCTCGCCCTTGCCGAACAGCTCGCCCACGACCTTCATGCCTTCGAGCAGGTGGTCGTTGACGATGTCGAGGGCCTTCCAGCCCTCGTCGAGCGCGGCCTGGAGGTCGGTGTCGAGCCCCTTGAGCTCGCCGTCGACGATGCGTCGCTCGAGGCGCTCGCCCAGGGGCAGGGCCGCCATCTCGGCCGCGCGGGCGTCCTTGAGCGACGCCGAGTCGACGCCGGCGAACAGGTCGAGCAGGCGGGCCAGGGGGTCGACCGTCATGTTCCCCTCGGCGTCGAACTCGCGGCGGTCCCACACGAGGTCGAGCGCGGCCTGGCGCTGCTCGTCGGGGATCTTCGCGAGCGGCAGGATCTTGGCCGCGTGCACGATCGCGGAGTCGAGCCCGGCCTCCACGGCCTCGTGCAGGAACACCGAGTTGAGGACGACGCGCGCGGCGGGGTTGAGCCCGAACGACACGTTGGAGACGCCGAGCGTGGTGTGCACGCCCGGGTAGGCGGCCTTGAGCGCGTGGATCGCCTCGATGGTCTCGATCGCGTCGCGTCGCGTCTCCTCCTGCCCGGTCGCGATGGGGAAGGTCAGGGTGTCGACGACGATGTCCTCGATGCGCATGCCCCAGGTGCCCACGAGGTCGTCGATGAGACGCGAGGCGATCGCGACCTTGGTCTCGGCCGTGCGGGCCTGGCCGTCCTCGTCGATCGTCAGGGCGATGACCGCGGCGCCGTGCTCCTTGACGAGCGGCATGATCCGCGCGTAGCGCGACGTCGGACCGTCGCCGTCCTCGAAGTTCACCGAGTTCACGACGGCGCGCCCGCCGATGAGCTCGAGCCCCGCCTGGATCACGGGCGGCTCGGTCGAGTCGATCACGAGCGGCAGCGTCGAGGCGCTCGCGAGCCGCGAGACGACCGCGCGGGCGTCCGCGACGCCGTCGCGCCCCACGTAGTCGATGCACACGTCCAGCAGGTGGGCGCCGTCGCGTGTCTGGGCGCGCGCGATCGCGACGCACTCGTCCCAGTTCTCGGCCAGCATGGCCTCGCGGAACGCCTTGGACCCGTTGGCGTTGGTCCGCTCGCCGATCGCGAGGAACGAGGCGTCCTGGTCGAAGTCGACGTGCGAGTACAGGCTCGCGACGCCGACCTCGCGCGCGGGGCTGCGCGGGGTGACGGGCCGGGCGCGGACGGCCTCGACGACCTGGCGCAGGTGCTCGGGCGTGGTGCCGCAGCACCCGCCCACGAGGCCCAGTCCGAACTCGGTGACGAACTGGGCGTGCGCCGCGGCGAGCTCGCTCGGCGTGAGCGGGTAGGAGGCGCCGTTCTTGCCCAGCACGGGCAGGCCAGCGTTGGGCATGCACGTCACGGGGATCTCGGCGTGCTTGGACAGGTGGCGCAGGTGCTCGCTCATCTCGGCGGGTCCCGTGGCGCAGTTGAGGCCGATCGCGTCGACGCCGAGCGACTGGAGCGTGGTCAGCGCCGCGCCGATCTCCGAGCCCATGAGCATGGTGCCCGTGGTCTCGACCGTCACCTGCACGATGACCGGCACCGAGCGCCCGACGTCGCGCATCGCGGAGCGCGAGCCGTTGACGGCGGCCTTGGCCTGGAGCAGGTCCTGGCTGGTCTCGACCAGGATCGCGTCGACGCCGCCGTCGAGCAGTCCCGCAGCCTGCTCGGCGAACGTGTCGCGCAGGTTCGCGTACGTCGTGTGCCCCAGGCTCGGCAGCTTGGTCCCGGGGCCCATGGAGCCCAGGACCCAGCGCGGCTGCTCGGGGGTCGACCACGCGTCGGCGCGCTCGCGGGCGATGCGTGCGCCCGCGGCGGCGAGCTCGCGGATGCGGTCCTCGATGTCGTAGTCCGACAGGTTGGACCAGTTGGCGCCGAACGTGTTGGTCTCGACGCAGTCGACGCCGACCGCGAGATAGGCGTCGTGCACGGCCGCGATGATGTCGGGGCGCGAGACGTTGAGGATCTCGTTGCAGCCCTCGAGCTGCTGGTAGTCCTCGAGGCTCGGGTCCTGCTCCTGGATCATGGTGCCCATCGCGCCGTCGGCCACGACGACGCGGGTGCGCAGGGCCTCGGCGAAGGCGGCGGATCGGGCGTCGGCGGCGTCGTGGGACATGGACGGAACTGTAACGCCGGGGGAGCGCGTGCCGCCGGGACGTCCGGAAAAACAGGGTGCCGCGTCCGGCGCGCGACCCTAGCGTGGTGCCCATGAGCTCAGCACCCTCCGCCCGTCAGCCCCTCGCCCCGATCGCGGAGCGCGTCGCCGCGCCCGACGTCGTGCCCGTCCCGCACGTCGAGGGGCTCACGTGGCGGCCACTGACCGTCGAGGACACGCCTGCGCTCTTCGGCCTGATCGCGGCCGTCGAGGAGCACGACCAGCACCCGTACCGCACCGCGCTCGAGGAGACCGAGGAGATCTTCGAGGGCGACTGGCGCGACCTGCCCCGCGACACCCTCGTCGGGCTCGACGCCGACGGTGAGCCACGCGCGTACGCGTCCGTCGAGACCCGCCCCGGGGACACGACGGTCGTGCGCGCGTTCGTCCAGGGCGCCGTGCATCCGCAGTGGCGAGGCCGGGGCGTCGGTCGCCAGGTCATCGCCTGGTCGACGGCGCGCGCTCGTCAGCTCCTCGCGGCCTCGGGCAAGGAGCTGCCCGCGCGCATCGCGGGCTACGCCCAGGACGACGACGCGCTCGAGTGCCGCCTCTTCGAGGCCGCGGGCTTCACCGCGAACCGCTTCTACTCGAACCTGCGGCGCGACCTGTCGCTCCCGGTGCCGGAGGTCACGCTGGGCGAGGGGCTGCGCCTCGTGCCGTGGTCGCCCGAGCTCGACGAGGCCACGCGCCTCGCGCACAACGACGCGTTCCGCGACCACTGGGGCAGCGAGCCCGCGACGCCCGAGTCCTGGGTGCACGGGCGCAGCATGTTCGCCCCCGGGTGGAGCGTCCTCGTCGTGGACGACTCGCCCGCATCCGTGGACGGCTCGCCCGGCGAGGGCAGCCTGCCCGACGACGTCGCTCCCGCCGGGAGCACGGGCGCAGGTCCGGTCGTGGCCGGGTACCTGCTGTCGGGACGCTACGAGCACGACTGGCCCGTGCAGGGCTACTCGAGCGGCTACACCGAGACCTTGGGCGTGCGCCGGGCCTACCGCGGACGCAAGATCGCGGTCGCGCTGCTCAGCGCGGGCATGGCGGCGTACCGGGCGAGCGGCATCGACTACGCCGAGCTCGACGTCGACACCGAGAACCCCTCGGGTGCGCACGGGCTCTACGCGAGCCTCGGCTACGAGAAGAAGGACGGCTCACGGATGTACTCGATCGAGCTCTGAGGCTCTACCGTGTTCCCAGCCCGGCGTGGCAACGGTGCCACGCTGCTGGGACACCCGCGACCCGGGTGCCCCTCGCCTCGAAAGGGAACACCGTGGTTGCCTCGATCTCGCGCGTCTCGCACGCCCCCGTCCCGTCCACCCTCCTGAGGCGGCGCCCCGCGGCGCTCGCGGCCGGGGCGTTCCTGCTGCTCTCGGCGGTGCACCTCGGGGCGCACCTGGCCGGGGCCGAGCGGCTCGCCGAGGTCACGCAGTGGTTCGTCATGCCGCTGCTCGCGCTGGTCGTGTGGGCGGCGACGGCCGGTGGCCCACGGTCCCGCCTCGTGCGCTGGACGATCGTCGCGCTGGGCTTCTCGTGGCTCGGCGACAGCGCGCCGGACCTGTCGAGCGGGGACGTCTCCTTCCTGACCATGGTCGGGTTCTTCCTGCTCGCCCAGCTCGCGTACGCGGTCGCGTTCTGGCCGCGCCGCGGGGCGAGCCTGCTGCGCCGTCCGCTCCTGCTCGTGCCCTACGGGATCGCGCTCGGGGCCCTGGTCGCGGTGTGCGCCCCGCACGCGGGCGCGCTGCTCGTCCCGGTCATGGTCTACGGCGTGTGCCTGACCGTGATGGCGGTGCTGTCGACCGGCGTCGACCGGGTCGCGGGCGTCGGGGGCGCGATCTTCCTCGTCTCGGACGCGCTCATCGCGCTCGGGGCCTTCGTGCCGGGCTTCGAGGTCCCGGGGCCGTTCTCGTCCGGGTTCTGGGTCATGCTCACCTACCTCGCGGGGCAGGCGCTGCTCGTCGTCGGGATCCTGCGCCGGGACGCACAGGACGGGTCCGCAGCGGGCATCTCCGGCGGGTCGTCGTCCGTCGCCGGCGGGGCGTCGGGCGCGCGGTCGGCCTGAGCGGGCGGTTGCGCAGAGCCCGCAGGAACGCGAACGACCGTGGGATCGACCGGAGGACCCGGTCGACCCCACGGTCGTCCACCCAGGGACGGGAGGCTCAGCCGACGCCGATCGCCGTGATCGGCACGTCGAGCGGCGCGCCCGAGCCGTCGCGGCGCTGGTCGACGGGTGGCAGCTCGACGGGCTGACCGGCGGAACCGACGGCCCGGCCGGGGCCGCGGCCGACCCACGCGAGGATGAGCGTGTCCTCGCCCTTGAGGAACCGCTGGGCACGCACGCCGCCCGTCGCGCGACCCTTGCCGGGGTAGAGCTCGTACGGCGTGACCTTGCCCGAGCCGGCCTGTGTGCCCGGTAGCGCGTCGGAGGCCCCGGCGACGGTCACGACCGTCATGAGATCGCGGCTCGCGGCGTCGATCACGCCGAAGAACGTGACCTGCTGGCCCGGGGCCAGCTTGATGCCCGCCATGCCCGCTGCGCTGCGTCCCTGCGGGCGCACGGCCGACGCGTCGAAGTGCAGCAGGCTCGCGTCGGAGCTCACGAACACGAGCTCGTCCGCGTCCGTCACGGGGGCCGCGCCGACCACGGCGTCGCCCTCCTTGAGGGAGATGACCTCCCAGGAGTCCCGGTTGGTCGGCACGTCGCCCGCGATGACGCGCTTGACGACGCCGCCCGCGGTGCCGAGCGCGAGCGTGGGCGCGTCGGGGTCGAGGGACACGATCGTGATCGGCTTCTCGCCGGCCTCGAGGCTCACGATCTCGCTCAGGGGCACGCCGCCGGACAGGCTCGGGGCGCCGTCGGTCGGGGGGAGGGCGGGCAGGTCGAGCACCGAGAGCCGCACGACGCGCCCCTTGCTCGTCACGAGCCCCACGTCGCTGCGCACGCTGGCCAGCACGGCGCCGTTCAGGGCGTCGTGCGAGTGGCGGCGCCCGCCCGTGCCCGGCTCCGTCGCGTCGCCCGTGCGTGCCAGGAGCCCCGTCGCGGACATCAGCGCCCAGCACGGGGTGTCCTCGACCTCGAGCGGGACGGCCGAGATGGTCCCCAGGACGCCCTGCGCGGACGTGGGGGACGCTCCCGCGGACTCGAGCAGGATGGTGCGTCGCGGGGTCCCGTAGACCTTCGCGACCTCCTTCATCTCGGCCGAGACGACCGCGCGGAGCTTGGCGTCGTCGCCCAGGATCTCCTCGAGCTGGGCGATCTCCAGGCGCAGCGCCTCCTGCTCCTTCTCGAGCTCGAGGCGCGAGAACTTGGTCAGGCGCCGCAGCCGCAGCTCGAGGATGTACTCGGCCTGCGGGTCGGACAGGTCGAAGACCTCGCGCAGGCGGGTGCGCGCCGTCTCGGCGTCGTCGCTCGACCGGATCACCTGGATGACCTCGTCGATGTCGACGATCGCGAGCAGCAGACCCTCGACCAGGTGCAGGCGTTCCTTGCGCTTGGCGAGGCGGTAGGAGCTGCGACGACGGACGACGTCGATGCGGTGGTCGACCCACACCTGGAGGAGCTCGCGCAGGCCGAGCGTGCGGGGCTGGCCATCGACGAGCGCGACGTTGTTGATGCCGAACGAGTCCTCGAGCGGCGTGACCTTGTACAGCTGCTCGAGCACGGCCTCGGGGTTGAAGCCCGTCTTGATCTCGACGACGAGGCGCAGCCCGTGCGCGCGGTCGGTCAGGTCGGTCGCGTTGGTGATGCCGACGAGCTTCTTCGACTTCACGCCCTCGGCGATCTTCTCGATGACCTTCTCCGGCCCGACGAGGTAGGGGAGCTCGGTGAAGACGATGCCCTTGCGCTTGGCCGTGATGTTCTCGATGCGTGCGGTGGCCCGGGTGCGGAACGAGCCGCGGCCCGTGCGGTAGGCGTCGCGGATGCCGTCGAGGCCCACGATCTTGCCGCCGCCCGGCAGGTCCGGCCCGGGGATGAAGCGCATGAGCGCCTCGAGGTCTGCGGTCGGGTGCTTGATGAGGTGCTGCGCCGCAGCCACGACCTCGACCAGGTTGTGCGGCGCCATGTTGGTCGCCATGCCGACCGCGATGCCCGCTGCGCCGTTGACGAGCAGGTTGGGGATCGCGGAGGGCAGGACCTCGGGCTGGGTCAGCTTGTTGTCGTAGTTCGGGATGAAGTCGACGACGTCCTCGTCGAGCCCGACCGTCATGGCCATGGCGGCGCTCGCGAGCCGCGCCTCGGTGTAGCGCGGCGCGGCCGGCCCGTCGTCGAGCGACCCGAAGTTGCCGTGCCCGTCGACGAGCGGCAGGCGCAGCGAGAACGGCTGGGCCAGGCGCACCAGGGCGTCGTAGATCGCGGTGTCGCCGTGGGGGTGGAGCTTGCCCATGACCTCGCCGACGACGCGCGCGGACTTCACGTGCCCGCGGTCCGGGCGCAGGCCCATGTCGGACATCTGGAACAGGATGCGGCGCTGGACGGGCTTGAGCCCGTCGCGCGCGTCCGGCAGGGCGCGGGCGTAGATGACCGAGTACGCGTACTCGAGGAAGGACCCCTCCATCTCCGTCGTGACGTCGATGTCGATGATCTTCTCGTGGACCTCGCTCGGGTCGAGCGGGGCTTTCGAGGCGGACGGTCTGCGCGCCATGGGTCGTCGGGCTCCTGCGGGTCGATGGGTCGGGTGCTTCGGTGCGGTCGGCAGTGCGGTCGGCGGGCCGGACGGCCGGGCACGAGTGCTCGTCGGCGAACGGTAGCGCGGCCCACCGACATCCGGGCCCTCATTCTCCCGCGCGCCGGGCGCGCCGCTGACCAGCGTCGCTCCGACCAGTAGCCTAGGGCGGGTGAACGGACACGACGTCCCGGCCCACCCTGACCCGGCGCCGCACCCGGACCAGTATCCGGTCGAGTGGGAGGCCGACGTCGTGCTGCGCGACGGCACGACGACGCACGTCCGCCCCATCCGGCCCTCCGACGCCCCGGCGCTCCAGCGCTTCCACATGGGCCAGAGCGAGCGCTCGACCTACCTGCGCTTCTTCGCGAACATCGAGCGGCTCTCGGACCGGGACCTCGAACGCTTCACGGTCGTCGACCACTCCGAGCGCGTGGCGCTGGTGGCCGTCAAGCGCGTCGGCCAGGACCTGCGCGAGGACATCATCGGCGTCGCGCGCTTCGACAAGGTCACCCCCCACGAGGCCGAGGTCGCCTTCAACATCGCCGACGCCGAGCAGGGGCGCGGGCTGGGGTCGGTGCTCCTGGAGCACCTGGCTGCCGCGGCCCGCGAGCGAGGGGTGCGCAGGTTCACCGCCGAGGTGCTGCCGCAGAACGGCAAGATGCTCGCGGTCTTCCAGGAGGCCGGCTACGTCGTGAGCCAGCACGTCGACGACGGGATCGTGGCGGTGAGCGTCGACCTCGACCCGACGGACCGCTCGCGCGAGGTCATGGCGGACCGCGAGCACCGTGCCGAGGCCCGGTCCATGCACGGCCTGCTCACGGCCCGCCGGGTCCTGCTCGTGGGTCCCGGCCCGACGGCGCCGCCCGGCACCGCGGACCGGCTCCTGGCCGAGCGCGTGCTCGCGAACGCGCTCCGCGACCCGGGCGACGGGACGTTCGAGGTGGTCGGCATCGCCGCGCCCCGCGGCCCCGAGCCCCCACTCCTGCCCGGTGGCGAGCACCGCGAGGAGCGTCACGGCGGAGGGGACCCGAGCCCGGTCGACGACGGCCGGGACGACCAGCACGGTCATGGCTCCGCGCACGGGCACCTGCACGACGCCGCCGTGGCCGCCGAGCTCGTCGAGGAGCTGGTCGAGGAGCTCGACCACGAGGCCGCCGCGCCCTCGGTCCGCTTCAGGGACCGCATCGCGGACGTCACCGGGCCCGTCGACCTCGCGCTCCTGGCGCTGCCTCCCCGCGAGGCGATCGCCGCGACGGCCGAGCTCGAACGCCTCGGGGTGCGCGCCGTCGTCGTGCTCTCCGCGGGGTTCGCCGAGACCGGTCCCGACGGGCTCGCGCTCCAGCGCGACCTCCTGCGCACCGCGCACACCGCGGGCATGCGCGTGGTCGGCCCTGCGACGTACGGGCTCCTGACGACCCACGCGGGGCACCGGCTCAACGCGAGCCTCGCGGAGGAGGTGCCCCCCGCGGGCAGCATCGGGATCTTCTGCCAGTCCGCGCCCACGGCCGTGACGCTCCTCGCGACGGCCCTGCGCCGCGGCATCGGCATCTCGTCGTTCGTGTCCGCCGGGCACCGCGCCGACGTCTCGGGCAACGACCTCATGCAGTTCTGGCAGGACGACCCCGAGACCTCGGTCGTGTGCCTGTACCTCGAGTCGATCGGGAACCCGCGCAAGTTCTCGCGCATCGCGCGCCGCCTGGCCTCGGTCAAGCCCGTCGTGGTCGTGACCGCCGGACGCTCGGGGCAGGTCGTGCCGCCCGGGCACGCCGTGCGTTCCACCCGTGCCCCGCGGCGCACCCTCGACGAGATGCTGCGCCAGTCCGGCGTGATCCACGCCGAGAACACCCACCACCTCGTCGACATCGCCCAGCTCCTCGCGAACCAGCCGCTGCCGACCGGGCGGCGCATCGGGATCCTCGCGTCCTCGGCAGCGCTGACGGCGCTCGTCGCCGAGGCCGTGGTCTCGGCCGGGCTCGTGGTCTCCGACCGCTCGACCTTCCTGCCCGAGGACGCCGACGACGAGCAGATCGAGAGCGCGGTCGCGGCGCTCTACGCCCCCGACGCGTGCGACGTCGTCGTCGCGGTGCACGTCCCCACCGTCCGACCCCGCGTCGGCACGGTCTCGCGGGCCGTCGCCCGGGCCGCCGCGGCGAGCGGGCGCACCACGGTCGCGAGCGTCCTCGGGCTGCACGGGCTGGCGACCGAGCTCAGTGCGCAGAACCCGGCCGCCCCTGACGGGCCACGCCTGCACGTGCCCGCCTACTCGACCCCGGAGGACGCGGTCGCGGCGGTCGGCGCGGTCGTGGGGTACGCGCGCTGGCGCGACGCCGACCACGGCACGGTCGAACGCCCGGCGGGGGTCGACTCGGACCGTGCGCGGGCGATCGTGGAGGGCGCGCTCGCGGGGGACTCCGTGGTCGACCTCGACGCGGACACGGCGTCCGCGCTCCTCGCGGCCTACGGCATCGAGCTGTGGCCCTCGCGGCGTGTCCGGACGGCCGACGAGGCCGTGGCGGCGGCGCACGAGATCGGCTGGCCGGTCGCCCTCAAGAGCACCGCCGAGTCGCTCCGCCACCGTGCGGACCTCGGGGGAGTGCGCCTCGACATCGGCGACGAGGACGAGCTGCGCGACGACGTCGGGCAGATGCGGGCCTCGCTCGCGGCCGTGCTGCCCGCGGGGAACCCTGGGCGGACCGCGCCGGGGGAGGACCGCGACCCGGACGCCGATCCCGCGGGAGACCGGCCGACGGGCCCCGCGCCGTTCGAGGTCCAGCGCATGGCCGACGCGGGTGTGGCGTGCGTCCTGCGCTCGACCGAGGACCAGCTCTTCGGGCCGGTCGTCTCGTTCGGTCTCGCGGGCGACGCGGTCGACCTCCTGGGCGACGTGAGCTACGGAGTACCCCCGCTCACCGACGTGGACGTCGCCACGATGGTGCGCTCGATCCGTGCTGCGCCGCGCCTGTTCGGCTACATGGGGGCGCCCGTGGCGGACACCGCGGCGATCGAGGACCTGCTCGCGCGCATGTCGCTCATGGCGGACGAGCTGCCCGAGCTGCGCAGCGTCGAGCTGTACCCGGTCGTGGTCGCCGAGCACGGCGCCGCGGTCCTCAGCGCGCGTGTCCAGGTGGCCGGCGCGCAGCGCGCCGACGCCCTGCGGCGTGCGCTCCCGGGCTGAGCCGTCCACAGGTGCGCGGGCGGGCTGGCCCCGCCGCGCCGCACGGTGGGAGAATGCGCGGGTGCCATCTGCTGAATCCCCCTCCCGGACCGACCTGACCTCCCAGCTGCGCCGCGCGGGCTACTACCCGGAGCTCGTGCAGGACGTGCTCGACGTCGCGATCGCCGGTGAGGACCTCGTGTCCCACCTCGTCTACGTCGAGACGACGTTCGACGTCGAGGTCCGTCGCCACCTCACGGTCCTGGTCCTCACGCCGACCCGCCTGATCACCGCGCACGTCGACGACCACCCCGCGGACAGCGAGAACCCGTCCGCGTCGGCCGCGGCGACCACCGAGTCGGTGCCGATCACCGAGCTGCGCTCGGTCTCGCTCTCGCACGTGGTCGTGGACCCGGAGAAGCACCGCAGCGGCACGCCGCCCATCGAGGTGACCCTCGCGATCGGCTGGGGGGCCGTGTCCCGGGTGGACCTGGAGCCGGCCCAGTGCCCGGACCCGGGATGCGAGGCGGACCACGGTCTGACGGGGCAGATCACGCCCGACGACATCGTGGTGCGCGTGAGCGCCGAGGCGGAGGGCCGTGACGCGGTGCGCAACGCCCTCGCGTTCGCCAGAGCACTGTCGGCCGCGACGGCCCACGGCGTGGGCCGGGCGAGCCGGTGACGGTCCTGCCCGAGGTCCTCCCGGACGGGCTGCTCGCGCCGCGCTACGACGGGCTCGCCCTGAGCTCGGTGCTGCCCGGCGCCGCCGGTGCCCTCGGCGTGGACCTCACGACCTCGACCGGCACGCGTTCCCTCCAGGCCCGCGCGGACCTCGGCCTGCCCGCCGCCGACCGCGTGTGCGTCGTGCTGGTCGACGGCCTGGGCCACGAGAACCTCACCGAGCGCGCCGGCCACGCGCCGTTCCTGCGGTCGCTGCTGGGCTCCTCTCGAGTCCTCACGTCGAGCTTCCCCAGCACGACGGCCGCGGCGATCGGCACGTTCGGGACGGGAACCTCTCCCGGTCGCACCGGGATGCTGGGCTACACCCAGCGTGACTCGGTCTCCGGCCGCCTCGCGAACATGGTCTCGTGGGAGGGCGCCGCGGACCCGCGCACCCTGCAGCAGGAGCCGCCCGTGCTCGAGCGCCTCGCCGAGTCCGGGCTCGAGGTCTCGTCGGTGGGCCCCGCCCGGTTCGCGGGCTCGGGCATGACCGTGGCCGCGCTGCGCGGCGCACGCTATCTCGCGGCCGAGTCCATCGCGGACCGCGTCGACACCGTGGCGTTCGAGCTCACGGCCCCCGGGATCGTCTACCTCTACTGGGGCGACGTCGACAAGGCCGGTCACCACCACGGCTGGCGCTCGCGGCAGTGGGGCGACGCGCTGTCGGACCTCGACCGCGAGCTCGGACGCCTCGCCCGGTCCCTGCCGCACGGCACCCTGCTGATCGTGACGGCCGACCACGGCATGGTCGACGTCGACCGCTCGAAGCGCTGGGACGTCGCGAAGACCCCGGAGCTGGGGCGCGGCGTCGAGCTCGTGGGCGGCGAGCCCCGTGCGGTGCACGTCTACGCCCGCGCGGACCAGGCTGCCGCGGTCGCGGCGCGCTGGTCGTCGGTCCTGGGCGACCAGGCGGTCGTGGCGCTGCGCGAGGACGCGGTCGCCGCGGGCTGGTTCGGGCCCGTCGCGGACCACGTGCTCCCCGCGATCGGGGACGTGGTCGTCGCGATGCGTGGCCGTGCCACGGTCGTCGACTCGCGCACCCAGACGGCGGCGTCCCTCCAGCTCGTCGGCGTCCACGGGTCGCTGACCCGCACCGAGATGCAGGTCCCCCTGCTCGCCACGACCACCTGACCGGGACTCCCGTCCCGCCCGGCCCGCGCCCCGCGCCCGGGCGCCCTCAGGGGACCTTCCCCGCACACGAAAGGCCCACGACCGTGGCAGAGCTGGTCTTCTTCTCCGGCACGATGGACTGCGGAAAGTCCACCCTCGCCCTGCAGCTCGACCACAACCACTCGGCGCGGGGCCGCACGGGGCTCAAGTTCTCCCGCAACGACCGTGCGGGGACGGACCGGCTCTCCTCGCGCCTCGGCCTCGAGGTCGCCGCGCACGAGGTCCGTGACGACACCGACTTCTGGTCGTTCGTGGTCGACGCGCGTCGGCACGGCGAGACCGTGGACTACCTGATCTGCGACGAGGCGCAGTTCTACTCGACGACCCAGGTCGAGCAGCTCGCTCGCCTGGTCGACGAGGTCGAGATCGACGTCTTCGCGTTCGGCATCACGGCGGACTTCCGCTCGCACCTGTTCCCGGGCTCGGCGCGGCTCATCGAGCTGGCGGACCGTGTCGAGGTGCTCCAGGTCCAGGCGCTGTGCTGGTGCGGCGCCCGTGCGACGCACAACGCGCGCACGGTCGACGGCTGGATGGTCGTCGAGGGTGCGCAGGTCGTGGTGGGGGACACCGACAGCGCGAGCGAGGTCGCGTACGAGGTCCTGTGCCGACGGCACCACATGCGACGCATGACCTCCGCGTCGGCGCGGCTGCGCTCGACGAGCGGGGACGGTCTGGCGCTCGACCTGTCGGACGACCCGGCGGCGGGCTGAGGGCGACCGCGGCGACGCGGGCGGGCGGTGGCCCGCCCGCGGTCGCTCGTCAGTGCTCGGGCTTGGCCCCGAAGACGATCTCGTCCCAGCTGGGCACGCTCGCGCGGGGCTTGCGCCCGCTGCGCCGCGGCTCGGCCGGGGGAGTCGCGGGCCGGCTGCGTTCTTCGGCGTCGTCGCGGTGGGCGCGCGCGGTGCCGACCGGTGCGTGCTCGTCTGACCCGACGTCGGTCGACCGGTCGTCCCCGGAGAGGTGCTCGTGGCGGCCCGACCCCGCGGGGTGGGCGTCGCGCGCGGCCTGGTCGGGAGGCTCCTCGGCCGGGTCCTGGCTCTCGTCCTGGCCCGCGTCACGGCGGGCCGACCGGGACGGGTGAGCGCCGTCGTCGGGCCGGTGGTGCGCTCCCTGGCGCCCGACCTGACCCAGGGTGATGACCTTGGCTCCCGCGGACTCCTCGTCGCCGCGCGCGTCGTCGCGGCGCGAGGACCGGTCGCCCAGGTCGAACGTCTGCGGCGGGCCGAAGCCCTCGAAGAGCGCCGGGTCGTCGTCGCGGTGCTGACGCACCCCGCGTCGTTGGCTCAGGTCGTCGAGGATCGAGGTCGTGTCCTCGTGCAGCGGCAGGGGTTCGACGACGGGGACGTCCGCAAGGCCCTCGGACCGGTCGGTGTCCGGACCTCGCTCGGGCGACGCCGCCGACGGGGCCTGCCCGCCGCCGCGCGCCGCGTGATCGAAGATCGCGCCCCGCACGCCCCGCACGGGTTCCTCCTCGGGCATGGCCCCGGAGAGCCAGCGGGCCTCGTCCTCGAGCGCGTGCAGAGACCGGGACGAGGGGTCGTAGGACCAGCGGGCGCTGCGGGCGCGGTCCCCGATGAGGAACAGGGCCGTGACGGTCCACGCCGCGCCGTGGGGGCGGGCCGCGGACCACTCGACGTCCTCGGGCTCGACGCCGCGGGCCGTCAACCGCTCCGAGACGAGCTCGCCCAGGGTGGGGGAGGACTCGTCGTGCCCCAGGCGGTTCTTGCGCACCTGCTCGACGACGAACTCCTGCTCGGCGAGCACGGGCCCCTCGAAGCGGCGCACCTGCTCGATCGGGATGCCCGCCTTCTCGGCGACCTCCCGGGCGCTGTGCCCGGCGCGCAGCTGGGACTGGATCTCGCGCACGGGAAGGACGCCGGGGGCCTGGGCGCGCAGCTGTTCGAGCTGGGTGCGGTCGCGGCGCACCGCGGCGCGCAGCGCGTCGTCGATGGGCAGCGTGAACCGCGCACCGTCGGCCCCGGTGAGGACGAGGGTCTCCCCGTCCTCGTGCAACCTCACCAGCTCGAGCTCGTTCATGAATCCTCCAACGCCGTGCAGACCGGCTCGTCGCCGGTGGGCCTGCACTCCCGAGAGTGCCATCCCGGATCGCCGTCGCGGCGCAGGCGGCTCGGTGTGCCGCGTTCCGGGGTCTGCTGGGATGATTCTCCCCGTGATCGAGTTCCCGATGGACGACGTCCTCGAGCTGGGCGCTGTGTTCTGCGCCGCACTGTCCGGCGGTCTGTCCGCGATCCGCAAGTCCTTCGACATCTTCGGGGTGCTCGTGCTGGCCTGGGCGACAGGCCTGGGCGGCGGGATCCTGCGCGACGTGCTGATCGGCGCGACGCCCCCCGTGGGGATCTCGAGCTGGCGTCTGGTGGTGGCGGCACTGGCCGCGGGCGTGGTCATCTACTTCTTCCACCCGCGCCTCGAACGCATGCGGCGCGGCATCGTCGTGCTCGACGCGGGGGCGCTCGCGCTGTTCGTGATCGTCGGGACGACCAAGGGTCTCGACTACGGGGTGGGCCTCATGGCCGCGGTGATCGTCGGCACCCTGACGGGGATCGGGGGCGGGATCCTGCGCGACCTGCTCACGAGCGAGGCGCCGCTCATCCTCCAGGACCGCCAGCTCTACGCCGTGCCCGCGATCGTGGGGGCGCTCATCACGGCCGTCCTGTGGCGCGAGGGCTGGCTCACGGGGTGGACACAGCTCGCGACGATCGCGCTCATCTTCGGCTTCCGGCTGGTCTCGCTGCGGCTCGGCTGGACCGTCCCCGGCCCGTGGTCGGGTCGTCGGGGCGGAGCGGGGTCGGGCAGGATGTGAGGCGTGACCTTCTTCATCGATGACCCCCGCCTGCCCGACGACGTCACGATCGCGGGGCTGCGAGCCCTCGCCGAGCGCCTGGCCAGGGAGGCCGGGGCGCTCGTGCGCGACGGCCGGCCCGAGCACGTCGAGGTGGCCGCGACCAAGTCGAGCGCGGTCGACGTCGTGACGGCCATGGACGCCGAGTCCGAGGCCCTGCTGCGGCGCATCATCGCCCGCGAGCGGCCCGACGACGCGATCCTCGGCGAGGAGGAGGGGGCGTCGGCGGGCACGTCCGGGCTGACCTGGGTCATCGACCCGATCGACGGCACGGTGAACTACCTGTACTCGGTCGCCTCGTACGCGATCTCGGTCGCCGTGGTGGCCGGTCCGCCCGACCCGGCCGAGTGGACCGTGCTCGCGGGCGCCGTGCACTCGATCGTCGACGGCCGGACCTGGACGGCCGGGCTCGGCGCCGGCGCGACCCTCGACGGCGAGCCCGTGGCCGTCAACCCCGCGGGCCCGCTCGCGACCTCCCTCGTCGGGACGGGCTTCGGGTACGACTCCGACCGGCGGCGCCACCAGGCGCAGGTGCTGGTGGACGTGCTGCCGCAGGTGCGGGACATCCGTCGGATCGGCTCGGCCGCGATCGACCTGTGCCTCGTCGCGACCGGCAGCCTGGACCTGTACTACGAGCGCGGCCTCAACCCCTGGGACCTCGCGGCGGGAGCGCTCGTCGCGCAGGAGGCGGGCGCCACGGTGACGGGGCTGCGCGGGCGGGCGGCCGGGGTCGAGATGACGGTCGCCGGTGCGCCGCAGGCCGTGTCGGACCTGGTCGTGGTCCTGGAGGCGGCCGGTGCCGATTCTGACGGCGCCCCGTGAGGGAACCCGTCGGGCCTGGTGAGGGGTGACGAGGACCACTCGCGTCGGGGATGCGCCGGGGCGGTAAATGGTGCAGAATCCGTTCGCCCCCGGGAACAATTCCTGGTGGCTGAGCATTACACCGCGTACACCAGTCAGGACGTCCAGCAACACGTCCTACGGAGTGCCTGTTCGACGGCCTTCGCCGGACCGAACGACCCCCATGTTCGACCACGACGTTCCGGAGTGTGACCCCACAGATGGCAACTGACTACGACGCCCCCCGCAAGAGCGAAGAGGATCTCAGCGAGGACTCGATCCAAGAGCTGCAGGCTCGTCGCTCTGACAAGAGCTCGGGCGTTGTGGACGAAGACGAGACCGAAGCTGCGGAAGGGTTCGAGCTCCCGGGCGCGGACCTCTCCGGCGAAGAGCTCTCGGTCCGCGTGCTGCCTCGACAGGCTGACGAGTTCACCTGTTCGAGCTGCTTCCTCGTGCACCACCGCAGCCAGCTCGCGTACGAGAAGAACGGGCAGCAGATCTGCTCGGAGTGCGCGGCCTGACGGCCTGAGCCCCAACGACGGACGGCCGCCACCCCTCGAGGGGTGGCGGCCGTCCGCGCGTCCGGGGTCAGCGGGGGCGCGGGCTCAGCGGGGGGACGGCCCGGCGTCGGACGCGCTGCCCGTCCCTGCGCCCGCCGCGGGGGCGCTCGCTGCCAGGGCCGCGGCGAGGTCGGCCGCGTGCCGGGTGGAGACGAGCCAGTACGGGGTCGGGTCGGCCGGGTCGACGAGCTCGACGCGCACACCGGTTCGTGCCCAGGCACGCAGGCAGACGTACGCACGGGCGTCGAGCGAGGGCCCGAGCTCGCGCGTCATGGCCGCGCGGTCGAGCGCCGTGACGGACCCCAGGAGCGACGTCGGGATCGTGGCCCGACCGGCGCGCAGGACAGGAAGGCCGTCGGGGCCGGGGGACACCGAGACCACGGGCGAGGTCCACCACGCGAGCACGAGGAGCACCACGAGGGCCACGACCGCCGTGCTGATCGACAGCACGTCGTCGACGGGCCACAGCGCCACACCGAGGATGACGGCGAAGGCGGCGGCGGCGGACCACCCGCCCGGACCGGGGAGCAGGCGTTCGCTGTAGGCAGGGGCAGGCTGAGGCATGTGCCCATCATCCCAGGTCCTTCCGACGTGCTCGCCGTGCGTGGGGAGGGAGCGGGAGCACGGCCTGCTGTCCGGGTGTTCGCGGGTCCGCCCGCCGCGGACTAGGCTCTGCGGGTGCCCATCGACGAACCGGCGGCCCCGACCGCCCTCGCCCCCGTGCCCGCCCGACCGGGCGACGTCGAGGTGCTGGTCCAGCTCCTCGACGACGTGACCCCGGTCCCCGCCTACGCCCACCCGGGCGACGCCGGTGCGGACCTCGTGACGACCGTGGACGTGGAGATCGCGCCGCAGGGCCGGGCGACGGTCCCGACCGGGCTCGCGATCGCGCTGCCCGACGGGTATGCCGCGTTCGTCCACCCCCGCTCGGGCCTCGCAGCCAGGCACGGTCTGACGATCGTCAACGCGCCCGGCACCGTCGACGCGGGGTACCGCGGCGAGATCAAGGTGATCCTGCACAACACGGACCCACAGGTCCCCGTCGTGCTGCACCGGGGGGACCGTATCGCCCAGCTCGTCGTCCAGAGGGTCGAGCACGCGCGTTTCCTGCAGGCCGAGCGGCTGCCGGGCTCGCACCGCGGCGAGGGCGGGTTCGGGTCGAGCGGCGGGTGGGTCGCGGCGCGGTGAGCCCCACGATGCCGGGGTGTTCGCCCGTGGCCGAGGACGGTCACGCGGGCGGCGCATCGGTCTAGGGTGGTAGGAGCAGGGGTCGGTCTCGCCGTCCCGAACGAGCCGTGGTCGATGGTCGACGCGGCGAAGAGCTGAAGGAGAACGTCCGTGGGTTTGTTCCGGCGTAGTGCGTCGCAGAAGTCGAGCGACGAAGCGGTCGCCGCCGAGGGCTCCGGGACCGAGGAGACCGCAGCAGAGGCGGTCGACACCCCGGGGGCCCCGGCGCCTGTCGCGCCCGCGGCGGGCGCTCGCGGCCCGTTCGACTCCTCGCAGGTGAGCGAGCTCGGTGCCCGTGCGGACCTCGGGGCCATCTGGCTGCCGGGCGTCCCGGGCATGGAGCTGCGCATGGAGGTCGACAAGAAGACGCAGAAGATCACGGGGGCCGCCGTGGCGGTCAACGGTTCCGCGCTGCAGATCCAGGCGTTCGCGGCTCCCAAGACCATGGGCATCTGGGACGAGATCCGGGAGGAGATCGCCGAGTCCGTTCGTCAGCAGGGCGGGACGGTCGACGACATCCCCGGGACGTTCGGTCGCGAGCTGCTCGCGAAGCTCCCGGCGACGGGCCCGGACGGTCAGAAGGGCTTCCGTGCGGCCCGGTTCGTGGGCGTCGACGGTCCGCGCTGGTTCCTGCGGGGGGTCCTGACGGGCAAGGCCGCGGCGGACCCGGAGGCGGCCCGGCTGCTCGAGTCGGTCTTCGCGAACATCGTCGTGGTCCGTGACCAGAACGCCCGCCCCCCGCGCGACCTGCTCGCGATGCACCTGCCTGGCCAGGCACCGCGGCCCGCGGCAGCTCCGGAGGGGGCGGCTCCCTCGCTCCCCGCCTTCGACCCGCTCACGCGCGGGCCGGAGATCACCGAGAGGCGCTGACCATGACGCTGCGCCAGGCACTGCACTCCGTGCTGGCCTCCCAGGAGGAGATCGCCGCGGACGAGGAGCGTCACGACTCGGCCAGCCAGGTCGGGTGCTCGGCCGTCTCCGACCTTGCGAACCGCAAGCGCGCGACCGTCTCGGGCGTCATGCGCTCGGTCATCCTGCGCCCGCGCGAGGGCGTGCCGACGGTCGAGGCCGAGCTCTACGACGGGTCGGGCTCGCTCGACCTGGTGTGGCTGGGCCGCCGTCGTATCGCGGGCGTCGAGCCCGGTCGGCGTGTCCGCGTCGAGGGGCTGGTCTGCGAGATCGCGGGCCGTCGCACCATGTTCAACCCCCGCTACGAGCTGCGCCCCCGCGCAGGCGAGTGAGTCCGTGACCCTTCCTGCTGGCGAGAGAGACGACATGACGCACGAGCCCACGCGTGAGCGCGGCCCGGTGGACCCCGCCCAGGAGGTCGAGGAGGTCGCCGACGCGATCGACGACGTCGTCCCACCGGACGAGGGGGCCGCCCGAGGCGTGCGCGCCCTGGCGGGGGAGTCGTTCTCGCTCGCCGAGACCATCGGCGGGGTGCGCGGGCTCGTGGAGTCCATGGCTCCGGGCCTCGTGTTCGTGGTCGTGTTCATCGTGACGGGCAACACCCTGCGTCCCGCGCTGATCGCGTCGGTCGCGGTCGCGCTCGTGGCCGTGGCGGCCCGCCTGGTCCAGCGCACGCCCGTCACGCAGGCGTTCGGGGGCTTCCTGGGCGTCGCGATCGGCGTGCTGTGGGCGTGGCGCTCGGGCGAGGCGCAGAACTACTACGCGGCGGGACTGCTCACGAACGCGGCCTACCTGGTGGCGATGGCCGTCTCGGTGCTGGTCCGGTGGCCCGTGGTGGGCCTCGTCGTCGAGGCGCTGCGCAGCGGGTGGACGGACGGGGACAAGGTCAAGGCCGCGGTCGCGGCGAGCGACGTGCCCGACGGCGCCACGGCCTCGGGAGCGTCCGTCGCCTCGGGGGAGGGCGCCGAGGGCAGGGTTGGCAGCGTCGAGGACGCCCAGGACGAGCCGGCTCCCGGCGCATTCCGGGCGTGGGCCCAGCGCTGGCGCGGGGACGCGGCGCTCATGCGCCGCTACGCGCTGGCGACGTGGCTGTGGGTCGGGATGTTCGCCGTGCGCCTGGCCGTCCAGGTCCCCCTGTTCATGGCCGGGGAGGACGCGGTGGCCTGGCTCGGCACGGCCCGCCTCGTCATGGGGATCCCGTTGTGGGCGCTGACGCTCTGGTTGACGTGGCTGCTGGTCCGTCGCCCGCACGCCGACGCCGCCCCCGCGAGCGTCTGAGGCCGCTGACAGGGCCGCGCCCCTCCCCAGGTCCGAAGGCCCGCGCGGAGCCACGCCGGCTCAGACGGGCAGGCCGGTCGTCTCGTCGATGATCCCGGTGCCCTCGTCGGGCGACGGGTTGATCAGGATCCGCAGGAGCTCGGCCTCGTCGACGTCGCGGCCCGTGACGATGAGCAGCTCGTCGCCGACCTCGAGCGTGTCGTCGATGCTCGGCGCGATGGGCTGGGTCCCGCGGACGATCGCCGCGAGCACGGTGTCCTGGGGCCAGGCCACCTGGCCGACACGCGTGCCGATGAGCGGCGAGTCGGGCGGCAGCGTGAGTTCGAGGATGTCCGCGCCCGACTGGTGGAACGTGAAGATCCGGACCAGGTCGCCGACCGCGACGGCCTCCTCGACCATCGACGTCATGATGCGGGGCGTCGAGACTGCGACGTCGACGCCCCACGACTCGTCGAACATCCACTCGTTCTTGGGGTTGTTGACGCGCGCGACGGTTCGCGGGACCCCGAACTCGGTCTTCGCGAGGAGCGAGACGACGAGGTTGACCTTGTCGTCGCCCGTGGCCGCGACGATCACGTCGCACTCGTCGACCTTCGCCTCGGCGAGGGTCGAGAGCTCGCACGCGTCGGCGAGGAGCCAGTCGGCGTCGGCGACCTGCGCGACGCGCATCGCGGCAGGCTGCTTGTCGATGATCATGACCTCGTGGTCGTGGCTGAGCAGCTCGCGGGCGATCGAGCGCCCGACGGAACCGGCTCCGACGATGACGACGTGCATCAGTTCTCCTCGATCTTGGGGGCGTGCGTGAGGAGGCGCTCGACCGTGGGCGCGTCGGCAGCGCGCATGAGCACGTGCAGCACGTCGTTCTCCTGCAGGACGGTGCTGGGGGTCGCGAGGACGCCCTCGCCGAACCGGCCCAGGAACGCGACGCGCGCTCCGGTCGCGGACTCGATCGTCGCCACGGAGCGCCCGACCCACTCGGGGTGGAAGTCGGTCTGCGCGAGCCGGACCTGCCCCGAGGGGTCGCGGTACTCGTCGGTCGCGCCGAGAGGGAGCATCCTGCGCAGCACCTGGTCGGAGGTCCACCGGACCGTCGCGACGGTCGGGATGCCGAGGCGCTGGTAGATCTCGGCGCGGTGCGGGTCGTAGATGCGGGCCACGACGTTGTCGACGCCGTAGGTCTCGCGGACCACGCGGGCAGCGAGGATGTTGGAGTTGTCCCCGTCGGAGACCGCGGCGAACGCGTACGCGTCCTCGATCCCCGCCTGGACCAGGGTGTCCCGGTCGAAACCCAGCCCCGTCACCTTCTTGCCGGAGAACTCCGCGGACAGCCGTCGGAAGGCGTCGGGGTTCTGGTCGACCACGGCGACCGAGTGGCCGCGGTTCTCGAGAGACTGGGCGAGGGTGGCGCCGACACGGCCACATCCCATGATCACGAAGTGCACGGACGAAACGCTACCGCGCACGCGCGCCTTGCCGGTACAGGCCGGTACACGTCGGTAGACGTCGGTAGACGTCGGCACAGGCCGGTACACGTCGGTACCGGCTGGCACCGGCTGGCACCGGCTGGCACCGGCCGGCACGAGCGGGCGCGGCGGCGGGGCCGAGGATGGTGCGGCGGAGCCCTCGCGGAGATCCGTCGGGGCGGTGGAGGGGTCAACGGCACCTGGAGGGCCTAGCATGGGCCAACGTGTCGGATATCGCTGATGCCGCCAAACGCCTGTTGCTCGGACGTCCCGTCCGCAGCGACGACTTGGGGCACACCCTGCTGCCGAAGCGCATCGCGCTCCCGGTCTTCGCCTCGGACGCGCTCTCCTCGGTGGCGTACGCCCCCGACGAGATCCTCCTGACCCTGTCGATCGCGGGCCTCGCGGCCACGACGATCTCCCCGTGGGTGGGTCTCGCGGTCGTCGTGGTCCTGCTGACCGTGGTCGCGTCGTACCGCCAGAACGTGCACGCCTACCCGTCGGGCGGCGGTGACTACGAGGTCGCCACGGTCAACCTCGGCCCCACGGCCGGTGTCGGCGTGGCCTCGGCGCTCATGGTCGACTACGTCCTCACGGTGGCCGTGTCGATCTCCTCGGGAGCCCAGTACGCGGCGGCAGCCATGCCGTTCCTGCGGGGTCATGAGGCGGCGTTCGCGATCACGCTCGTGGTGCTGCTGACCCTGGTGAACCTGCGAGGGGTCAAGGAGTCCGGGTCCTTCTTCGCGATCCCGGTCTACCTGTTCATGTTCGCCATCGGGATGACGGCCGTGGTCGGGTTCGTGCGGTACGCCACGGGGACCCTGCCCATGGCCGAGAGTGCGTCCTACCAGCTCGTCGCGGAGAGCCATTTCGACCAGGGGCTGACCGGGATCGCAGGGGCGTTCCTCGTCGCGCGAGCCTTCGCGTCGGGCTGTGCCGCGCTCACGGGTGTCGAGGCCATCAGCAACGGCGTGCCGGCGTTCAAGAAGCCCAAGTCCCGCAACGCGGCCACGACGCTCGCGCTGCTCGGGTCGATCTCGGCCTTCATGATCATGGCGATCCTCTTCCTCGCGCAGAAGACCGGCGTGCACTTCGCCGAGAACCCGGCCGAGCAGCTCACGATCGACGGCCAGCCCGTGCCCGCCGACTTCGTGCAGGACCCGGTGATCGGCCAGCTCGCGCAGGCGATCTTCCAGGGCTTCCCGCTCGCGTTCTACCTGGTTGCCGCGGTGACGGGGCTGATCCTCGTCTTCGCCGCGAACACGGCGTTCAACGGGTTCCCGGTGCTGGGTTCGATCCTGGCCAAGGACGGCTACCTCCCGCGTCAGCTCCACACGCGCGGCGACCGGCTCGCGTTCTCGAACGGGATCGTGACCCTCGCGGTCGCGGCGATCGCCCTGATCTGGGCCTTCGACGCGCAGGTCACGCGCCTGATCCAGCTCTACATCGTGGGCGTCTTCGTGTCCTTCACGCTCTCGCAGCTCGGCATGATCAAGCACTGGACACGCGAGCTGCGCACGACCCCGGACCCGCGCTTCCGCACCAAGATGAAGCGGTCCCGCGTCGTCAACGCGATCGGCTTCGGCATGACGGGCACGGTCCTGATCATCGTGCTGCTGACCAAGTTCACGCACGGTGCGTGGATCGCGATCCTCGCCATGGGCGTGGTGTTCGTGCTCATGCGGGCCATCCGCAAGCACTACGACTCGGTGAGCGAGGAGCTCACCCTGGGCGAGGACCCGGCCGCGGCACGTGCCCTGCCGAGCCGCGTCCACGCCCTCGTCCTGGTCTCCAAGCTGCACAAGCCGACCATGCGCGCGCTCGCCTACGCCCGTGCGTCGCGTCCCTCCGTGCTGGAGGCCGTGACGGTCGGCGTGGACCCCGAGGAGGTCGCCGAGTTCACCGCCGAGTGGGAGGCCCTCGACCTCCCGGTCCCGCTGCGCGTCCTCGACTCGCCGTACCGCGAGATCACGCGCCCGATCCTGTCCTACGTGCGCTCGATCCGTCGGGAGAGCCCGCGCGACCTCGTCGTGGTCTACATCCCCGAGTACGTCGTGGGGCACTGGTGGGAGCACCTGCTGCACAACCAGAGCGCGCTGCGGCTCAAGGGCCGGCTCCTGTTCACCCCGGGCGTCGTCGTGGCCTCGGTGCCGTGGCAGCTGTCGTCGACCAAGGGTCAGACGGGGCTCGAGAAGGAGAACTTCGCGGCCCAGCAGCGGATCAACCGCCGCTACTGAGCGCGCCACGGGCCGCCCGCGCGACCGGGGTCGGTCTCCGGTCCGCCGACAACGTGTGCGGTCCCACGCCCCGTCGGCGAACGGTCCGGAGCCCGGAGCGGTTCGCGTCCGGGATACTAGGGGAGTGTCTGAAACCCTGAACCCCACGTCCACCGCCCCCGAGTCTCAACCTCTGGTCGAGCTCGAGGTCGGACCTGTCGCGCACGGCGGCCACTGCGTCGCGCGACTCGACGGGCGCGTCATCTTCGTCCGGCACGCGCTGCCCGGCGAGCGGGTGCTGGCCCGGATCACCGACGACGGGGAGGCTGCCAAGTTCTGGCGCGCCGACGCCGTCGAGATCCTCGAGGCCTCCGAGGACCGGGTCCCCGTAGCCTGGCCCGCGGCAGGTCCTGGCGGGGCAGGAGGCGGCGAGCTCTCGCACGTGTCCCTGCCCGCGCAGCGCCGGTGGAAGGCCGCGGTCCTGCAGGAGCAGCTCAAGCGCCTCGCCGGCCTTGACCTTCAGGTAGAGGTTGAGGGTGCGCCCGGGGACGACGAGCGGGGTGGCCTCGGCTATCGCACGCGCATCGACCTGGTCGCCGACGACCAGGGCCGTGCGGGCATGCGCGTGTTCCGCTCGCACGACGTCGTCGCGCTCGACGAGATGCCGCTCGCGACGCCCGAGGTCGCGGCCCTCGCCGAGGCCGAGGAGGTCTTCACGCGTCGCTGGCGTCCGGGGACGACCCTCGAGCTCGTGGCGCCGGCAGGGGGCGGCGACCCGATCCTGCTGGTCGACGGTGTCGTCTGGCACTCGGGCCACATCGATCGGCGACCCCACGCACGTCGGGCCGTGACCGAGACCGTCACGGTCGCCGGGACCGAGCACTCGTTCCGCGTGGCCGCCGACGGCTTCTGGCAGGTCCACCGCGAGGCACCCGCGCTGCTCGCGGAGGCCGTGCTGCGGGCCGCCGGACCGCTCGACGAGGCGACCGTGGTCGACCTGTACTCGGGCGCCGGACTCTTCACGCTGCCGCTCGCCGACGCCGTCGGCGAGACCGGGCGCGTCGTGGCGATCGAGGGCGACGAGCGGGCCGTCAAGGACGCCCGCCGCAACGCGTTCGAGAAGCCGCAGGTCGAGCTCCACCACGGCCCGGTCGAGAAGGTGCTCGCGGCCAAGGACCACGCCGCGCCGACGGCCGACGTCGTGGTCCTCGACCCGCCGCGCACGGGCGCCGGGCGCAAGGTCGTCGACGCGGTCGCCGCGCTCCAGGCCCCCCGCGTGGTCTACGTCGCGTGCGACCCCGCGGCCCTGGCCCGCGACATCGCCTACTTCGCGAAGCACGGGTACGCGGTCGAGTCGGTCACCGGGTACGACCTGTTCCCGCACACCCACCACGTCGAGGCGATCGCGGTCCTCACGCGGTGAGCCGGGGGGCGTCCGGAACCCCTGACCTGTACCTTCGTGCGGACGGCACCGGGACAGCCGGCGTTCGCCTGTCGCCCGTGCCCGTCTCGGGAGACGATGGGTGGACGTGCCGGGTCCCGCCGGCCTGATGAGCAGAAGAGGGCGCATGCAGGTCACCGTGGTGGTTCCGACGTTCAACGAGGGTCCGAACGTGGGCGAGCTCGTGCGCCGACTCGGCGACGCGGTCGAAGGGCTCGACGCGGAGCTGCTGTTCGTCGACGACTCCCGAGACGACACCCCCGACGTGATCCAGCGGGTGGCCACGTCCTCGCGGCTGCCCGTGCGGCTGCTGCACCGGGACGACCCGGTCGGTGGGCTGAGCGGCGCGGTGGTCGAGGGGTTGCGGGCCGCGCGGGGCGAGTGGGTCGTGGTCATGGACGGGGACCTGCAGCACCCGCCGGAGATGGTTCCGGTGCTCCTGGAGACCGCTCGGGAGACCGGAGCCGATGTCGTGGTCGCCTCCCGCTACGTCGGGGGAGGTGATGCGGGCGGTCTCGACGGGCGCTGGCGTCACCTCGTGTCGACCGCGTCCTCGCTGCTGGCCCGCTCGATGTTCCCGGTGCGGCTGCGGAACGTGACCGACCCCATGACCGGGTTCTTCGCCGTCCGCACGGCGTCGATCGATCTCGCGGGGCTGCGCCCCCGAGGGTTCAAGATCCTGCTCGAGGTCCTCGCGCGCAACAAGGTGGCGGTGGTCGAGGAGCCGTTCGTCTTCGGGGAGAGGTTCGCCGGCGAGTCGAAGGCGACGTTCGCGAACGGGCTGCGGTACCTCCAGCAGCTCACGGCGCTGCGGTTCGGCCGGCTGTCGACGTTCGCGCTCGTGGGCGCGTTCGGCGCGGTCATGAACCTCGCGATCATGTGGGGTCTGGAGCAGTTCGGCGTGCACTACATGCCCGCCGCGGTGGTCTCGGCCGCGGTCACGATCGTGACGAACTTCCTGCTGCTCGAGCACTTCGTGTTCCACGACCTGCGCTCGGAGGGGCGCAGCGTGTGGCGGCGTGCCGCGCAGTCCTTCACGTTCAACGGCATCGAGGCCGCGGTGCGGCTGCCGTTCCTGCACTGGCTCGTCGTCCTGACGGGGATGCCGCCCGTGGTCGCCCAGGCGCTGACCCTCGTCGTCGCGTTCCTCCTGCGCTTCGTCTTCCACGCCCAGGTCGTCTACCGACCGCGCAAGGACACCCCCGAGCGCGTCACCCCGTTGACGGGTGAACCGTCGGGCACGACGCGCGACGACGAGTAGGACCCACGCCACCTGCCATGATGGTCGCCGCGCTCCGGACGGACGCGACCGACCGACCGGAAGGGTGCACGCATGGGGATCGTCGACAACGCGGTCTACGTCGACGGACGGCGCACGGCCAACCCGTCGAGCCTCGACGAGACCTTCGAGACGCTGCGCGAGCGGCGCGGGCTCGCGTGGATCGGGCTCTACCGGCCGAGCGAGGCCGAGATCCGTGCGGTCGCCGACGAGTTCTCGCTGCACCGTCTCGCCGTCGACGACGCGATCGCGGCCCACCAGCGGCCCAAGCTCGAACGCTACGACGACAACCTCTTCGTGGTCCTGCGTCCGGCCCGCTACCTGGACGCCGAGGAGCGCGTCGAGTTCGGCGAGCTGCACGTCTTCGTCGGGCCCGACTACGTCGTGACGGTCCGCCACGCCGAGTCCCCGGACGTCGGCGCGGTCCGCCGCCGCCTGGAGGCGACGCCCGAGCTGTTGCGCCTCGGTCCGGAGGCCATCCTCTACGCGGTGCTCGACCAGGTCGTCGACGAGTACGCCCCTGTGGTCGCCGGGCTGCAGAACGACATCGACGAGATCGAGGACCAGCTGTTCAGCGGGGACCCCGCCGTCTCACGACGGATCTACGAGCTCTCGCGCGAGGTCATCGCCTTCCAGCGCGCCACCCACCCGGTCGTCGGCATCCTCCAGGCGCTCGAGCGCGGCTCCGAGAAGTACGGCGTCGACATCGAGCTCCAGCGGAACCTGCGCGATGTGCTCGACCACTCGTTGCGTCTCGCGGAGCAGGCCGACTCGTTCCGGGTGCTCCTGCAGAACGCCCTCATGGTGCAGGCCACGCTCGTCGCGCAGCACCAGAACGAGGAGATGCGCAGGCTCTCCGAGACGAGCCTCGCGCAGGGCGAGGAGGTCAAGAAGATCTCGTCCTGGGCGGCGATCCTGTTCGCCCCCACGCTCGTCGGCACGATCTACGGCATGAACTTCGCCCGGATGCCCGAGCTGGACTGGGTCTACGGGTACCCGCTCGCGATCCTCGCGATGGTCGCGATGGGGTTCACCCTCTACGCGATCTTCAAGCACCACCGGTGGTTGTGACGCGTCCGGGCGCTCGTTCGTCCAGCCTCGACAGGGCACGGCGGCGCGCGGCGGGCACAATCGAGGGGTGAGCAGCCTCGCCGACGACGACACGTCCGCGACCGGACCCCAGGGCCCGGCGGGCGCTCCGCCGTCGGGCCGGGGGACGGGACCGCAGGACGGCACCCCCGCGTCACGTCCCGGCGCGGAACCCGGGCTGAGCGCCCAGGAGGTCGCGGCGCGCGTCCGGGCCGGGCAGACCAACCTGACCACCCGCTCGACCTCGCGCTCGCTGACCGCGATCCTGCGCTCCAACGTCTTCACGCTGTTCAACCTGATCCTCGCGATCGCCGTGACGCTCGTCCTCCTCACGGGCAGGTGGCCCGACGCGGTCTTCGGGTTCGTGGTCGTCATCAACGCGGCGATCGGCATCGTCACCGAGTACCGGGCCAAGCGGACGCTCGACCGTCTCTCGATCCTCACCGCGCCCTACGCCCGGGTCGTGCGGGACGGCACCGAGCAGCAGGTCGCGCTCGACGAGGTGGTCCTCGACGACGTGCTGCTCGTCGGGACGGGCGACCAGGTCCCGGCCGACGCCCGGGTGCTCGACGTCACAGGGCTCGAGGTCGACGAGTCCATGCTCACGGGGGAGTCGCGCCCCGTGCGCAAGGCCGTGGGCGACGAGGTGCTCTCCGGGTCGGCCGTCGTCGCAGGCGCCGCGGTGTGCCGCGTGGTGCGCGTGGGCGAGGAGGGGTACGCCCAGCGCATCACCTCCGAGGCCAAGAAGTTCTCGGTCGTCCGCTCCGAGCTGCGCGAGGGCGTCAACAAGATCCTCAAGGTCGTCTCGATCGGGATCGTGCCCATCTCCTTGCTGCTGTTCTGGAGCCAGCTGTACTACACGGGCGGCGTGCGCGAGTCGATCGCGGACGGGACGTGGCGCGACGGCGTCGTGGCGGCCGTCGCGGGCGTCGTCGGGATGATCCCCGAGGGCCTGGTCCTGCTCACCTCGCTCAACTTCGCGATCGCGGCCACGCTGCTCGCACGCCAGAAGGTCCTCGTCCAGGAGCTGCCCGCGGTCGAGATCCTCGCACGCGTCGACGTCCTGTGCCTCGACAAGACCGGCACCCTCACCGATGGGCACGTCGCCCTGACCGCGCTGCGCCCCCTGGCCGCCGTCGAGGGCGCGCGCGAAGCGCTCGCGGCGCTCGCGGCCGACCCGGACGGCAACGCGACGTCCAAGGCGCTCGCCGAGGGGCTCGCGGACACGGCGCCCGCCGCGGTCGCCGAGGCCGTCCCCTTCTCCTCGGCGCGCAAGTGGAGCGCGGTGCGCACCGGCGCGGGGGCGTTCGTGCTGGGAGCGCCCGAGATCCTGCTCGCCGGGCGCACCGACGGTCCGGCGGCGACCGCGCTCGCCGAGGTCCACGAGTCCGCGGGCACGGGGGCGCGCGTGGTCCTGCTCGCGCACGCCCCGACCGGACTCCCGACGGCGCAGGCGCCCCTCCCGTCCGACCTCGCCCCCGCGTTGCTCGCGGTGCTCGGAGAGCGCATCCGCCCCGACGCCGCGCAGACGCTCGAGTACTTCCGGCGCCAGGGGACCCGGGCCAAGGTCATCTCGGGCGACAACCCCGACACGGTCGCGGCGATCGCGACCTCGGTCGGGCTGCACGGGGAGGGGGTCAGGGTCGAGGGCTTCGACGCGCGCGAGCTGCCGACCGACCCCGACGAGCTCGCCGACGTCGTCGCCGCGCACGACGTGTACGGGCGCGTGACGCCCGAGCAGAAGCGCGCGATCGTGCACGCGCTCCAGTCCCGCGGCCACGTCGTCGGCATGACGGGCGACGGCGTCAACGACGCCCTGGCGCTCAAGGACGCGGACCTCGGGATCGCGATGGGCAACGGCGCGCCCGCGACCAAGGCCGTCGCGCGGGTCGTGCTGGTCGACGGGCGGTTCGCGACGCTCCCCGGGGTGCTGGGGCAGGGGCGCCGGGTCATGGCGAACATGGAGCGCGTCGCGAGCCTGTTCCTCGCCAAGACGACGTACGCCGCGATCCTCGCGGTGTCGGTCGTGCTGCTCGTGTGGCCGTACCCGTTCCTGCCACGGCACATGACGCTCGCGGGCTCGCTCACGATCGGCATCCCGGCGTTCTTCCTCGCGCTGCCGCCCAACGACCGCCGCTACCTCGCCGGGTTCCTGCGGCGCGTGCTGAGCTTCGCGATCCCGGCGGGCGTGGTGATCGGGGCCGTGATCCTGGCCGTGTACGGGTACCTGCGCCCGCTCGTCGGGACGGACGACGCACGCTCGGCCGCGACGCTCGTGCTCATCGGGGTGTCGTTGTGGATCGTGGGCATCCAGGCGCGCCCGGTCAACGGGTGGAAGATCGCGCTGATCGCTGCGCTCGCGGCCTGCGCGGCGCTCGCGGTGGCGGTCCCGTGGGTGCGGGACTTCTTCGCGCTCCAGGTCCCGACGGCGAGCGAGGCGGTGGTCATCGCGATCGCCGTGGTCGTGGGGTGGGTCGCGATCGAGGCCGTGTACCGCGTGCTCACGCCGCGGCTCGGGGGAGGGTCCACGGCCGGTCGCGCCAAGGTCGATATCTTGACGTCAAGATAAATGCGCTATGCTGTGTGTCGGCGACATTTCGGAGCGTCGCCGGCCCGGCGTAGGCTGGGCAAAGCCCCCAGAACCATCTTGATCGTCATTCGACGACCTGCCGTGCCGGGTGCACGGCGCGGGCCGCAGAGCCCGCGCGGTGCCCCGGCCGCGGTGGTCGTCACCACCCTCGCCAGGTAGAAGGAGCAACCGTGAGCAGCGTCGACACGTTCGGGTCGAAGGGAACACTGGAGGTCGGTGAGAACTCGTACGAGATCTTCCGTCTCTCCGCGGTCGAAGGCGCGCAGCGCCTCCCGTACAGCTTGAAGATCCTCGCGGAGAACCTTCTGCGCACCGAGGACGGCGCCAACATCACCGCGGACCACGTGCGTGCCATCGCCGCCTGGGACCCCGACGCGCAGCCCGACACCGAGATCCAGTTCACGCCGGGTCGCGTCATCATGCAGGACTTCACGGGCGTGCCCTGCGTCGTGGACCTCGCGACCATGCGTGAGGCCGTCGCGGACCTCGGCGGCGACCCGTCGCGCATCAACCCGCTCGCGCCCGCCGAGATGGTCATCGACCACTCGGTGCAGATCGACGTCGCGGGCCGCCGCGACGCGTTCGAGCGCAACGTCGAGTTCGAGTACCAGCGCAACCACGAGCGCTACCAGTTCCTGCGCTGGGGCCAGACGGCGTTCGACGACTTCAAGGTCGTCCCCCCGGGCACCGGCATCGTCCACCAGGTCAACATCGAGTACCTGGCGCGCACCGTCATGACGCGTACCGTGAGCACTGCTGACGGGGACGTCTTGAGGGCCTACCCCGACACGTGCGTCGGCACCGACTCGCACACGACCATGGTCAACGGCCTGGGCGTGCTCGGCTGGGGCGTGGGCGGCATCGAGGCCGAGGCCGCGATGCTCGGACAGCCCGTCTCGATGCTCATCCCGCGCGTCGTCGGCTTCAAGCTCAGCGGCCAGATCCCCTCGGGCGTGACCGCGACCGACGTCGTCCTCACGATCACGCAGATGCTGCGCCAGCACGGCGTCGTCGGCAAGTTCGTCGAGTTCTACGGCGCGGGCGTCGCGGCCGTGCCGCTGGCCAACCGCGCCACCATCGGCAACATGAGCCCCGAGTTCGGCTCGACCGCCGCGATCTTCCCGATCGACTCGGTCACGGTCGACTACCTGCGCCTGACGGGCCGGTCCGAGGAGCAGCTCGCGCTCGTCGAGGCCTACGCCAAGGAGCAGGGCCTCTGGCTCGACCCGACCGACCCGAGCTACGTCGAGCCGGTCTTCTCCGAGTACCTCGAGCTCGACCTCTCGACGGTCGTCCCCTCGATCGCCGGCCCCAAGCGTCCCCAGGACCGCATCGAGCTGTCGAACGCCAAGTCCGCGTTCGCCCGCGACCTGCCGACCTACGCCCCCGAGGTCGTCGACGTCGTCGACGAGGCCGAGAAGGAGTCCTTCCCGGCCTCCGACTCGCCCGCGATCCACGCCAACGGGCGCCGGACCGTCCCGGTCACGGACACCAACGGCAAGCAGTTCGACCTGTTCCACGGTGCGGTCGCGATCGCCTCGATCACGTCGTGCACCAACACGTCGAACCCGTCCGTGATGCTCGCCGCGGCGCTGCTCGCGAAGAAGGCCGTCGAGAAGGGCCTGGAGGCCAAGCCGTGGGTCAAGACCTCCATGGCCCCGGGCTCGCAGGTCGTCACGAACTACTACGAGAAGGCGGGCCTGTGGCCCTACCTCGAGAAGCTCGGCTTCCACCTCGTGGGCTACGGCTGCGCGACCTGCATCGGCAACTCGGGCCCGCTCGACGAGAAGGTCTCCGAGGCCGTCAACGAGCACGACCTGTCGGTCGTCTCGGTGCTCTCGGGCAACCGCAACTTCGAGGGTCGCATCAACCCCGACGTCAAGATGAACTACCTGGCCTCCCCGCCGCTGGTCATCGCGTACGCCCTCGCGGGCACCATGGAGTTCGACTTCGAGCACGACCCGCTGGGACGCAACGAGGACGGCTCGCCGATCTTCCTGCGCGACATCTGGCCCACGCCGGAAGAGGTCCAGGCGACGATCGACTCCTCGATCGACCGTGCGATGTTCACCAAGGACTACGCGGACGTCTTCACGGGTGACGAGCGCTGGCGCGCCCTGTCCACCCCCGAGGGCAACACGTTCGAGTGGGACCAGCAGTCCACCTACGTCCGCAAGCCTCCGTACTTCGAGGGCATGTCGGCGCAGCCGTCCCCGGTCACCGACATCTCGGGTGCCCGCGTGCTGGCCAAGCTGGGCGACTCGGTCACGACCGACCACATCAGCCCTGCCGGGTCCATCAAGGCGGACTCGCCGGCCGGTGTGTACCTCGCCGAGCACGGCGTCGAGCGTCGCGACTTCAACTCCTACGGCTCGCGCCGCGGGAACCACGAGGTCATGATCCGCGGCACGTTCGCGAACATCCGCCTGCGCAACCAGCTCCTCGACAACGTCGAGGGCGGCTTCACGTTCAACTTCGTGAAGAACGCTCAGGACACGATCTACGACGCCGCGCAGGACTACGCCGCGGCGGGCACGCCGCTCGTCATCCTGGGTGGCAAGGAGTACGGCTCCGGCTCGTCGCGTGACTGGGCCGCCAAGGGCACGGCGCTCCTGGGCGTCAAGGCCGTCATCACCGAGAGCTTCGAGCGCATCCACCGCTCGAACCTGATCGGCATGGGCGTCCTGCCGCTGCAGTTCCCGGCCGGCGAGTCGGCAGGGTCGCTGGGCCTGGACGGCACCGAGACGTTCGACATCTCGGGCGTCACGGCGCTCAACGAGGGCACGACGCCCCGGGCGGTCAAGGTCACCGCGACCAAGGCCGACGGCACCTCCGTCGAGTTCGACGCCGTCGTGCGCATCGACACCCCGGGTGAGGCCGACTACTACCGCAACGGCGGCATCCTGCAGTACGTGCTGCGCTCGCTCGTCAACGACTGACGAGCGTCCGCCGCGGGTGCGGCGCCGTCGGGCCCGGGATCTCCCGCACGCCCGACGGCGCCGCTCGCCCCGCGCGGGGAGCACGACGACGGGGCGTCCCACCTTCGGGTGGGGCGCCCCGTCGTCGTGCTCCGGTCAGGACGAGGAGTCGCGCGCCCGCTGGGTGAACGTGCCCGCCGTCACGGCCTCGTACGACCGGCGCACGATCTCCTCCAGGACGCCGAGGTCGTTCGTCGACAGGTCCTTGAGGTACACGCACACGAGACCGGTGGTGTGCGGGCCGAGGCGCGCGAGCAGGTCCTCGTGGGCTCCCGTGCCGTCCGGCAGGTACACCGTGGACGCGGCCTTGCGCGGCGAGAACCCCGCCGCTCCCGCGTCGCCCTGGCGGCCGCTCGCGTACTCGTAGTGGTACTGGCCGAACCCGATGATCGACGGCCCCCACATCACGGGCGGTTCCCCCGTGACTCGCTGCATGAGGGCGAGGAGCGTGTCCGCGTCGCGACGGCGGACCGCGTGGGTGACGGTCGCGAGGAACGCGTCCACGTCGCCGTCGTGCGGGCGGGTCTTGTTGTCCGTGGCCATGTGCCAGTATCTCGCCGCTGGGTGCCGGTGGCACGCATTGCTCGTCGGCGAGATGCTGCTCGTTGTCGTTCGTCGGGCGGCGAACCCGACAACGAGCAGCATCTCGCGAGGAGGGCCCAGGGCCCGAGTCGCGACCGCGTTCGCACGTGGACCCGGCCGCCGTACGGGACGGGTGGCTCAGTCGTCGCCGAGCACCTGCGCGAGCGTGTGCGCGCCCAGGTCGGCGAACGCCGGGTCGTCGTCCGAGTGGGCCGCGAAGGCCGTGCCGAGGACCAGCGCCCACCCACGGGCTCGCTCCCACGTCGCGTCGTCCGTTCCGCACCGCGCGGTCACGGCGTCGCGCAACACACGGCGTCCCGCGGCGTCGAACGTGAGCCAGGCGGTCGCGAGATCGGTGGCCGGGTCGCCGCTCGTCATGTCTCCGAAGTCGACCACGGCCCCCAGCCGGTGGTCGCCGGGCGCGAGCACCAGGTTCGCCGGGTGCAGGTCGCCGTGCAGCCACAGCGCCGGCCCGTCCCACGGGGGAACCTCGACGAGGCGGGACCACAGGTCGAGGAGGGCGCCGTCGTCGGGCACGTGGCCCAGCAGGAGGCGCTCCCGGACCGACTCGTCGCGAGCGGCCAGGGGGACGCCGCGGAACGGGTTGACGGGCGCCTCGGGCGGGGCCGGGACGTGCAGGGCCGCGAGGAAGGCGGCGAGGTCGGGGGCGAACGCGCGGCGCAGCGCGGGGTCGACCGCGAGGGCGCTCAGCCCGTCGAACCACGGGACGATGCTCCACGACCAGGGGAAGGAGGGGCCCGCAGACCCGTCGGAGGGAAGCCCGACCCGCACGGGAGCGGGGACCGGTACCGGGAGGTGCGGTGCGAGCACCGGGAGCCACTCCTGCTCGTGGCGCACGAGCGCGGCCGCGAGCTCGCGGCGCGGGACCCGCACCGCGAGCTCGTCGCCCAGGCGCAGCACCACGTTGTCCCAACCGTTCGCGACGACCTCCAGGGGCAGGCCGGCCAGGTCGGGGTGCTGGGCGGTGAGCAGGGCGCGCACGAGGTCGACCGTGACGTCGACCTCCGCGGCGGGCCGCAGTGCCACTAGACCGGCACCTCGACCGTGCGCGCCGCGTCCCACGGCTCGGCCCAGCCGAGCCGGTCCAGGAGCGCGTCGAGGATCGCGCCCGTGAACCCCCACACGAGGTGCTCGCGCCCGTCCGCGGACACCAGGAACGCGGGGCTCTTGTGCGTGTCCCGCCCACGGCGCACGACGGCGGTGCGCCGGTTCGCGGGGTCCGTCAGGTCCGCGACGGGCACCCGGAAGACGTGCGCGGACTCGGCAGAGTCGACCACGGCCACGGGCGTGGGACGCGCCCACCAGCCCAGGACGGGGGTCACGAGGTGGTTGCTCACGGGCAGGGGGAGCGGGGACAGCGTCCCCAGGACCTCGACCCCGTCACGGTCGAGCCCGGTCTCCTCGACGGCCTCGCGCAGGGCCGCGTCGACCAGGTCCGCGTCCGTGTCGTCGAGGCGGCCGCCGGGGAACGAGACCTGCCCCGGGTGGTGGCTCAGCGTCGAGGCCCGTGCGAGCAGCAGCACGTCGAGGTCGGCGGCGACCGGGAGAGGCGCGGCGCCGGGCCGGGACGTGTCACGGGCCGCCGCGACGTCGTCGAGCACGCCGAACAGGACCAGCACCGCGGCCTGCCGCACGCGCGACTCGTCGAGCGTGCCGATCGCGTACCGCCACGGGCGTGGCCACGGCGCCGCGTCCTGGGCGAGGGCCGCGAGGTCGGCGCGGGCCGACCTCGCGGACGGGGAGACTGTCACCAGCCCGCGGGCAGCGGACGCCCCTCCTCGTACCCGGCGGCCGACTGGATGCCGACCACGGCGCGCTCGGCGAACGCCTCGAGCGAGTCCGCCCCCGCGTACGTGCACGAGCTGCGCAGCCCCGCGGTGATCTCGTCGATCAGGTCCTCGACGCCCGGACGAGCCGGGTCGAGGTACATGCGCGACGACGAGATGCCCTCCTCGTACAGCCCCTTGCGAGCCTGCTGGAACGGCGAGCCGCCAGCGGTGCGGGCCGCGACCGCGCGGGCCGAGGCCATGCCGAACGACTCCTTGTACAGGCGGCCCGTGCCGTCGTCGTGCAGGTCGCCTGGGGACTCGTGCGTCCCCGCGAACCACGAACCGATCATGACCTGGGACGCGCCCGCCGCGAGAGCCAGGGCGACGTCGCGCGGGTGGCGCACCCCGCCGTCGGCCCAGACGTGCTTGCCCAGCTCGCGCGCCGCCTCGGCGCACTCGAGGACCGCGGAGAACTGCGGGCGACCCACGGCCGTCATCATGCGCGTGGTGCACATGGCGCCCGGCCCGACGCCGACCTTGACGATGTCCGCGCCCGCGGCCACGAGGTCGCGCACGCCCTCGGCCGTCACGACGTTGCCCGCGACGATCGGGACCTGCGGGTCCAGGGAACGCACGGCCTCGAGGGCCTGGAGCATCTTGACCTGGTGGCCGTGGGCCGTGTCGACCACGAGGACGTCGGCGCCCGCGGCGAGGAGCTCGGCGGCCTTCGCCTTGACGTCGCCGTTGATGCCGACGGCCGCGGCGACGCGCAGGCGGCCCGAGCCGTCCACGGCGGGGGAGTAGACGCTCGAGCGCAGCGCGCCGCGACGCGTCAGGACGCCCACGAGGCGTCCGTCGCGCACGACCGGCGCGACCTTGCGGCGCGAGCGGTGGAGCTCGTCGAACGCGGCCTCCAGACCGCCCGGTCCGGTGACGACCGACGCCTCGACCACCTGGGGGTGCGCGGACATGACCTGGCGGACCTGCGTGAAGCGGTCCACGCCCAGGCAGTCGGCCTCCGTGACGACGCCGACCGGGCGGTCACCCTCGAGGACCACGGCCGCGCCGTGGGACCGCTTGCCGATCAACGTCAGGGCCGTGTGGACCGTGTCCGTGGGGGAGACCACGACGGGGGTCTCGATGACGGGGTCCTTGCTCTTGACGTCGGCGATCACGTCCGCGACGACGTCGGTCGGCACGTCCTGCGGGATCACGACGATCCCGCCGCGGCGCGCGACCGTCTCGGCCATGCGCCGGCCCGCGACGGCCGTCATGTTCGCCACGACGAGCGGGATCGTGGTGCCCGTGCCGTCGTCGGACGACAGGTCCACGTCGAAGCGCGACGTGATCTCGGAGCGGGACGGGACGAGGAACACGTCGCCGTAGGTCAGGTCTGTGGTGGGCCGCTGGCCCGGCAGGAAGCGCACCCCAGCAGTCTACGGAGGGACGCCAGAGGGGGAGGGTGGATCGGGTGCGCACCGCGTGCAGACGTCGTGACCAGCCCTTTCCGGGCGCGAGCACCCTCCCTGACGGCCTAGAGTTGTCGGGCTAGTCGAATGGCAGGCGGAACGGAGCGGTTATGACCCTGTTGAGCAGCATCACGTCCCCGGAGGACCTCCGGCGACTGACCCCCCAGCAGGTGGAGACCCTCGCCGCGGAGATCCGCGAGTTCCTCGTCTCCGCCGTCTCCCGCACGGGCGGGCACCTCGGGCCGAACCTCGGCGTCGTCGAGCTGACCCTCGCGATGCACCGTGTGTTCGACTCGCCCAAGGACTCGTTCGTGTTCGACACGGGCCACCAGTCCTACGTGCACAAGCTGCTCACGGGCCGCCAGGACTTCTCCGCGCTGCGCAAGCGCGACGGCATGTCCGGCTACCCGAGCCGCGCCGAGTCGCCGCACGACATCGTCGAGAACTCGCACGCGTCGACCGCGCTGAGCTGGGGCGACGGGATCGCCAAGGCCAACGTGGTGCGCGGCCTGCGGGACCGGCACGTCGTCTCGGTCATCGGCGACGGCGCCCTCACGGGCGGCATGGCCTGGGAGGCGCTCAACAACATCGCCGAGAGCCAGGACCGGCGCCTGGTGATCGTCGTCAACGACAACGGCCGCTCCTACTCGCCGACCATCGGCGGCATGGCGCACCACCTGTCGACCTTGCGCACCACGCGCGGCTACGAGAACTTCCTCGACTGGGGCAAGCGCACGCTCTCGCGCTCGGGCGCCCCCGGCCGGTTCGCGTACGAGTGGCTGCACGGGCTCAAGAAGGGGCTCAAGGACGTCGTCGCGCCCCAGGGCATGTTCGAGGACCTGGGCATCAAGTACGTCGGCCCGGTCGACGGCCACGACATCGAGGCCCTCGAGCACGCGTTCGTGCGGGCCCGCTCCTACGGCGCGCCCGTGATCGTGCACGTCATCACGGAGAAGGGCCGTGGCTACACCCCGGCCGAGCAGGACGTCGCCGACCGCTTCCACGCCGTCGGGCAGATCCACCCCGAGACGGGGCTGCCGGTGGCCCCCTCGCGCTTCGGTTGGACGTCGGTCTTCGCCGACGAGATCGTCACGATCGGTCGTCGTCGCCCCGACGTCGTCGCGATCACCGCGGCCATGCTGCACCCGGTGGGCCTCGCGCCGTTCGCCGAGGCGTTCCCCGAGCGCACGTTCGACGTCGGCATCGCGGAGCAGCACGCCGCGACCTCGGCCGCGGGCATGGCCTTCGCGGGCCTGCACCCGGTCGTCGCGGTCTACGCGACCTTCCTCAACCGGGCGTTCGACCAGGTCCTCATGGACGTGGCGCTGCACAAGGCCGGGGTCACGTTCGTGCTCGACCGCGCCGGCATCACGGGCGAGGACGGCGCGAGCCACAACGGCATGTGGGACATGGCGATGCTGCGCATCGTGCCGGGTCTGCACCTGGCCGCGCCGCGCGACGAGCCGACGCTGCGCGACGCGCTGCGCCACGCGGTCGACATCGACGACGCGCCCTCGGTCGTCCGCTACCCCAAGGGGGCGGTCGTCGCGCCGATCCCCGCGATCGAGACGGTCGACGGTGTCGACGTCGTCGCACGCCACGACGCCGTCCCGGCCAAGAAGACCGCCTCGACCTCGACCGCACCGGCCCGCAAGGTCCTGCTCGTGGGCGTCGGGTCGATGACCGGTACCGCGATGGCGGCCGGGGAGGCGCTCGCCGCCCACGGCGTGGACGTCACGGTCGCGTCCCCGACCTGGGTCCTGCCCATGCCGTCCGCCCTCGTGAAGCTCGCGGGCGAGCACGACCTCGTGGTCACGATCGAGGACGGCCTCGCCGACGGCGGCGTGGGCTCTCTCCTGGGGCAGCGGGCGGTCGAGGCCGGGATCACGGTGCCCGTGGTCCCGCTGGGCCTGCCCACGGTCTTCCTGGACCACATGTCGATCGACCAGGTCAAGGCCACGCACCGCCTCACGGCGCAGGACGTCACGCGCGACGCGCTCACGGCGCTCGCGCTGCTCTGACCTCCGCACGGCGGGGAGATCGACGAGGGGCGCGGACCGCACGGTCCGCGCCCCTCGTCGATCGCTCCGGTGCAGGCCCGACGGCGCCGCGCCCCCGAGCGGCCGTCGCGCCTCAGGCCAGCGTCGCCTCCGCGGCCCGCTCGACCACGGCGCGCAGGTCGCCCGAGCTCGCGAACCACGTGCGTTGGCGTCCGGCGCCGCCGCCGTTCGACCACAGCCGTCCGAGCAGCTCGGTCACGGCGTCGAGGTCGCCCGCGTCGACGAGGGCTTCGCGCACGTGCGCGACGAGCTGGCCCACGACGTCGTGCGCGGTCGCGGGCTTCCACGTGAGGGGCGAGACCAGGTCGCCGGAGATCCCGGAGCGCCCGGCCCGCCAGGAGGCGGTGCGCAGGAGCTCGGGGTGCAGCATGGGTGCCGAGACGCCCGCGTCGGCCTCGCGCGCCGCGGTCTCGACGAGCCCGCGCGCCAGGGCCGCGAGCAAGGTCGCGGTGTCGGCGTCGAGGCACACGTCCGCGACGCGGATCTCGACCGTGGGGTAGGACGCGGACAGCCGGGCGTCGAAGTAGATCATCGCGGTGTCGAGGATCGTGCCCGTGGCGACCAGGGCGTCGACCGTGGCGCGGTACGCCTCGGGCGTGCCGAACGACGGGGCCGGGCCCGCCGTCGGCCATCGTGACCAGACCTGGGAGCGGAAGCTCGCGTACCCGCTGTCCTCGCCCTGCCAGTACGGCGAGTTGGCGCTCAGCGCGAGGAGCGGGGCGAGCCAGGGACCGATGCGGTCGAGGACCGCGACCCCCTCGGCGTCGGACGAGACCGCGACGTGGACGTGGCAGCCGCCCGTGAGCTGTTCGCGTGCCGTGAGCCCGAACGCGGCGCGCGCCGCGAGGTAGCGGAGCTTTCCGACCGTGGTGGGGGAGACGGGGACGGGCGACGTGCCGAGGGCCACGATGCGCGCGTCGCGCTGCTCGGCGGCCTTGTTGGCCCGGATGCGCCCGTCGCGAATCTCCTGGGCGAGGTCCGACAGGTCGGCGCAGGGGTGCGTGCCGGTCTCGAGCTGCTCCTCCATGAGCTCGAGCTCGAGGTCGCCGCCGGGGGCGCCGCCGGACCGGTCCGGGCGCGAGCCGCCCGACGCCCCGAGCCCTCCCTCGGTGACCTCGGTGGTGCCGGACGATTCGATGACCTCGGTCGCGACGGCGGTGGGGATGCCGTCGGGCCCGACGAGGAGGAACTCCTCCTCGACTCCCATGGTTCGCATCGAGGCAGTCTCACACGCGCGGGGGGCTCTTCGCACGCAGTGGGGCGTCCGGCTCGTGCATAGGGGCATCGAGGCGTGTCGGACAGCTCGCCTGAGGATGCCGCTCGTCGCCGGCCCGGGCCCAGTACCGGGGGGCGACGGGCGGCATCTCGACGTGTTCTCCCGCCCGCGGCCGTGGGGACGGCTGCGTCGGTGCGCGGGCGCGCGGGCGCCCGTAGGGTGGGAATTCGAGGCGGAGCTGAGGACGGTGCGGGGGCGGGGGCGTTCCGCAAGGGACTTTGGTCCCGAGCGAGAGGTCTAAGGACTCCCACGAAAAGGTCATGTGAAGACTGTCACAAGATGGAATGATCTCGCTTAGATGCATGTTGAAGGGCGTAGAAGGGTTGGAATTCCGCCAATCTTCAGGCGTCGAGCGTCGGTTCGGCGCCGCGGCCTGTGAGCCAGGTGACAGCGTCTTTGCCACGCCGACACCCTCTGCAGGTCGTAGCCTGAAAGGGCGAAGGAGAACGGCAGGACGGCACGGATTTCCCGCGTCGACCAAGGTCTTTACCCCCGCCGCGCAGGCAGCGCGGTGTGGACGTCGAGGAGAGTGATATGACCAGCATTTCCGAGGCTCGCAGCACCACTGGCGGCCAGGACGACGCGACCGTCCCCGCATGGGCCGGCTTCACCGCAGGTCCCTGGCAGGACACGGTCGACGTGCGTGACTTCATCCAGCGCAACTACACCCCGTACGAGGGTGACGACTCCTTCCTCGCCGGGCCCACCGAGCGCACGACCGGCATCTGGGCCAAGCTCTCCGAGATGTTCCCCGCCGAGCGCGAGAAGGGCATCTACGACGTCGACCCGCACACGCCCGCCGGCATCACGGCCCACGCGCCCGGGTACATCGACAAGGACGCCGAGGTCATCGTCGGTCTCCAGACCGACGCCCCGCTCAAGCGCGCGATCATGCCCAACGGCGGATGGCGCATGGTCGAGGGCGCGCTCGAGACCTACGGCTACCCGGTCGACCAGGAGCTCAAGAAGGTCTTCAGCGAGTACCGCAAGACCCACAACCAGGGCGTCTTCGACATCTACCCGCCCAACGTCCGCGCCGCACGCAGCTCGCACATCATCACGGGCCTGCCCGACGCCTACGGCCGCGGCCGCATCATCGGTGACTACCGCCGCGTCGCGCTGTACGGCGTCGACCAGCTCGTCGCCGCCAAGAAGCTCGACAAGCTGGACCTCGACACCCAGCCGTTCAGCGAGAAGATCGTGCGCGAGCGCGAGGAGCACGCGGAGCAGATCCGCGCGCTCGGCGAGCTCAAGGCGATGGCCGCCTCCTACGGCTACGACATCTCCGGCCCGGCCACCAACGCCCGCGAGGCCGTCCAGTGGCTCTACTTCGGCTACCTCGCCGCGGTCAAGGAGCAGAACGGCGCCGCGATGTCGCTGGGCCGCACCTCGACCTTCCTCGACGTGTACCTCGAGCGCGACCTGGCGAACGGTGTCATCACCGAGGAGCAGGCGCAGGAGATCATCGACGACTTCGTGATCAAGCTGCGGATCGTGCGCTTCCTGCGCACCCCGGAGTACGACTCCCTGTTCTCGGGCGACCCGACGTGGGTCACCGAGACCATCGGCGGCATGGGCGACGACGGTCGGCCGCTCGTCACGAAGAACTCGTTCCGCTTCCTGCAGACGCTCTACAACCTGGGCCCGGCCCCCGAGCCCAACATGACCGTCTTCTGGAGCCCGCGCCTGCCGCAGGGGTTCAAGGACTTCTGCGCCAAGGTCTCGATCGACACCTCGGCCGTCCAGTACGAGTCGGACGAGCAGATCCGCCCGGCCTGGGGTGACGACGCCGCGATCGCGTGCTGCGTCTCGCCCATGGCGGTCGGCAAGCAGATGCAGTTCTTCGGTGCCCGCGTCAACCTCGCCAAGACCCTCCTGTACGCCATCAACGGCGGCAAGGACGAGGTCACGGGCAAGCAGGTCTCCCCGGTCGTCGCCCCCGTGCCCGAGGGCCAGCCCCTCGACTACGACGACGTCCGCGCCCGCTTCGACAAGACCATGGACTGGCTGGCCGAGACCTACGTCGAGGCGCTCAACTGCATCCACTGGTCGCACGACAAGTACGCCTACGAGCGTCTCGAGATGGCCCTCCACGACAAGGAGGTCCTGCGGACCATGGCCTGCGGCATCGCGGGTCTCGCGGTCGCGGCGGACTCCCTGTCGGCCATCAAGTACGCCACGGTCACGCCCGTGTTCGACGAGCGCGGCATCGTGGTCGACTACCAGACCGAGGGCGACTACCCCGCGTTCGGCAACGACGACGACCGTGTCGACTCGATCGCGGTCGAGCTCGTCGAGTCGTTCATGGCGAAGATTCGTTCGCACAAGATGTACCGCGACGCGCTGCCCACCCAGTCCGTCCTGACCATCACGTCGAACGTCGTCTACGGCAAGGCCACGGGCAACACTCCCGACGGCCGCCGCGCGGGCGAGCCGTTCTCCCCGGGGGCCAACCCGATGAACGGGCGCGACACGCACGGCATGCTCGCCTCGGCCCTGTCGGTCGCGAAGCTGCCGTACAACGAGGCGCAGGACGGCATCTCGCTGACCAACACGGTCGTCCCGAGCGGTCTGGGCCGCACCCGTGACGAGCAGGTCGCGAACCTCGCCGGTCTGCTCGACGCATCGGTCGGTGGAGACGGCTACCACATGAACGTCAACGTGCTGGTGAAGGAGACTCTCGAGGACGCCATGGAGCACCCCGAGAACTACCCGCAGCTCACCATCCGTGTCTCCGGGTACGCCGTGAACTTCGTGCGGCTGACCCGCGAGCAGCAGCTCGACGTCCTCTCGCGGACCTTCCACGGCGCTCTCTGAGCGCAGAACGGCGGAACCATCATGACGACTCTCTCGACGCCCGCAGCAGGCCAGGTGCCCGCGCGTGCCGCCGCCCGCTACGGGGTCGACGGGGTCGCCTCGGCTCCGCTGCCGTGGCGGACCTCCGGTGACGGCCTGGGTCACGACAGCGACCTGGACGCACCGGAGGCCCCCCGCCGCCGGACGGGGGCCGGGGTCTCCGGCCTCTCGACGGCCGAGGACCTCGACCGGCACGACAAGCTCGCGATGATGCGCTCGGGCGAGCTGGGCTCCGTCCACTCGTGGGAGCTCGTGACCGCGGTGGACGGTCCGGGCACGCGCCTGACGGTGTTCCTCAACGGGTGCCCGCTGCGGTGCCTGTACTGCCACAACCCCGACACCCTGCAGATGAAGGACGGGGAGCCGGTCACGGCCGACGAGCTGCTGGCCCGCGTCAAGCGGTACCTGCCGGTCTTCCGCGCCACCAAGGGCGGGCTGACGCTCTCGGGCGGCGAGGTGCTCATGCAGCCCGCGTTCGCCGCGCGCATCCTGCGGGGCGCCAAGGAGATGGGTGTGCACACCACGCTCGACACCTCGGGCTTCCTCGGGGCGAACCTGAGCGACGAGATGCTCGCGGACACCGACCTGGTGCTCCTCGACGTCAAGTCGGGCGACCCCGAGACCTACGAGAAGGTCACGGGGCGTGCCCTGGAGCCCACGCTGACGTTCGGGCGACGGCTCGCCGAGTCGGGCCTGCCCGGCGGCGTCACGGCCGAGCACCCGGTCGAGGTCTGGATCCGCTACGTGCTGGTCCCGGGCCTGACCGACCAGGCCGAGCACGTCGACGTCGTCGCGGACTACGCGGCCTCGCTCAACGAGATCCGGCCCGGCACGGTCACCCGGGTCGAGGTCCTGCCCTTCCACCAGATGGGCCGGGACAAGTGGGAGACGCTCGGGCGCGAGTACGAGCTCACCGACACCCCGGCGCCCGACGTCGAGCTGGTCGACCGCGTGCGCGACCAGTTCCGGGCGAAGGGGCTCACGGTCTACTGACCGGCCGCCCGGCCCTGAACGACGAGCCGCGGCCCCTGGATCCTGTGATCCGGGGGCCGTTCGTCATGTCCGGGTGAGCACGGAAGTCAGCCACGGGCCCAGCACCGGCAGCACCGCATCCGGCTGCATGGCCCGGGTGTGGTCCAGGCCGTCGAGCAGGCGCACGTCCCAGCCCGCGGTGCGCAGCTCGTCGGCGTGCGCGGCGAGCGCGCCGCCGATGCTCACGTGCACCCCGCCCCACTTCTCGCCGTACTCGATCTCGTCGGCCGTCCCGGCGAACGCGAGGCGCGGGCACCTCACCTGGTCCAGCGCGGCCCGGTCGTCGAACCCGTCGAGCGCCTCGTACAGCGTCACGAACTGGCGCGTCTGGTCCTCGCCGAGCGTCATGTCGAACGCGTCCCAGTCGAAGTCCTCGGGGTCCTGAGCCGCCCCCGTGGACTCGGGTGCGGTGTCCGTCGCCGGGGCGAGCTCCTCCTGCCCGACGACGTCGCTCGTCTCGCGCTGCGCCGTCGGGCCGTCCGTGGGCTCGCCAGGCGCCGCGGGGGCTGCGGCCGTCATGGCGTGCGTCGCGCGCGTGACCGCGAGCATGCCCGCGTACGGGCCGCCCAGCGGCGGGAAGCCACCCATGACGAGAGCGCTCAGGCGCGGTGTGCGCAGCGCGAGCTGGAGGCCGCTCAGGGCGAGCCACGAGTAGCCGTAGTACGCGAAGGTCTCGGCCCCCGCGGCGTCGGCGATCGCGAGCAGGTCGGCCGCGACGTTCTCCGGGGTCAGCGAGCCCGGTGCCGGGTGAGCCATGCGGTGGCCCTCGTAGTCGGCCGCGACCACGCGGAACGTGGGGGAGAGGGCGTCGACCAGGGTCCGGCCCAGCGCAGGGTCGACGCCCCACGTCCGGAGCTCGTCGGCCTGCGGCCCCGCGGCCGGGACCGGGTTGACCGGGAGCACGACGGCGGGGCCTGTCCCCGTGACCTCGACGGGGATGGTGCTCCCGTCGTGAAGGGTCGCTGTGGTGTGGTGCGTGACCGGGGAACCGTTCGACGTCATGCGAGCCACGCTATCGCGCACCGTGGGGCGCGGTGCGAGCCCGAAATGCCTGGATCCTGGTGTCCGGATGACGGAGGATCGAGGAACACCCCACCGACCCCGAGGAGAACCCGTGCCTGCTGCCCCCGCTGCTCCGTCCAGCGCTGAGCCGTCGACCCCCGTCGCACGGCTCGTGCGCAGCCCCCGCCTGTCCGACGTCGCCGAGTACGCCTACGCGACCGTCGTCCCGTCCGGCGCCCGTCTCGTCTACGCCGCCGGCGCGTGCCCGCTCGACGCCGACGGAGCGACCGTGGGCGTCGGGGACGTACGGGCCCAGGCCGCGCAGACCATGGCGAACCTGCGGGTCTCGCTCGAGGACGCGGGTGCGACCTTCGCGGACCTCGTCAAGACGACCGTGTACGTCGCCTCGACGTCGCAGGACGACCTCGTCGCCGCGTGGGAGGTCGTGCGCGACGCGCTGGCCCCGCACGACCCGCCGAGCACGCTCCTCGGCGTCGCCGCGCTCGGCTACGACGACCAGCTCGTCGAGGTCGAGGCGGTCGCGGCGATCCGCTGACCCCTCCGCTCGCGGCGCCCGGGCATACCGTGGGAGGCATGGACCTCCCACCTCAGACACCCCTGACCCCGCTGACCGAGGACTGGACCCGGGCGCTCGCGGTCGTGGCCCACCCGGACGACATGGAGTTCGGTGCGGCCGCGGCCGTTGCGCGCTGGACCGGGCAGGGCAAGACCGTGGTCTACGCCATGGTCACGAGCGGCGAGGCCGGGATCGACGGCCTCGCCCCCGACGAGGCGCGCGCCGTGCGCGAGGCCGAACAGGTCGCGTCGGCCGCGATCGTGGGCGTGGACGAGGTCGAGTTCCTCGGCCTGCCCGACGGCGTGCTCGAGTACGGGCTGCCGCTGCGGTCGGCCGTCGCGGCGGCGATCCGTCGTCACCGCCCCGAGGTCGTCATCACGGGCAACTACCGCGAGACCTTCCCGGGCGGGATGCTCAACCAGGCCGACCACATCGTGACGGGCCGCGCCGTCGTGGACGCCGTGCGCGACGCGGGCAACCGCTGGGTCTTCCACGACCAGGTCGAGGCGGGCCTGGAGCCGTGGGGCGGCGTGCGGCAGGTCTGGGTCGCAGGGTCTCCCGACGCGGCCCACGGCGTAGACGTGACCGGGACGTTCGACGCGGGCGTGGCCTCGCTCCGTGCCCACGCCGCCTACATCGCCGGTCTCGGGTGGGAGCACTTCGACCCGGCCGAGTTCCTCGCGACGATGTCCCGGGCGGGCGGCGCTCGCATGGACGTCGAGCACGCCACCGCGTTCGAGGTGCTCCGCATGGGCTGGGAGGACTAGCGCACCGCGCCTGCCGCCTGGGGAGCGCGCGCGGTCTCGACAGGAGCGCAGCGGCCATCTGCCCTACCGTGTGGGAGGGGTACCCGCCCCGAGCCCGTCACGGGAAAGGGCAGTGCGATGAGCGACGCTGCGCAGGTCGATGGACAGGTCGGAGCCAAGGCGGGCGGGGTCCTCGCGGCCACGTGCATCTCCACCCTGGTGGTGAACGCGAACACGTCGGCGGTCAGCATCCTGCTCCCGGCGATCTCCGAGGACACCGGGACGTCCGTGACCACGCTGCAGTGGGCGGTGACGGGCTACTCGCTCGTCGGGGCGGCGGTCATCGTCACCTCGGGCTCGTTGGGCGACGTCTTCGGCCGGCGGAGGGTCTTCCAGCTCGGGCTGCTGCTGTTCGTCGTGTCGTGCATCATGATCGCGCTGGCCGGGTCGGGGGGCATGGTCATCGCCGGTCGCGTGATCCAGGGCGCGGCGGGGGCGACGATCCTCGCGTGCGGGCTCAGCCTCCTGTCGGTCGCGAACTCGGGCGACGCCCAGCTCCGAGCCGTCTCGCTGTGGGGCGCAGCGGCGGCCGTGGGTGCCGCGGCCGGGCCGTTGGTCGGCGGCGTGCTCGTCGACGTCACGGGGTGGCAGGGGCTGTTCTGGATCGACGCAGGGATCGCGGTCCTGTGCATGGTGCTGACGGTGTTGACCGTCGCCGAGTCGAGGGACCCGGACCGGCCGAGGACGATCGACTACGCGGGTACCGTGCTCATCGCGCTGACGCTGACCCCGCTCATCCTGGGCGTGACCAAGAGCGGCGACTGGGGCTGGTTCTCGGTGGCCACGCTGGGGTGCTTCGCGATCTCCGTCGGGGCGGCGGTCGCGTTCGTCGTCGTCGAGGGGCGGGTGGCCGTCCCGCTCGTGGACCTCGCCCTGCTGCGCAACCGCGTACTCGTGGGTTCCACCGTCGCGATCCTCATCGGCGCGGGCACGATCAACGGGCTGATGTACCTCCTGAGCCTGTACTTCCAGGACCCCGCCACCTTGGGCTTCAGCCCGCTCCAGGCGGGGCTCGCGACGCTCCCGGCCACCGTGGGGCTCGTGGTGATCGCCCCGCTCGTGCCGCGGCTCGCGGCGAAGATCGGCGGGCGGCAGACGATCGGTCTCGGGTTCGCCCTGACCACGGTCGGCTTCGTGGTCGTCGGCCTCGTGAACGAGTCGTGGCTGTACACCGCGTTCCTGCTGCCGTTGGTCGCGATCGCGGTCGGCATGGGCCTGTCGAACGGTCCTGCGTCGGCGGCCGCCACGGCCGCGGTGCCGGAGAACCAGGTCGGTGGGGCCTCAGGGATCTCCAACATGGCCCGGTACGTCGGCGCTGCGGTCGCGACGGCGCTGGCAGCCACCATCTACGGCAACGTGATCGCCACCCGGACCGCTGCCGGGGCTGCGCAGGGCGACGCCCTGGCCTCCGGACTGGCGGCAGCCGCGTGGATGATGGCGATCTTCAGCTTCCTCGGCGTGCTCATGGCGGTCGTGATCGGTCGCCACCGCGCGGCGAAGGGGACGCTCGACGACGCCGCCGCGGCGGCCGCCTCGGTCTCCTTCACGTTGCCCACCTCGGCGACCGCGGGACAAACCGGCTCAGGCCGGGGCTGAGCGCTCCCGTTCCGGTCGACCTCCGGGCGGTGCGGTTCACTCGATCTGGATGACGTGCGCCCGGTTCCTCGGGCGGCACACTCGAACCAAGGCCTGACCGACGACGTCGACGGAGGCAGTGATGACCACGCAAGCACTCCCGCAGGACGCGCGATGAGCGCCGCCGACGTCCCTGCCGACGTCCCCGTCGACGGCGCGGCGGCAGTCCCGGCCGCCCGCACCCGCGCGACGAGCACCCAGTGGATCTCCTGGGTCGCGCTCGCCATGATGACCACCAGCTCGGTCGCGAGCCTGCGCGCGGCGCCCACGATGGCCGTCTACGGCCTGGCCTGCGTGTTCCTCTACCTGTTGCCCGCGGTCGTCTTCCTGCTGCCGACCTCGCTGGTGTCCGCAGAGCTCGCCTCCGGGTGGACCGGCGGCATCTACAAGTGGGTCTCCGAGGGCATCTCGAAGCCCATGGGCTTCCTCGCGGTGTGGTGCCAGTTCGCCATGACGATCTTCTACTACCCGAGCCTGCTCGGGTTCGTCGCGAGCACGCTCGCGTACGTCATCAATCCCGCGCTCGCCAGCAGCGGGGTGTGGACGGCGGCCGTGATCATCGTCGTCTACTGGTCCGGGGTCTGGGTCTCCTCGCGCGGCACCAAGGGCGTCGCCGGCCTCGCGAGCGGCGGGCTCATCATCGGAACCCTGATCCCCGGGGTCGTGCTCGTGACCCTCGGCGTCGTCTTCCTGGGTCAGGGGAACGAGTCCGCGGCACCCATGACGGCCGACAACCTCCTGCCGGCCTGGGCCGGGCTCTCGAGCCTCGTCCTCATCGTCAACAACTTCCTGTCCTACTCCGGCATGGAGATGAACGCGGTTCACGTGTCGTCGCTGAAGAACCCCGCCAAGCAGTTCCCGAAGTCGATGTTCCTCGCGATGGGGATGGTGCTGGCGATCTTCATCCTTCCCGCGCTGGCCATCAGCTGGATCGTGCCCGCCGAGGAGCTCTCGCTCACGGCCGGCGTGATGCAGGCCTTCGACGCGGTGTTCGCCAACTTCGGGTGGCAGTGGCTGACGCCCATCGTGGGCATCATGCTCGTCACCGCCTCTCTCGGTGGCATGCTCACGTGGCTCGCCGGTCCGTCCAAGGGCCTGCTGCTCATCTCCCGCCAGGAGGGGTACCTCCCACCGTTCCTGCAGCGGCTCAACAAGAACGGTGTCCAGCAGAACATCCTGGTCGTCCAGGGCATCGTGACCACGGTGATCGGCCTCGCCTACGCGCTGATCCCCGACGTCTCGAGCGCCTACTGGATCTTCTCCGTCATCACGACGCAGGTGTACCTGATCATGTACCTGCTGATGTTCGTGGCCGCGATCAACCTGCGCCGCCGCCAGCCCGACCACCCGCGCGGCTTCCGGGCCCCGATGCTCGTGAGCATGTGCGGGGTCGGCTTCGCGGCCTCTCTGGCGGCGCTGCTGGTCGGGTTCGTCCCGCCCTCCCAGTTCTCGTCCGGTAGCCCGCTGGTCTACTTCCTCATCGTGGGCGGCGGGGCCCTGGGGCTGGGCCTGTTCGTGCCGTTCCTGTTCTACCGGTTCCGCAAGCCGACCTGGAAGCAGGCCGAGTCGACGGAGGTGGCCTCATGAGCACGCCGGAGGAGAACCAGCCGCGGCACGAGCGCCGGTGGATCTACATCGGCGCGTGCGTGGTCCTCGTCGCGATGGTCGTGTGGGGGATCCTCGCGTTCACCACCGTCAGAGAGTCGGCACGTGCGTCGGAGAAGGCTGACGAGCTGATCGCGGCGCTCGAGGACGCGGGGGTGCGCACCCCGGACAAGGACCAGGTCGTGCGCGTCCTCGGCGACGACGGCGGCGCGACGTGCGCCAACCCGAACGAGGCGCTCAGTCGGGCGACGCTGCTCGCGCAGCTCGCGAACGGCGCCTCGGGCCCTGGCGCCCGGCCCGTCATCGCCGACAGCCGCGTGGTCCAGGGCCAGCTCCTCATCATCGAGATCTACTGCCCGGACGAGCTCGACGAGTTCCAGGCGTTCGTCGACGACCTCAAGACCGACGACGTCGCGGGGTGAGGCCCGTGACCGCCATGGCAGTCACGTTCGACGCCTAGTCCTCCTCAGCCACCCAGTAGCACCCCGAGCTCGACTCGCCCAGGACCACGAGGCCCGTGTCGAAGGTGTGCTCCGTCGCAGGGGTCCAGCCGCCGGACTCCAGCAACGAGCCGAACCAGAGGTCGGTGGAAGGAGTCGCGTCGTCGGGAGCGCTCCCGACCGCCGAATCACCGAAGTTCCGGAGGCGTTCCTTCGAGGGAGCGCAGTTGGTCGCCTACCGAGCGTCGTGCTCGCCGAAGGAGCTGATGAACTCCTCGGCGAGCCGTCGGGCACGATGCTCGGGCATGATCTCGTCGGCATGGGCGATGCCGATCCGCAGCAGGGTGGTCAGCAGCTGGCGTGCGCCGTCGGCCCCGACCTCCGCCCAGCCTCTGCCGATCGGGGTGAGGCCCGTGGCGCGCGCGACGGCGTCGAACTCGGTCGCGGGAGGCAGCACGGACAGCCAGATCTCCTCTGCGGGGCGATCTCGCAGGAGCTGGGCGACGTCGTCGGGGAGCGGCATGCGGCCGACTGTAGCGGCCCGGCCGGCGTCTTCCGTGCGGGCTGGGACCTTCAGCCGTCCTCGAACGGCGGCTCGCCGTGTCGCCAGACCATCCAGACGCCGTCCTCGAAACCGGTGAGGAGCGCGATCTCCGGCCCGGTCAGCTCGTCCCGGGTCGGCGACATCCGCAGCGGGCCGCTCTCGAAGTGGATCCCGATCCCGGTCGTCGCGTCCGTCCCGATCACCGTCTGGCCGATGAGCGCGCGCAGCGCGTCCGCCCACCCTCCGTCGCCGTCGGAGAGTCGACGGCCGTCCTGCTCGACGACGGGCGGCGCGTTGCACGTCAGGACGGGTTCGTCTGGCCCCGACGACGGTTCGAACCGCAGCTGCACGTAGTCCCGGACGAACTGCACCGACGCGAGCTCGCAACCGACGAGTCGCCCGAGGATCTGGTCCAGAGTGTCCACGCGCATGACTCCATGGACCTGTGCGGCGCCTGACCGGCGGGACGTCGTCACAGGTCGGCGTCGCCGTCGCCCCGCGGCGCGTCGACCAGCGCGTCCTGCACCTCGGCGTCCCGCACCTCGCCGTCCGCCACGATCCCCTGGGCGACCGTCGCACCGCCGCCACCCACGACCGGCTCCCCGCCCAGCCACCGCGCCTGCTCGGCCGCGACGATCGTCTGCGCGAGCCGGGCTTCCGACACGTCGACCGCGCCCGGCAGCGCGTCGGCCAGCACGCTGCGTCGCGCGTAGGCGTCGAACAGCCTGGCCTTGGTCCCGAGGATCTCGACCATGCGCTCGTCGACCGTGTCGGCGACGAGCAGCCGGTGGACCTGCACGGTGCGCACCTGGCCCATGCGGTGGGCGCGTGCGACGGCCTGGGCCTCGGTCGTGGGCTTGACCTGCGGCTCGCACAGGATGACGACGGACGCGGCCTGGAGGTTGACGCCGACCCCGCCCACGTCGATCTGGCTCACGAGCGCTCGCGGGACGGGCGAGGCCGTGAAGTCGTCGAGGATCGTCTGGCGGGCGCTCGCCCCCACGGATCCCGTGAGCGGTCCGGCCGCGAGGTCGCCCAGCGCGCGCACCACGAGGTCGACGACGTCGCGGAAGTACGTGAACACCACGACCTTGCGGCCGTTCCCCGTGGCCTCCTCGACGAGCTCGACGAGCCGGCGCACCTTGGCCGAGTCCTCGGGGTGGTCGACGGCGTACGCGGCCCGGCGCATGGCCATGAAGCTGCCCTCGCGCACCGCGGCACGGTAGGCGGCGCCGTCGGCCGGGCCGAACGACTCCCACTCCTCGACCTGGACGAGCTCGGGCAGCTCCTCGAGCACGTCCTCCTGGTTGCGCCGGAGGTACACGGGGGCCACGGCGAGCCGGAACCTCTCGGCTCCCGCGGCGCCGTGCGCGGCGTTCACCTGCTCGGCGACGTCAGGCTGGAGGTAGGCCACGAGGCGTCGGAACTCCTCGACGCGGTTCTCCATCACCGTGCCGGTCAGGAACAGCACGTGCTCGGAGCGCCCCGCCCAGGCGGCCACGGCCTGCGACCTCTTGGCCTCGGGGTTCTTGACGTAGTGCGCCTCGTCGACCACGAGCATCGCGGGCGTGGGCAGGTCGAGCGGCAGGAGCCCGACCTGCTCGAACGTCGTCACGGCCACGCCGCCCTCGCGCGCCCACTGCGCGGCCTCCTCGGCGCGCTCGGGGCCGTGGACGTCGAGCGAGCGCAGCGTGCTGTGCCGCGCGACCTCGCGCACCCAGCTCGTCATGACGCTCGCGGGGCACACCACGAGGAAGTGCGTCGCGCCGCCCGCGGCGAGGTGCGCCATCGCGGCGATGGCCTGCACGGTCTTGCCCAGGCCCATCTCGTCGCCCAGGATCGTGCGTCGCTGGGCGAGGGCGTAGCGCGCCCCGAACGCCTGGTACCCGCGCAGCGAGGCGGTCAGGAGCGACTGGTCGAGCGGCTGGTCGTTCACCCGGGCGAGGAGGTCGGGCGGCAGGTGGCCCTCGGTGGCCCCGAGGTCGCGCCCGATGTCCACGACGTCGTCGAGCAGCGCGTAGTACGTCGCCGAGCGCGCCCGGAAGTCGGTCCACGCCTCGAAGGCGTCGACGGGTGCGCCGTCGAGGGCGGCGATGCGCTCGGCGGCCGCGACGGCCCCGGACCGCTCGACGTCGGCGACCAGCCGCGCGAGGTCGCGCACGGCGTCCGCTGCCCGACGGCGCCGCGCGGGCAGCGAGAAGAAGGTCCGGACCGCGCGGGTCGCCTCCTGGGCCGCGACCCGGTGCTCGGTGTGCCCCTCGAGGAACGTGACCATCACCTGCCGGTGCCGCGTTGCTCCCGTGCGTGCTGCGTCGAGCCCCGCGAGGGCCTGGACGAGGCCGGTCGTGTACGGGTCGCCGGGGGCGTCGTCGATCCGGAACCGCAGTGTCTCCTGGACGGCGTGGGCGATCTGCGCCGCGGCCGCGAGACAGTGCGTCGCGGTCTGCGGGCCGATCCCGGGCAGCCGTTCGAGCCCGGCGGGTCCCGCGCGCAGCACGGCTCCGACGGTCGTGATGCCCCCGTCGACCAGGCGACCGACGCGCAGCCGCTCACCGCTGACCTCGCGCAGCCGCTCGACCCCGATCGCCGAGAGCTCGCCCAGGACCTTGTCCTCCTGGCTGGAGCCGAACGCGGTGCGCACGTGCTCGCGGAACCGGGCGGGCGCCCCGGCGAGCCCCGAGAGCAGCGCCGCGACCTCGTCGGCCCGGGCGACGACGCCCTGCGCCTGGTCGGGCGTCGGGCGGGGAACGTCGAGCGCGGTCATCGGGCGGGAACTCCTGGGGGACGTCGGCGGGGGAGCAGGGCTTCCTGGCGACGACCGGCGGCAGAGGTGCCACGGATCGAGCGCCCCGCGACGCTATCACCGCGTCGCGTCACCACCGCTCCCTGCGACCCGGCTGGCAGACGCCGAACCCGAGGGGGTCGGGCAACTCGGAGGTGCCCGACCCCCTCGGGTTCGGCAGACGGAGGCGAGCGACGCGTCAGGCGACCTGCGCCGGGACGTTCGCGACGCCGTCGGGCAGGAGACGGCGGCCCAGGACCTTCTCCGAGTACCCCGTGCGGTCGAGGTACGGCGTGATGCCGCCGTCGTGGAACGGCCAGCCCGCACCCAGGATCATGCAGAGGTCGATCTGCTCGGGGCCCTGGACGACGCCCTCGTCGAGCATGTGGCCGATCTCCGTCGTGAGAGCGGTCAGGACCGCGTCGAGCACGCCCGCCTCGTCGAGCGCGCCCGGACCACCGGCCTCACCCGTGCCGAAGTAGGCCTGGATCGCCGGGTCGACGCTCGCAGGAATGCCGCGCGCCGGGGCGGGCAGGACGACCTTGGTGCCCTCGGCCACGAGCTTCTCGAGCCCGGGGGAGGACGGGAAGCGGTCGCCCAGGTCCTCGCGCAGCGACGTCAGGACGTGCAGGCCCACGGCGGGGCCCACGAGGTCGAACAGCGCGAACGGCCCCATGGGCAGGCCCAGGGGACGCAGCGCGCGGTCGGCGACCTCGACCGAGGTGCCGTTCTCGACGGCCTCCACGATCTTGCCCAGGAGCAGCACGAGCAGGCGGTTGACCACGAAGCCCGGGCGGTCGGCGACGCCCACCGCGGTCTTGCGCAGGGCCTTGGAGACCGCGAAGGCCGTGGCGAGGGCCTCGTCCGAGGTCTTCTCGGCCCGGACGACCTCCACGAGCGGCATCTGCGCGACGGGGTTGAAGAAGTGCAGCCCCACGACCCGCTCGGGGTGTGCCAGGTCTGCGGCCATCTCGGTCACGGACAGGGCCGAGGTGTTGGTCGCGAGGATCGTGTCGGGGGCGATGATGCCCTCGAGCTCGGCGAAGACCTTCTTCTTGAGGCCCAGGACCTCGGTCACGGCCTCGATCACGAAGTCGCAGCGCGAGAACTCGGTGATGTCGGTGGTCCCATGGACCGAGGACAGGACCTTGGCCCCCGTGTCCTTGCTCATGCGGCCCGTCGTGACGAGCTTCTCGACCGTCGTGCGGACGTAGTCGAGCCCGTGCTGCACGCGCTCGGCGTCGAGGTCGCGCATCGTCACGGGCACGCCCAGGCGCTGTGCGAACAGCAGCGCGAGCTGGGCCGCCATGAGGCCCGCGCCCACGATCCCGACCGAGGTGACCGGGCGGGCGAGCTTCGGGTCCGGGGCGCCCGCGGGGCGCTTGCCGTGCGAGACGAGCTGGAACGCGTAGACGCTCGCGCGCATCTCGTCGGACATGATGAGGTCCGCCAGGGCCTCGTCCTCGGCCGCGAAGGCCTCGTCCTTGGTCGCGGTGCGTGCCGCGGCCAGGAGGTCCAGGGCCCGGTACGGCGCGGGCCGGGACCCGTGCACGACGGCGTCGAGCTGCTTGCGCGCACCTGCCACGACCGCGTCCCACACCGGGGCGGGGTCGAGCTCGCGGCGCTCGACGACCGTGGTGCCGCGCACGACGTCGGCGGTCCAGCGGATCGAGGACTCGAGGAAGTCCGGTGCCTCGAACAGCGCGTCGGCCAGTCCGATCTCGAAGGCCTCCTTGGCCTTGAACGGCTTGTTGGCGCTCGGGCGCGTGAGGACGACGTCCATGGCCTTCTCGATGCCCACGAGGCGCGGCACGATGTATGCGCCGCCCCAGCCCGGCACCAGGCCGAGGCCGACCTCGGGGAGCGCGAGCGCGGGGGCGTCGGTCGCGACCGTGCGGTAGTCGCAGTTGAGCGCGACCTCGAGGCCACCGCCCAGGGCCAGGCCGTTGATGTACGCGAACGTCGGGACGCCCATCTCGCCCAGCAGGCGGTAGGCGGCGTGGCCGCCGCGGCCCAGCTCGAGCGCCTCGTCGCGGGTACGCACCGTGGCGACCTGCGTGAGGTCGGCGCCCGCCGCGAGGAAGTAGGGCTTGCCCGTGACGGCGACGGCCGCGATCTCGCCGCGCGCCGCGCGCGCCTGGAGCGCGGTCAGGGCGGCCGTGAGCTCGGCGATGCCGCCCGGCCCGAGCGTCGTGGGCTTGGTGTGGTCGAGGCCGTTGTCGAGGGTGAGGAGCGCGAGCGTGCCCGCCCCGCCCGGCAGCTCGACGTCACGGACGAGGGAGTGGGTCACGCGCTCGGCACGAGGCGCTGTCGTCTGGGTGCTCATGGGTCAGTTCTCCCCGTTCGTCTCGTCGGTCGTGTGGCCCGAGTAGTCGGCGTGGTGCGGGTTCTCCCAGATCACGGTGCCGCCCATCCCCAGGCCCACGCACATCGTGGTCAGGCCGTAGCGGACCTCGGGGTGCTGCTCGAACTGGCGCGCCAGCTGCGTCATGAGGCGTACACCCGACGCCGCGAGGGGGTGACCCACCGCGATCGCGCCGCCGTACTGGTTGACGCGCGCGTCGTCGTCGGGCAGGCCGAAGTGATCGAGGAACGACAGGACCTGCACGGCGAAGGCCTCGTTGATCTCGAACAGGCCGATGTCCTCGATGCTCAGCCCGGCCTGGGCCAGCGCCTTCTCGGTCGAGGGGATGGGCCCGATGCCCATGACCTCGGGGTCGACGCCCACGTACGCGAACGACACGAGGCGCATGCGGGCCGGCAGCCCGAGCTCGGCCGCGACGTCGCCCGCCGCGAGGAGCGCGACCGCGGCGCCGTCCGTCAGCGGGGACGCGTTGCCCGCGGTGACCTTGCCGCCGGGGCGGAAGGGCGTCTTGAGGTTCGCGATGTCCTCGACGGTCGTGCCCGGGCGGGGAAGCTCGTCGGCCGTGGCCAGGCCCCAGCCCTGCTGCGGGTCGCGCAGCGCGACCGGGACGAGGTCCGGGGTGACGTCGCCGTTGGCGAGGGCCTTGGCGTACTTGGCCTGGCTCGCGACGCCGTACGCGTCCGCGCGCTCCTTGGTCAGGTGCGGGAAGCGGTCGTGCAGGTTCTCGGCCGTCGATCCCATGACCAGGGCCGTCGAGTCGACGAGCTTCTCGGCGACGAAGCGCGGGTTGGGGTCCGCGCCCTCGCCCATGGGGTGGTGGCCCATGTGCTCGAGGCCGCCCGCGAGCGTCACGTCCTGCGCGCCGATCGCGATGGCCGACGCGGTCGTGGTGACAGCGGTCATGGCACCCGCGCACATGCGGTCGATCGCGAAGCCGGGGACGGACTTCGGCAGGCCGGCCAGCACGGCGACGCTGCGTCCGAGGGTCAGGCCCTGGTCGCCCGTCTGGGTCGTCGCGGCGAGCGCGACCTCGTCGATCCGCTCGACGGGGAGCTCGGGGCGTCGGCGCAGCAGCTCGCGCACGGCCTTCACGGCGAGGTCGTCGGCGCGGGTGTTCGCGTAGATGCCGTCGGGACGGGCCTTGCCGAACGGCGTGCGCACCCCCTCGACGAAGACGACGTCGCGGACGGTCCGGCGCGAACCCGAACCCTTGCTGGCCACAGTCATGGCTTCTCCTGATCTGGACGGCGGTGTCCCTGAGCGTCACCGCTCAGCGTTGGTACAGGCTACCCGCGGTACCAGGAAAATGCACGAAACAGTGAGACCGAGTATCGATGACGAGCAACGGACCCGCTCAACCACTGAGGTTCGAACGGGTCCGTCGGCACGGCCTGGGCGGGCGCGCGGCGATACGCAGTCTCGCGCGGTCCGGGCGTGCGGGCGCGCCGGGTGCTGTCCTCAGCTCCCGCCGCGCAGCCTGCGCACGACCTTCTTGGCGGTCGGCAGGCCCTTGTTCCAGGCGGTGTACCACATGGAGAACGGCACGTCGATGCTCCCGACCAGCTCGTCCTCGTGGCTCGCGAAGCCGCGCTTGAACGTCGAGATCCCGTCGTTGAGGAGCCCGTTGACGTCGTAGCGCACCACGCCGCGCTCACGCATCGCGTTGATCGCGTGCCACTTGAGCCCGTAGTTGGCGCGCAGCCGCTGCCCCTCCTCGTCCATCCCTCCGTACAGCTCGAACGACGTCCGGGCCGAGGCCGCGAACCACACGAACGAGACCGGCCGGTCGTGCGGGCCGCCCTCCGACGAGCGCGCGAAGGCCGCGAAGACGGGGGAGTGCTCTCCCAGCTCGTCGAACACTCGCTCGTAGTAGGAGTCCTCGTGCAGACCGAAGCCCGCGCGTTCGGCCGTCTGGCGGTACAGGCGCAGGCAGGCCCCGAGCTCGCCGCGCGTCGTCACGGCGCGGAACTCCAGGTCCTCGCGCTCCGACTTGCGGATGTACTGGCGGGTCTTCTTCGCCATGTCGGCCATGAGCTCGTCAGGCGTCCTGCGCAGGTCGAGGATCAGCGTCGTCGGGTAGAGCACGGGGTTGACCGCGGGGACCGCGCCGTCGAGCTCGAGCGAGGTCCCGGCGTCCCAGTCGGGTTCGAGCGTGATGCCCACGCCGCCCACGTTCTTGCGGCACCACTGCACCACGGCCTCGGTCACGGCCGAGCGCGTCGCGGGATACCCGACGCCGTCGGGCATGACGACCGGTCCGCGCGGGACGTAGCTCAGCGCCTTGAACTGCGCGGGCAGCGAGCGGACCAGCACCTGGGCGAGGCCCAGCACGGTCCCGTCGGGCCCTACGACCTGCAGGCGGCGAGGCGTCCAGGCCCCGGCCCCCTTGACCTCGCCCCACCCCCAGAGCTGGAGCGGGTGGCCGCCCATCGCGAGCACCTGCTCGTCCCAGGCGGCGCGGTCGGTGATCGTCGTGACGGTCAGGGAGGAGGACTCGGACAACATGCCCCTGACCTTACCGGCGGGGGGAAGGGCCGGACGACGGCGTCGCGTCGCGCGGTCGCCCGGGCGTCACTCGGGGGCGCCACCGTCCGTCGGGTCCGCAGGCGGGACCGACGTGGGATCCGCGAGGGCCGCCGCGAGGGGCTCGGCCACGAGGCCGACCTGCCACTCGCGGGCGCCGCGGCCACGCAGGAACTGCGCGACGTGCTCGGTGTCGAGCGGCGTGGGCGGCGTCCAGCACACGCGACGCAGTGCGTCGGGCTGCAGGAGGTTCTCGATCGGGACGTCGTGCTGGTCCGAGAGGCGCTGCACCACCGCACGCGCCGCGTCCAGGCGGCGGGCGGCCTCGGGGTCGCGCTCGGCCCAGGCACGCGGAGGCGGCGGGGCGTCGCTGCGCGGCCCGCGCGAGCTCGGCAGGGCGTCCTGCGGCAGGGCCAGGGCCTTGTCGATCGCCTGCTGCCACGACGCCGCGCGGCGGGCCGTGTTGCGGCCCGAGAACGCGGGCAGCCTGACGAGCTCCGGCACCGAGCGCGGCATGGCCTGGGCCGCCGCGACGATCGCGCGGTCGGGCAGCACCCGGCCCGGGGCGATGTCCCGACGACGGGCGTTCTCGTCGCGCGCCTCCCACAGGCTGCGCACGACCGCGAGGCTGCGCGGGTTGCGCAGCGCGTGCACGCCCGACGTGCGTCGCCACGGCTCCTCGCGGGGCGGGGGCGGGGGAGCCGTGCGCACGGCCTCGAACTCCTGCGCGGCCCACTCGGCCTTGCCCTGCTCCTCGAGCCGCTCGCCCAGGATCCTGCGCAACGGGATGAGCACCTCGACGTCGAGCGCGGCGTAGCGCAACCAGTCCTCGGGCAGCGGGCGCGTCGACCAGTCCGCGGCCGAGTGCTCCTTGGCGAGGCCGAGACCGAGGACCTCCGCGATGACCGCGGCCAGCCCCACGCGCTCCATGCCCAGCAGGCGGGCCGCGAGCTCGGTGTCGAAGATGCGGGCCGGGTGCAGGTTCTGCTCGGCGAAACCGGGCAGGTCCTGCGAGGCGGCGTGCAGGATCCACTCGGCGTCGCCCACGGCCTCGCGCAGCGGCGAGAGGTCGGGGACGCCGATGGGGTCGATGAGCGCGGTGCCGGCGCCCTCGCGGCGCACCTGGACGAGATACGTGCGCTGGCCGTACCGGTAGCCCGAGGCGCGCTCGGCGTCGGCCGCGACGGGGCCCGACGCGGCGGCGAACGCCGCGACGACCTCGGCGAAGGCCTCGGGGGTGTCGATCACGGGACCGACGCCGTCAGCGGGCTCGGTGAGCGGGATCACCGAAGGCGCGACGGGCGCAGCGGGTGCAGAAGACGCGTCGGACGTCGCGGGCGCGTCCGGCTGGGCGCCTGGGGCCGCAGCCGCAGGGGTGCCGTCGCGGCCGTCGGGCGCGTGCGAGAACGAGGGGGTGTGGGCCGAGCTCATGGACCCACGGTATTGCGTCGCGAGCGCAACGACGTCACGCCGTCCGGGAGAGGCGGCAGACCGGCGGCCGTGCACAGCAGCGTGGACCAGGCGTCGAGGTGTGGTCCGAGGTCGGTCGAGGTGGGTGTCCAGGAGGCCCGGATCTCGAGGTCGACGCCGTTCGCCTGGCCTGCGAGGGCGCCGAAGCTCTCCGACAGGACCCGGGTCACGGTGCCGCCCTCGGCGAGCGCGTCGACACCCGATCGGTCGAGCGCCTCCTCGAGCCACGTCCAGGCGACCTCGCCGAGGAGCGGGTCCGTGGCCTGCTCGGGGTCGAGGGTCGCGCGCACGAGCGTCACGACCCGGAACGTCCCGTGCCACGACTCCTGGCCCGCGGGGTCGTGCAGCACGATGAACCGTCCGCTCGCGAGAGCCTCGCCCGCGGGGTCGGTGCCGTCGACCTCGCCCGTGAGCGCCAGGGCGAACGGGGCGATGCGGCTCGGCGCCGTGACCTCGTGGAGCCTGACCTCGGGGCGCACCCGGCGGCGGCCGATCGACTCCAGGGCGCGCAGGAAGTCCGGCGGTGCGGGGGTTTCTCCGGACTTGATCACAGCGGCACAGTACGAGCAGATGTCCACATCCTGGAGGTAAGGCGCGCGGAGGAGATCGAATCGTGATCGCCGGACTAGGCTGTCCTGAGTGTCCGCCGGCGCTCGTCGCCGGCACGTCTCGCCGGCGACCGGGACTCCTGCTCGCCGGTGCCCGCACCTACCCCGAGGAGCACAGCAGATGTCAGCCCGCGCACAGATCGGCGTCACCGGACTCGCGGTCATGGGCCGCAACCTGGCCCGCAACTTCGCCCGTCACGGCTACACGACCGCGGTGCACAACCGCTCCTTCGCCAAGACGCAGTCGCTCATCGCGGACCACGGGAGCGACGGCGATTTCATCCCCTCCGAGTCGATGGCGGACTTCGTCGCGTCGCTCGAGCGCCCCCGCAAGGTCGTCGTCATGGTCAAGGCCGGCGCCGCCACCGACGCGGTGATCGCCGAGCTCGTCCCGCTCCTCGAGCAGGGCGACATCATCATCGACGCCGGCAACGCGCACTTCCCCGACACGCGCCGCCGTGAGGCCGAGCTCAAGGAGAAGGGCCTGCACTACGTGGGCACCGGCGTCTCGGGCGGCGAGGAGGGCGCGCTCAACGGCCCCAGCATCATGCCCGGCGGCGCCCCCGAGTCCTACGAGACCCTCGGCCCGATCCTCGAGGACATCTCGGCGAAGGTCGACGGCGTGCCCTGCTGCACGTACGTCGGCCCGGACGGCGCGGGTCACTTCGTCAAGATGGTGCACAACGGCATCGAGTACGCCGACATGCAGCTCATCGCCGAGGCGTACGACCTCCTGAAGCAGGGCCTCGGGGCCTCCGCGCAGGAGATCGGCGAGATCTTCGCCGAGTGGAACAAGGGCGACCTCGAGTCGTTCCTCATCGAGATCACGGCCGACGTGCTCCAGCACGTCGACGCCGAGACCGGCAAGGCCTTCGTCGACGTCATCCTCGACCGCGCGGAGCAGAAGGGCACGGGCCGCTGGACGGTCCAGAACGCCCTCGACCTGGGCGTCCCGATCACGGGCATCGCCGAGGCGACGTTCGCCCGCGCGCTGTCGGGTTCGGTGCCGCAGCGCACCGCGGCCGTGGGCGTGCTGCCCGCCGACGCCGGCGAGTGGGAGATCACGGACCGCGACGCGTTCGTCGAGGACGTGCGCCGCGCGCTGTACTCCTCGAAGGTCGTCGCGTACTCGCAGGGCTTCGACCAGATCGCCGCGGCGTCCCAGGAGTTCGGCTGGAACATCGACCGCGGGGCCATGGCCCGCATCTGGCGTGGCGGGTGCATCATCCGGGCCCGCTTCCTCAACCGCATCACCGAGGCGTACGAGCGCGACGAGAACCTCCCGCTGCTGCTCGCCGACCCGTACTTCACGCGGACCGTCGGCGAGGGCGTCTCGTCCTGGCGCCGGATCGTGGCGCAGGCCGCGCTCAACGGTGTCCCCACGCCCGCGTTCTCGTCGTCGCTCGCCTACTACGACGGTGTCCGTGCGGAGCGTCTGCCCGCCGCGCTGATCCAGGCGCAGCGCGACTTCTTCGGCGCGCACACCTACCAGCGCGTCGACAAGCCCGGCGTGTTCCACACCGAGTGGTCGGGCGACCGCAGCGAGACCGACGCATGACGGGCACCGCCCTTCCCGACCTCCTGCCCGTCGGTGTCGGCGGGGACATCGGGGTCTACGCGATGGTGCGCGCGTTCCACGAGCAGTACGGGACCGACGCCGTCGTGATCTCGAGCGTCGCCACGCGCGCCATGGCCGACTCGTCGTTCGTCACCAACGTCGTGACCCCCGGCATCGACGACCCCGAGGTGCTCGTCGCGGCGCTCGAGCGCGTCGCGGCCCAGCACCCGGGCAAGACCCTCGTGCTGCTCACGAACGCCGACTGGTTCGTGCGCTCGCTCGTCGAGAACAGGGCGCGGCTCGAGGACAAGTACGTCATGTCCTACTGCACGCTCGACGTGCTCGAGCAGGTCTCGAGCAAGGAGGGCTTCGCGGAGGTCTGCGACCGCCTGGGCATCCCGACGCCGCGGACGGTCGCGGTCTCCGTGCCCAAGCTCGTCGCGGACGGTGGGCTCGCGGCGATCCCGTCGCTGCCCGTCGACCTGGCGTTCCCCGTGGTGGCCAAGCCCTCCTCGAGCGCGGACTACCACTACGTGTCGTTCCCGGGCAAGCGCAAGATCCACCACGTGGACTCGCGGGCCGAGCTCGACGAGCTGCTCGGACACCTCGTGACGGCCGGGTATGCCGGGACGTTCCTCGTCCAGGAGTTCATCCCCGGCGACGAGACCCAGATGCGTTCGCTGACCGCCTACCGTGACTCCCACGGTGCGATCACGCTCCTCGCGACCGGGCGCGTCCTGCTCGAGGAGCACACGCCCGGCACGCTGGGCATCCCCGCGGCGATCCTCACCGAGCCCTACGAGGACGCCATGGAGGCCGCGAGCCGGTTCCTCGACAGCGTCGGGTACACGGGGTTCGCGAACTTCGACTACAAGCTGGACCCCCGCACGGGGCAGCACGTGTACTTCGAGATGAACCCGCGCATCGGCCGCAACAACTACTACGTGACCGCGGCCGGGGCGAACGTCGCGCGGGTCCTGGTCGAGGACCGGGTCCTGGGGAACTCGATCGAGCCGGTGCGGGCCACCAAGGAGGTCCTGTACTCGGTCGTCCCGTTCAGGCTCCTGCTCAAGTACATCCTGGACCCCGCCCTCCGCCGGCGTCTGCAGGCCGTCAAGGACCGGGGCGACGCCGTCAACCCCCTCAAGTACGCGCGGGACGGGGGCATCAAGAGGCGACTGGTCGTCGAGGCGATGACCCAGAACTTCTACCGCAAGTACAAGAAGCACTACCCCGAGCCGACCACCACGGGGTACTGAGGTCACCGCGCCGAGGGGCGGGAGGCGCTGAGAGGTCCGACAGGACACGACCGCGCGCCGCGCCGTCCACGATCGGACGCGGGAACGGCACGAGGGCCGTCACCACCAGGTGGTGACGGCCCTCGTCGTACGTGCCGCACGCGCCGCGTGCTCCGGGGAGGAGCCCGACGCAGGTCGCGCGGCGCTCGCGCGGTGGTGCCGCGGTGGCGTCAGCCCAGCTCGCTCGTGCCCGAGTACAGGTGCAGCACGGGTACGTGCAGCTCCTCGCGGGCCCGCGAGGCCCAGTCCTGGTGGAACGTGTCCTCGATCGCGTGCGGGTAGGTGACGATCGCGATCTCGCGGACGTCGCCCGCGGCGACGGCGGCGCGCAGCGCGGGCAGGGGGTCGTCCTCGGTCACGGCGCCGTCGGCCTCACGGCCCGCGGCGCGCAGCTCGGCGACGCTCGCGTCGAGCCGCTCCTGGGCGGTGGCGCTGGCCTGGGCGCGCGAGGGCTCCTTGCCGAGCACCTCGTCCCAGGCCTCCTTGAGCTCTCCCACGCTGAGGTGGTCGATGATCGCGGAGACGACGTTGCGCTCGGTGTCGGCGGGCACGAGGACCCGGTAGGCGAGGGTCTCGTCGGGGTGGAGGGACAGGATGTGCTCCACGTCCACGGCGGCGAGGGTGTCTTCGGTCAGGACGAGGATGGTGTCGGTCACGGGACCAGACTAGCGATTGTCGTCACCGCAGCGCCCACCGGGCGACCAGCGTGCCGTCGGCGTGGAGCAGGTGGGCCAGGCGCGGGTGCACGAGCGGGGCGCTCGCGGTGGGGCCGTCGGGGGTCCCCGTCTCGCGCTGGGTGCGGGTTCCGGCGGGCACCGGCGGGAGCCCGCCGACGATGCGCCCGGGCCCGGGCCCCACGAGCACGGGGGTCGTCGTGACGCACAGCTCGTCGAGCAGGTCGCGGGCCAGGAGGTCGGCGAGCAGGTGAGGTCCGCCCTCGCACAGCACCTTGTCGAGGCCTCGCGCAGCCAGGGCGGCGAGCCCGGCACGCAGGTCGGGTCCGGGAGTGGGCGAGGGGAGGTCCCGCGGGGTGCGCGGCGCACCCGGGGGAGCGCCGTCGTCGGGCCCGACGACGAGGATCCGGTCCGCCGGCACGCTCGCCCCCGCGACGCTCGCCCCGTGCTCGCCCGTGATCACCAGCGGCGGCCGGTCGCCCCCGGAGAGCGAGGGGGGCAGGTGCCCGCTGCGCGTGACGACGGCGAGCTCGAGCGGCCCCCGGCCCGCCCGCAGGTGCTCGAGGCCGCGCGGCACGTCGAGCGCGGTGTAGCCCTCGGCGCGGGCCGTGCCCGCCCCGACGAGCACGACGTCCGCCAGGGCCCGCAGCACGCGGAAGACGCGCCAGTCTGCCGCGTCGTTGATGGTGCCCGAGCGGTGGTCGGGCCCCCAGGCCCCGCCGTCGACGCTCGCGACCATGTTCGCGCGCACGTGCGGCCCGGGGGGTGCCGCGTAGAACGCGGCCAGCGCCTCCTCGTCGGGCGCAGGCTCCAGCCGCGTCCCCGCGAGGTGGCCCGAGCCCGCCGGGCCGAGCAGGACGTCCAGGGCGGGCAGGGACGGCGCGCGCGGGCCCGTGCTCGCGGGTGGCGGCGGAGGGGGCGTGGTGACGTCCGACACAGCACTCATCCCGCCAGGCTAGTGCGCGTAGGCTGGATCCTCGTGACTGCTGCGCCTCCCGATCTCGCCGGGAACCCGTCCGACCCGTCGACCCCGCCGCGCGTGCGGGCCCTGGCCGACATCCGGCCCGTCGTGCCGCCCACGCGCCTGCTCGCGGACCTCGTGCCGCCGCGCCACTTCTCGGGCGCCCGCTTCTCGACGTACCGGGCGAACCCCGCCTACCCGAGCCAGGCCACGACGGTCGCGCGCCTCGAGGAGGTCGGCGCCCAGCTCGCGCCGAACGCCTCGGGCAAGGTGCGCCGCGGCCTGTTCGCCAAGCGCAAGGCGGCCCCCGCGATCTACATGGACGGCGGGTTCGGCGTCGGCAAGACGCACCTGCTGACCTCCCTGGCGCACGCGGTGGGCCCCGACGCGGCCTACGGGACGTTCGTCGAGTACACGAACCTCGTGGGCGCTCTCGGGTTCCAGGCCACGGTCGACGCGCTGGCGACCAAGCGCCTGGTCTGCATCGACGAGTTCGAGCTCGACGACCCGGGCGACACCGTCCTCATGTCGCGCCTGCTCCGCGAGCTCGCGGACCGAGGCGTCGCGCTCGCCGCGACGTCCAACACGCTGCCCGGGTCGCTCGGCGAGGGGCGCTTCGCGGCCGAGGACTTCCTGCGCGAGATCCAGGCCATGGCCGCGCGCTTCGAGGTCATGCGCGTCGACGGCGAGGACTACCGCCACCGCGCGGTCGTGACCGAGACGCAGCCGCTGCCCGCGCACCTCGTGGCGCGCGTCGCGGCGTCGCACCCGGGCGCGACGCTCGACTCTCTCGACGAGGTCCTCGACCACCTGCGCGGGGTCCACCCGAGCAGGTACGGCGCGATGCTCGACGACGTCACGCTCGTCGCGCTCACGGGCGTGCACCCCGTCACGGAGCAGTCGGCCGCGCTGCGGCTCGTCGTCCTGGTCGACCGCCTGTACGACCGGGACGTCCCGGTGCTGCTCGCGGACGACGCGGTCGGGGCCGACGGCGCTCTTGGAGCTGAGGCCGGGACGAACCGTGCCGCGGTCTCCTCGCTGTTCACCGAGGAGATGCTGCGCGGGGGCTACCGCAAGAAGTACTTCCGGGCGCTGTCCCGCCTGGGCTCGCTCGCCGAGGACGGCCGCGCGCTCACGCGGACTCCAACCGCCTGAGCTCGGTCGCGACGTCGAAGTCGGCGGGCGGCCATCCCAGGTCGAGGCGGCGCAGGGAGTCGAGCACGAGCTCGGAGACCGCGACCCGCGCGAACCACTTGGCGTCCGCGGGGACGACGTACCAGGGGGCGACCTCGGTGTTCGTGCGCTCGATCGCTGCCTGGTAGGCCTCCTGGTACGCGGGCCACTTAAGCCGCGCGTCGATGTCCCCCGGGTTGTACTTCCAGTGCTTCTCGGGGCGCTCGAGCCGTTCGCGCAGACGAGCCTTCTGCTCGTCGAGGGACACGAACAGCGCGACCTTCACGATCGTCGTGCCGGACTCGACGAGGTCGGCCTCGAACGCGTTGATCTGGTCGTAGCGTGCCTCCCAGACCTCGGGCGGTACGAGGTCGTCGACGCGGGCCACGAGCACGTCCTCGTAGTGCGAGCGGTCGAAGACGCCGAGGTAGCCGGGGTCCGGCAGCGCGCGCCGGATGCGCCACAGGAAGTCGTGCCGGCGCTCCTCGGCGGTGGGCACCCCGAAGGACGTGTGCTGGACGCCCTGCGGGTCCACCAGCCCGATCACGTGCCGCACGATCCCGCCCTTGCCTGCGGTGTCCATACCCTGCAGCACGAGCAGGACCGAACGGTTCCCGCCGCTGCGTCCCTCGGCGAACAGCCTCTCCTGCAGCTCGGAGAGCTCGTCGGCGTGCGCGTCGAGGAGCCGTTCGGCGTCCTTGCGTCCCTGCGACCACCCGGGGGTGGCCGCGCGGTCGAACGTCGCGAGGTCGAGTCCCCGGGGAGCACGCAGCGCCTCGACGGGCGGTACCTCCCAGTCGAGCGAGCGCCTGGCGCCCGCCCTGCCGCGTGCGCGGCGCGAGGCGGGGTCGAGCACCGCGCCGGACGGGTGGGGCGGTGCGGCGGGGTCGGACGAGTGCTTTCCCATCCGGCGAGACTAGTCAGCGTGACGTGAGGACGACAGCCGAACGGGCGCCGAGGTGCACCGAGGACCCGCTCGCTGCGACCGGGGGAGAGGCCGGGCCGGGGAACGCGCCGGCCGGACGGACGGCTCGCGCCCCCTCGTCGGGAGGAGGCCACTGCGCGGTCACGTGCCACGCGCGGCGCGAGGCGGGCAGGAGCGTGGTGCGCGGCTGCGACCCGATGTTGACCGCCGTCACCAGCTTGCCCCGCTGGACCAGGACGACCCCGCTCGGGCCGCGGTGCACCAGGCGGGGCGTGTCGTCGGGGACCGCACGGCGCAGCGCCAGCAGCGTTCTCCACCACGCGTGCAGGCGGGCCGAGACGGGGAGCACCAGACGCGGGACGAACGCCGAGGCGAGGACGAGCGCCGCGGCGAGGGCGCGGGCGTCGTCGTCGGCGCTGGCGGCGCCGGTGCCGGTGGTGCCGTGGTCACCCTCGTGCCCTGCGGCCGTGCAGGCCGGAGGGGCGAGCCCGACCATGATGCGTTCGGCGTCCGGGACGGTCAGGAGCCTGCTGAGGGAGCCGAACCACGTCGGGTCGGTCTCGCGGGCGCGCACGAGCAGCTCGTGGAACGCGTCCTCGACCTCGTGGACCCACACCTGGCTCAGACCACGGCCGCCCTGCTCGGCGGGGACGAGCAGGCGCGGGTCCCTCGTGTCGCACTCGCCCACGAGCCGGACCGGTCGCTGGTGGGCCGTCGTCGCCGCGTCGGCCGTGCGTGCGACCTCGACGAGGACGTGCACGGGAGAGGCGTCCGCGAGGTCCTGGACCCGGGCGATGCGCAGCACGTCGACGTGGAAGTCGTCGAACCACCGCCGGGCGCTCGACGTGATCCAGTCGTGGACCTCGCGGCTGCCCGCGCGGTCGAGGTTGATCCTGCGCCCGCTCGGCAGGTCGGCCGGCGGCGGCACGGGCTCGTCGGGGACCGGCGGGCCCGTGAGGTATCTGGTCAGCGTCGGCCGCAGCCGCGTCCGCTGGGGCGACAGGTAGGGCGCGAACGACTGGAGGAAGACCGCTCCCGGCGCGGCACGGTGGTAGGCCACGCCGAGGGAGACGCCGAGCCCGCGGGCGTGGGCGGCGTCGACGAAGCGCTGGAGCGCCCGAGGTCCCCCGAACTCCTCGCACACCGTGTACAGGTGCGGGCACACGACCCCCGCCACCGAACCGATCGTGTGCAGCTCGACCACCGCGACGCCCAGGTCGACGAGCTCGTCGAACCGGTCGGCGGCGGCGTCCAGCGTGCCCTCGGGCGTGAACGTCCCGACGTCGATCTCGAGGACCGCGCCCTGGGCCGACGGCCCGGCCCACCTGTCGTCGGTCCAGGCGAAGGTCGGGTCGAACGAGCGGCTCCAGCCCAGCAGGCCGTGCGGCTGACGGGGGCTGCGGGGGTCCGGCAGGGGGCGGCTGCCGTCGACCGAGAAGGCGTAGTCGGTGCCGGGGGCCAGGTCGTCGTCGGCGCTCCACCAGCCCGGGAGGTCCATCCCGACCAGGCGCAGGGGGCGCCGTTCGCTCCGGGTGCCCGTGGGGTCCTGGTCGTCGGGGGTGACCCCGCCCGCGAGCGGGAGGACCACCTCGAGCGTGCGCGCCTGCGGGGCCCACACGACGGGGCGTGGCCCCGGGACCGTGAGCGTCGGCGGTGGGTCGGGCGGCTTGGTGATGTTGCGGTAGCGCGACGTCATGCGGCGTGCACCTCGCGGGCCTCCCGGACCAGCAGGACCGTCGCGAACGACGCGACCGTGATCCGGTCGCGGGCGGCGTGCACGGACGGCTCGGGCTCGCCCGGGGACTCGGTGCGCACGAGCGTGCGCCACGACGCGCCGTACGCCGCATCGGGCAGCGTGAAGTCGAGCGGGGAGTCCGAGGCGTTGAGCAGCAGCAGGAACGAGTCGTCGACGATGGGCTCGCCGCGCCGGTCGCGCTCGGGCAGGTCGTCCCCGCCCAGGAAGACCATGACGGACCGTGCGTACCCCTGGTTCCAGTCGGTCGTGTCCATGCGGCTGCCCGAGATGTCGAACCAGTCGATGTCCGGGATCTCGCCGTCGGGCGTGCCGGCCGGGCCCTGGAAGAAGCGGCGGCGGTGGAGCAGGGGATGCGCCCGCCGGATCCCGACCATGCGACGGGCGAAGGCCAGGAGGTCGCCGCGCTCGTCGTCGAGCCCGTCCGGGCCGCCCCAGTCCATCCAGGTGATCTCGTTGTCCTGGCAGTAGCCGTTGTTGTTGCCGTGCTGCGTGCGCCCGATCTCGTCCCCGTGCGAGAGCATGGGGACCCCTTGGGACAGGAGCAGCGTCGCGAGGAAGTTCCGCCGCTGGCGCGCCCGCAGCGCGCGGACCTCGGGGTCGTCGGTGGGGCCCTCGACGCCGCAGTTCCACGACCGGTTGTGGTTCTCTCCGTCGGCCCCGCCCTCGCCGTTGGCCTCGTTGTGCTTCTCGTCGTAGGAGACCAGGTCGGTCAGCGTGAAGCCGTCGTGGGCCGTGACGAAGTTGATCGACGCGATGGGCTTGCGGCCCGTGTGCTCGTACAGGTCGGAGGAGCCCGTGAGGCGGCTCGCGAACTCTGGTAGCATCGCGGGCTCGCCGCGCCAGAAGTCGCGCACGGTGTCGCGGTACCGCCCGTTCCACTCGGTCCACAGGGGAGGGAAGCCGCCCACCTGGTAGCCGCCGTCACCCAGGTCCCAGGGCTCGGCGATGAGCTTGACCTGGGACACGACCGGGTCCTGCTGGACGATGTCGAAGAACGCCGAGAGCCGGTCCACCTCGTGGAACTGCCTGGCCAGGGTCGCCGCGAGGTCGAACCGGAACCCGTCGACGTGCATCTCGGTGACCCAGTAGCGCAGCGAGTCCATGATGAGCTGGAGCACGTGGGGCGAGCGCATGAGCAGCGAGTTGCCCGTGCCGGTCGTGTCGAAGTAGTGGGCCTCGTCGCCGTCGACCAGCCGGTAGTAGGCCGCATTGTCGATCCCGCGGAAGGACAGCGTGGGCCCCAGGTGGTTGCCCTCGGCCGTGTGGTTGTAGACCACGTCGAGGATCACCTCGATGTCGGCCTCGTGGAGCGCCTTGACCATGGCCTTGAACTCCATGACCTGCTGGCCGCGCGTGCCGTAGGCCGTGTAGCCGTTGTGGGGCGCGAAGAACCCGATGGTGTTGTAGCCCCAGTAGTTCGACAGGCCCTTGGCGACGAGCCCCGGGTCGTTCACGAACTGGTGCACGGGCATGAGCTCGACCGCCGTGACCCCGAGCGCCGTGAGGTGCTCGATCACGGCCGGGTGCGCCATGCCCGCGTACGTGCCGCGGAGCTCGTCGGGCACGTCGGGGTGGCGCATCGTCATGCCCCGCACGTGCGCCTCGTAGATGACCGAGTCGTGGTAGTCGTGCTGGGGCGGACGGTCGTGGCCCCAGTCGAAGAACGGGTTCACCACGACCGAGAGCATGGTGTGGCCCAGCGAGTCCTCGGTGTTGGTCGGGACCGCGGGGTCCGAGGCCGCCGACGGGGTGGGAGGCGCGGCCGTGTCCGGCTCGTCCGGCTCGTCCGTCGCCGCGTCCGGGGAGAGCGGACCGCCCGAGGCCGCGGCGCCGTCCGGCACCTCGCCGAAGCGGTACGAGAACAGCGACTCGTCGCCGTCGACCTGCCCGTCGATCGCCTTGGCGTAGGGATCGACGAGGAGCTTCGACGGGTTGCACCGCAGGCCCGACGCAGGGTCGTACGGGCCGTGGACGCGGTAGCCGTACCGGGTGCCCGGGCCGAGCCCGGGCAGGTACACGTGCCAGACGTGCGCGTCGACGTCCTCGAGGACGACGCGCGTCTCCAGCGGGCGCCCCTCGGCGTCGGTCTCGTCGCCGATCAGGCACAGCTCGACTCTCTCGGCGACCTCGGAGAAGAGCGCGAAGTTGGTGCCCGTCCCGTCGAAGGTCGCGCCCAACGGATACGGTCGCCCTGGCCAGGTCTGCATGGGTCGACCTTTTCATCCCGCGGGCGTGTTGTCGCCCACGGCACGCTCCCGCGGGTGTGCGGCGGCTCACGCCCCGGCGGACGAACCGGGAGGAACAGGCGGACTGCCCGGGGCTGCCGGCGGCGCGACCGCGTCCTCGACCGTGCGCACCACACGCCCCTGCGCCTCGGTCTCCCGGAACCAGTCGGAGCTGCGCAGCCGCCCGACGAGCGCCGGGTCGACCTCCGCGAGGACCAGGCGGCAGTCGTGCGCGGCGAGCTCGTCGTCGAGCCCCTCGAGCTCGTCGACGACGGTCGAGGACACCCAGTCCATCGCGCTCGCGTCGAGGACGACGGTCCGGGCGCTCGCGGCCTGGACGAGCGCGAGGACGCGCTCGAGGGTCGGGCGGACGTTGGCCGTGTAGAGCATCGACCGCAGGCGCAGCACGAGGGGGTCGCCGGTCGCCGGGCTGCCGGTCGGTGCCGTGGGCCCGGCCGGCACCGAGGGGTCGGCCTCGGTCGTCACGTGCCAGCCGCCCGGACCGCGCGTCAGCACCTCGACCTGGGGGCGGTCGAGGTCGCGCAGCACGATGAACAGGGTCAGGAGCACCCCGGCGGCGACGCCGGCCAGCAGGCCCGAGACGAGTCCGACGAGCGTGGTCGCGACGGCGATCCACAGCTCGGAGACGTCGAACCGGGTCAGGGCGCGGAACTCGCGGACGTCGACGAGGCCGAGCGTGGCCACGAGCACGACGGCGCCGAGGGTCGCCTCCGGCATGTGGTCCAGGACGGGAGCGAGGAACAGCGCCACGAGGACCGCGAGCAGCGCGGTCACGACGCTCACGAGCTGGCTGCGCGCCCCGGCGCGTTGGGCGACGGCCGACTGGCTGAACCCGCCGGCTGCGGGGATGACCGCCGTGAACCCGCCCACGAGGCTCGCGGCCCCGACCGCGAGGAGCTCCTGGTCGGGGTCGACCCGTGCCTCCTTGCGGTTGCGGACCTCGCGCGCGACGGCCACCGACTCGAGGAACGCCATGATCGCGATGGCCGCGGCGGCGGGCAGCAGATGGGGAACGTCGCCGAGGCGGGGCACGACGACCGCGGGCAGCCCGGCGGGGATGGGCGAGACGAGGGACACGCCGCGTTCGGTGATGCCGCCGAACGCCGAGGCGAGGATCCCGCCGACCACCACCAGGAGGGGAGCGGGCAGGCGGGGCCAGGCCCGGCCGATGCCCACGAGCGCGGCGAGCGAGACGAGCGAGAGGAGCACGGTCGTGCCGTTGACGTCCGAGAGCGCGTGGGCCGCCGCGCGGACCTCGGGCAGGAAGCCGTGCCCGTGGAGCGTCTCGTCGGCGCCGAGCAGCTTGGGGACCTGCCCCACGGCGACGGTCAGGCCGACGCTCGCCTTGATGCCCGTGAGCGTCGCATGGCTGATGTTCTCGACGAGGGACCCGAGCCGCAGCAGGCGCGCGGCGAGCAGGATCGCCCCGACCAGCACGGTCAGGGTGGCCAGGGCGCGGATCCGCACCTCGGAGTCGCCGCCCCCGCTGACCGTCGAGAGTCCGACGAGCGACGTCGCCACGAGGGTCGCGATGGTCGAGGTCGTCGACATGCTCAGGGCGCGGGACCCGCCGAGCGCGGCGTAGACGACCATCGGCAGCATGCACGTGTAGAGGCCGTACTGGACGGGGAGGTCCGCGATCGTCGCGTAGGCCATGGCCTGGGGCACGACCACGGCCCCGGCGGTCAGGCCGGCCAGGACGTCGGTGCGCAGCCAGGCGAGGTGGTAGCCGCGCAGCGTGGGGAAGAGGCCGGGGAACGAGCGCGACCGTGCGGGCTCCGTCATGGCCCGAGTATCGCCCGCGACGCGGGGAAGCGCGCCTCGGCGCCCGTGCCCGACGACGTCGCTCGCCGTCGTCGGGCTGCGTGAGGCCTGGTGGGACGGGCGCCGGGTTTCCTGGGGGACCGGTCCGGCGGGGGAACCTCACCGTTCACTAATAGTGTGCCAAGCGCGGGACGATTCACGGGAGCCCGGCAGACAGGCGGCTCACCGCCTCGGCCTGGACGGCCCGAGGCCGGCCCGGCATCGGCGCGGGATCGTGCAACGGGCCGCCGGACCTGCTAGACCGGAGGTATGAGCAGCACGAGCGAGCACCGCACGTCCGACGCGGTCGACCTGAACGAGAGCGACGTCTCGTCCGCACGCATCTCTCCCCGCACCCGCTTCCGGCTCGAGGACGAGGCGGACGCCGACGTCCGCGAGGGCGGGGACGCCTCGAAGGCCCCGCACTCGCTCTCCGAGGCGGAACGGCAGCCGAGCGACGGCATGTCGAGCGGACGGTCCTGGGACGACCCCGACGAGCTCTGACCCGTCGAGGCCTGGTCTCCTGGGTCCGCCGGCCTGTGAGGCATTGCCGACGAGACGCGCGCGCGACGCGGGGGAGCGGCCGTCAGTCGAGCGTGGGCAGCCGGTCCCGGTCGACGGCGACGAGACGCGGCATGCCCGCGGGGGCGACCTTGCTCAGCGCGACGTAGCGCGCCTCCGCGCGGTGGAGCCGGATGTGCTCGTCGAGCGACCAGTCCGGGCCGTTCGTGAGCTGCATCCCGCACGAGCAGTCGATCGTGACACGCCCCTCGGCCGTGCGGCCGACCTGGCCGATGGTGACGTGCGACGTGCGCGCCTCGGCCTTGGCGCGGCGCATCGAGGCGCTGACCGGCTCGGCGGTGACGGGTTCGTTGACGCGGGAGTCCACCCGACGAGCCTAGACGCTGCCGGGCGCGCGGACGGAATCAGTGCTCGTGGGCCAGCCCCAGGGCGTGCGCGCGTTCGTGCTCGGCCTCGGCGGCCTCGCGGGCGGCGATCCGCGCGCGCACCTCGGCCCGACGCAGCGGCGGCACCGTGCTCGGCGGCTGGCGACGTTCGGGCAGGTCCGCGAGGAGCCTCGTGACGGTCGCAGCGATCTCGGCGACGGCGACGTCGATCGGGCCCCGGGTCGAGGTGCTGACCGTCTGGACACCGGCGACCTTGCGGACGAACTGGAGGGCCGCAGCCTGGATCTCCTCGTCGGTCGCCGGAGGCTCGAGCCCGCGCAGGGCGGTGATGTTTCGACACATGCTCCCGACGCTACGACCCGCCCGCCGCACCTTCAAGAGGCTGGAGCGCGCCGCCGTCGGGCTGGACGACGCACCGGGGCCCTCACCCCCTGAGGCCGCCCCGTGGGAAGACGGCCCCAGGGGCACGGGTCACGTCGCCGGGACGTGCTTCTCGATGAACGCGGCGATCGCCGTCTGCTCGGAGGCGACCGCTGCGAGGTCGGGCTTGAACGGCCGGCCGTCGAAGTAGCGCGGCTGGCTGCCCTCCGGGCCGTGGCAGGCGTCGATCGACGTCCGCCACTTCTCGGCGTGCTCACGCCACTCGACGCGGTCCACGAGCGCGGGCTCGGTGAACCAGACGTTCCACGTCAGCAGGTTGCCCGGCGCGAGCAGGTTCCCCGAGGACAGGTTGAACACGTACATCACGAGCTCGTTGAAGTCGTCGACGAGATCGTCACCCGTGAGGGCGACGGGCGCGATCTCCGCCGCCAGGTTCGCGACGGCCCAGGCCGTGTCGTGGTGCTGGGCGAAGGGTGGGATCGGGAACCAGTCCGTCTGGCCCGAGCGCCCGGGAAGGACCGGCTCGGACGGCTCGCCGTGGCGGTGGATGGGCACGCGGATGGCGTGCTCCTTGTCGGCGGGGAACGGTCGACCGGTCGTCGAGAAGAAGTCCCACAGGAGCTGGACGAGGGGGCTCTGCGCGGCGCTCGGGCTGAACCAGATCTTGCCCTCGACCGTCAGGTCGGCCGCGACCGTCCTGCTCGGCTCGTCGACCCACCCACGCTGCCCCGTCACGGAGACCTCGATGTTGAGCGTCCCGAACGACGGCGAGCACGTGCCCTGCTGCGGGCAGATGACCGAGTACACCCGTCCCGTGCTCGTGTACCCGACCCGCGAGATGTCCGGGGCGAACATCTGGAACGCGCGGGAGTCGGGCGTCCCCAGGACGGTCTCCCAGCTGAACTCGGGCCACAGGACCGCCTGCTGGCGATCGAGCAGGTCGATGTTCGCCATGTTCTCGAGCAGCGGCAACGACGTGAGGTCGGGATCGGGGTAGGCGAAAGCGGGGTCCGACTCGGCGAACCCGCCGACCCATCCCGGCGGGACGGGCTTGCTCTGGTCAGGTGTCACGTTCTGCTCCTCGGTAGCTCGACTCGTCCGGGCGACGCCCTGCCGACCGGACCTGAGGAAGGTCCTTCCTCAGGCAGTGCCCCCACGTGCGGCCGTGGATCGCCGAGCGTGCCCTTCCCGGTGGGTGGCCCGCGCTCGGCGCTTCGGTGCTTCGGTGCTGGAGTCGTGCCCTGGCGTCGTCGACAGGTGTGCTCCGCGTCACACCGTCCCACGGGAGGCCGTGCTGCGCGCGGGGGAGGGGCCGGGGCTCGGATGCTGGCGGGCCAGGGCCAGGGCCGCGGCCAGGGCCTCGGCGGGTGCGACGAGCGGTGGGTGTCCGTGGTGGGCCGACACCGGTGGCGGCCCAGGCATGAAAAAGGCCGTCCCGGTGGGGGACGGCCTTCGTGTGGTGGGCGATACTGGGATCGAACCAGTGACCTCTTCCGTGTCAGGGAAGCGCGCTACCGCTGCGCCAATCGCCCAGGGCTGGTCTGCGAGAGAACAGCGCAAGGGGTACTGCTGTGCTGAGAGGTGGAGATGGGATTCGAACCCACGTGCACGGCTTTGCAGGCCGCTGCCTCGCCTCTCGGCCACTCCACCAGGTCGAACCCGACAGGTCCGAAGACCTATCCGAGCGGACGACGGGATTCGAACCCGCGACCCTCACCTTGGCAAGGTGATGCTCTACCACTGAGCCACGTCCGCGCGACCGACCTCGACCGGATCTCTCCGGCGTTTTTCGGCGCGTCACAGACTCTAGCCGACAGATGGGGCAAGAGTCCAAATAGCCCCAGGTGAGAGGGCTGGAGGGCGTAGTTTCGCGCGCCGCGGGCCCCGCGAGGGGGTGAAGGGGGCGTCCGGGGGCGCGGTCGAGCTCGCCCGGCGCGGGCCCGCCGCGCGAGGCTGCCGCCGGCAGGTTCGCGAGATGAGTGGTTGCGTCCGAGACGGGTCTCCGGGGCTGTGTCGCGGACGCCCGTCTCGGACGGAAGCACCCCTCTCACGTCGACGGGGAACGCCAAGGTCCGGGCATGAGAAAAGGCCGTCCCGGTGGGGGACGGCCTTCGTGTGGTGGGCGATACTGGGATCGAACCAGTGACCTCTTCCGTGTCAGGGAAGCGCGCTACCGCTGCGCCAATCGCCCAGGGCTGGTCTGCGAGAGAACAGCGCAAGGGGTACTGCTGTGCTGAGAGGTGGAGATGGGATTCGAACCCACGTGCACGGCTTTGCAGGCCGCTGCCTCGCCTCTCGGCCACTCCACCAGGTCGAACCCGACAGGTCCGAAGACCTATCCGAGCGGACGACGGGATTCGAACCCGCGACCCTCACCTTGGCAAGGTGATGCTCTACCACTGAGCCACGTCCGCGCGACCGACCTCGACCGGATCTCTCCGGCGTTTTTCGGCGCGTCACAGACTTTAGTGGACCGAAGCGCCGGGCGTCCAACCGGACGGGCCGCCCCTCGGGGATCGGTAGCGTTGTCACGTGCCAGCTCAGCGATGCCAGAACCCCAGGACCCGCGAAGTTCCGCGGCTTCCTGACGATCCGTCGGTGCGGGGCAGGTGGGGCGAATGAGGCGCGGGTCACGCTTCGAGGCCCCGCGCGAGGCGGACGAACGGCCCGCACCCCGGCCCTCTGACCTGCACGGGGACCACGAGACGGCCCGTGCGGCCCGTACTCCGAGCACAGCCCGGCCGACCGGCCTCGCCGTCGACGCACCTGCCGTCACCGGGGCCGGCTTCGCATCGTTCGCCGGCCGTCACGGCGCAGGCGTCGTCGAGTGCATCGACCTCGCTGTCGACTCCGCACGCCTGGCGGAGGGGCTCTGGTTCGTCGTCGCCGACTTCGAGGACCCCGCGCACGGCGGTCGGGCCCGCGCGTGGCGCTTCGCCCACCACGGGAGGACCGAGGCCGACCTGCCCGCGGACGCGACGCCGTCGGGCGGGGAGGGCGCCTGGTGCGGGCCTGCGCCCGACGCCTGGCGCAGCTCGCTGTCCCGCGAGGAGTACCAGGCCGCCGTGGCGGCCGTCCGCCACGCCGTGCACGAGGGGGACGTCTACCAGGCGAACATCTGCCGCGTCCTGGCCGCGCCCCTGCCCGCAGGGGACCGCGAGCCCGACGCCCGGGCGCTCGCCCGCATCCTCGCGGCCGGCAACCCCGCCCCGTACGCGGGCGCGATCCAGGTTCCCGCGGCGAGCGGCGTCGACCCCGTGTGGGTCGTGACGGCCTCGCCCGAGCTGTTCCTGCGGCTCGAGGACGGCGTGCTGTCGTCGGGGCCCATCAAGGGCACCGCGCCCACGGTCGACGGCCTGCGCGAGAAGGACCGCACCGAGAACGTCATGATCACCGACCTGGTGCGCAACGACCTGCAGCGCGTGAGCGCGCCGGGCTCGGTCGAGGTCACCGACCTCCTGGCCGTCGAGGCGCACCCGGGCCTCGTGCACCTGGTCTCGCGCGTACAGGGGTGCGTGACCGTGGACGAGGACGCTCCGGGCGGCCTGTGGGGGCAGGTGCTCGATGCGACGTTCCCGCCCGCGTCGGTGTCGGGGGCGCCCAAGTCGTCGGCGCTGCGGATCATCCGCGAGCTCGAACGCGGACCCCGCGGCCCGTACTGCGGGGCCGTCGGCTGGGTCGACGGCGCCACGGGAGAGGCCGAGCTCGCCGTCGGGATCCGGACCTTCTGGTGGACCGGCGGCGAGCTGCGGTTCGGGACCGGCGCGGGCATCACGTGGGGGAGCGACCCCGTGGAGGAGTGGGAGGAGACCGAGCTCAAGGCCGCGCGGCTCGTCGCGCTCGCGTCGGGCGGGTCTGCGGCGACGGGCGAGCCTGCGGCAGACTGAGGTCATGTCGATCGTCGTGTGGGTGGATGGGTCCTTCGTCGAGCCGCGGGAGCGCGCGCTGAGCGCGCTCGACCACGGGGTGACCGTGGGGGACGGGATCTTCGAGACGTGCGCCGTGTACGGCGGGCAGGCGTTCGCCCTGACACGTCACCTGCGGCGCCTGGGCCGGTCCGCGGCCGGCATGGGGCTGCCGGAGCCTGACGAGGCGCGCGTCCGCGACGGTGTCGCGCAGGTCCTCGCCGCGGCCGGGGAGAGCGCGGGGCGCCTGCGCATCACGGTCACGGGCGGGTTCGGGCCGCTGGGCTCGGGGCGCGAGGACGGCGCGGAGACGATCGTCATCGCCGCAGGCCCCGCGTCGCCCGGCCCGACGTCCCGCGCCGTCCGCTCGCCCTGGGTGCGCAACGAGCGCTCGGCCGTGGCCGGGCTCAAGACGACCTCGTACGCCGAGAACGTCGTCGCGCTCGCCGACGCCGTCGCACGCGGCGGCGACGAGGCCATCCTCGCCAACACGGTCGGCGAGCTGTGCGAGGGTACGGGTGCGAACGTCCTCGTCGAGGTCGGCGGCGAGCTCGTGACACCCCCGCTCTCGTCGGGCTGCCTGGCGGGCATCACGCGCGAGCTCCTCCTGGAGTGGGCCGCGGAGGACGGGCTGCCCGTCCGGGAGGCGGCGCTCCCGTTCTCGGTCCTCGACCGGGTCGTGGCCACGGGGCCCGACGGCGGAGCTTCCTCGGGCATGGGCCTCGCCCTCGCGGGGAGCGTGCGCAACATCCAGCCCGTGGTCTCGCTCGACGGCGCCCCCGTGCGCGCCGGGGAGCTGTCGCTCGCGGCGCGCGAGCTGTTCGACCGGCGTCGGCGGGAGCGCATGGACCCGTGACGGGAGGGTCGATGGGCTGGTGAGGCCCGGAATCCAGCCGCTGCGGACCCCGCAGCGCTACGCTGGGGGAGTCCCGTCGCGACGGGCCGGGAGGCCGCTCCGGAGGCCAGTTCGCGATCTGGGTCGAAATACGGCTAATATCTTCCAGGACGCACGGCCGGACCGGAAGGTTCAGTCGCAGCGGGCGATTGGCGCAGTGGTAGCGCGCTTCGTTCACACCGAAGAGGTCACTGGTTCGAACCCAGTATCGCCCACCGAAGGAGAAGGCCCCCGGCCAGCGGAAACGCTGGCCGGGGGCCTTCTGCGTCGCGGGATGTCCACGACGGGTCTCTCCCGCGGCTGGCGGTTCACGAGCCCAGGCGGAGACCCGGTCAGGCCGCAGCGGGTGCGAGCGACTGCTCGGCGCGCTCTGCGCTGCCGGTGGCGAGCCCGCGATCGATCGCCCGGCGGGACACGAGCCACATCACGACGGCGACGAGGAGCACGGCCGACTCGGAGACCGTCAGCGACCAGACGATGCCCGAGAGCCCGAACCAGAGGTTCCCGAGGATGACGATCGGGATGAAGAGGACGCCCTGCGCCAACGAGATCACGATCGCCGGGGTCGCGCGCCCCGTGGCCTGGAAGAGCGAGGTGAGGAGCCCTGTGAACCCGTTCATGACCATCGCGACGAGCTGCGCCGTGAGGATCGTGACGCCGATCGTGAGCATCGAGCGGTCGGCCGAGAACGCGGAGAACAGGGGCTCACGGAAGGCGAGCACGGTCGCCGCCGAGACCAGCGAGATGCCGCCCACCGCGAGCGCGGAGACTCGCACGGCCGAGTGGAGGCGGTTCCGGTCGCCCTTGCCGTACGCGTAGGCGAGCAGCGGGAGGACGCCGAGCGTGACGCCCATGACGAGGAACTCGGGCACCTGTGCGATGCGGACCGCGACGCCCATGGCCCCGAGCGCGCTGTCGCCGTAGGCGACGGCGAGGTTGTTGAGCACCAGGGACGTCACGATCAGGAAGGACGCCTGGAGCAGCTCGCTCACACCGACGCCGAAGACGGGCTTGAGCACGGCGGGCGAGAGCGTGAACCACCGCGGCGCGAGGCTCATGTGCTCGCTGTTGCGGTGCAGCCAGAGGGCGAAGTAGGCGACGAGGCCGAGGTTCGACAGGCTCATCGCGACCGCTGCGCCGGCGACGCCCTGGTGCAGCACGAGGATGAGCAGGACGTCGAGCACGACGTTGGCGATCGTGGAGCCGATGAGGCCGATCATCACCTGGCGGGCGGCACCCTCGGCGCGCACGAGCTGTTCGAGGCAGAACGCCGCGGTCAGCACCGGCACGAAGGCGAGCATGACGCCCACGTAGGCCTTCGTCGCGGGCGCGGCGGCGGCGTCCGCGCCGAGAAGGGACACGAGGGGGTGTAGCAGGAGCAGGCCGAGGCCGCCGACGACGGCCCCGGCGATCACCGATCCCCAGACGGCGAACGACGAGACGTGCTTGATCTCGTCGGTCTGTGCCGGGTCGCGGTCCACCGCGCCGAGCATCCGGGAGACGAGCGCGCCGCCGCCGACGCCGAACACGCCGCCGATCGCCATGACGAGCCCGAGCAGAGGCGTGCCGAGCGTGACCGCCGCGAGCAGTGCGCTGTCGTGCAACGAGCCGATGAATCCGGCGTTGACGACGTTGTAGACGGCGCCGACGATCATCGCGGCCGCCATGGGCACGCACAGGTGCACCAGGGCGCGGACGACGGGCGCGGACGCGAGGTACCAGTGGTTGGTGCCGACGTCGTCCGTCGGCACCGTGGGTTCGAGGGTGCTGGAGGTCATGACGGCTCCTTTCGGGCAGGTTCGAGCGCGCGGCGGCGGACGCCGACGCGGCGGGTTGGACGGGGTGGTCGGTGAGGGGCGCAGCGCCCCTCCGGCTACGAGCGGGTGGGTTGCGGCAGCTCTGCGGTGATCTTCGTGAGCAGGGCGAGCAGGGTGGCCCGTTCCTCGGGGGTCAACGGGGCGAGGATCGTCTCGTCGGCCTCGGCCATCGCGACGTCGAAGCCGGCGATGAGCTCGGTCCCCGCCGGGGTCGCGAAGACACGCTTGCGGCGTTCGTCACCGCTCTGCGTGCGGCGCTCGATGAGACCGCGGCGCTCGAGCCCCTGCAGGAGGCTCGAGACGCTCGCCGCGCTGGTCCGGCTGACCGTTGCGATGTCGCGCTGGATCGCACCGGGGTTCTGCACCAGGTACCCGAGCACGAAGGCCTGCTCGTGGCTGAGATCGCGCTCGCGGATCCACTCCTCGCCGACCTTGCGCTGAGCCCATCCGATCCAACGGACGAGCTCGAGGCTGCTGGTGAGTCCGATGCCCTGTTCGCTCATGATTAGAACGCTAATGGTTTGAGGCCTAACTGTCAACCATCGAAGTAACGGTCGGCACGGTTCCCGCCAGCGTCGGCAGCCCGCCGGACGGTGACCTCTCCCCGACGACCACTCAGCCCGCCTCGACGACCTCTCGGCCCGAGCCCGTTCCCCGGCGCCCTGCCCCCTCCGTACGTTCGCCGTGTCACCGAGCGCTCCGCCGGGAACGCTCGACGAGCGCACGAGGAGAAGTTATGAGACGGCACGGGAAGATCGCCTGGGGGATCACCGGGGGCGTCACGGCGCTGCTCCTGGCCGGAGCAGGGGCGCTGGCCTACGCGAACCGTCCGCTGTCGCGGGCACAGGTCGACCAGGCCGTCGAGGAGCGGCTGCGCACCGCGGTCGAGGAGGAACCGACGCTCTCCAGTGCGCTGCTCACGGTGTACTCGGGGCCGCAGGACCGCCTCCTGCAGTACGCGGTCGGCACCGAGCGGTCAGGCAGTCTCGTCCCTGCGCGGACCGACAGCCCGTACCACTCGGCGAGCGTGGGCAAGACGATGCTCGCGACCGTCTACGGGCAGCTCGTCGACGAGGGCACGCTCACGTTCGACGACCCGGTCGCGCCCTGGCTGGACGCCGAGACGCTCGACGGACTGTTCGTGGTCGACGGCACCGATCACGCGTCCGAGGTGACGGTGGGGCAGCTCCTGTCGCACACGTCGGGCGCCGCCGACTACTTCGAAGGGCCGGTGACCTCGGGCACGCCGGTCCTGGAGCAGGTCGCGGCCGACCCCGACCACCTCTTCACGCCCCAGGAGCTCATCGCGTTCTCGCGTGACCACCAAGAACCGGTCGGCGCTCCGGGTGAGACGTTCGCGTACTCCGACACCGGCTACGTGCTGCTGGGCCTCGCGCTCGAGCGCATCGAGGGAGCGCCCTACGCGCAGGTCCTCGACGACCGCCTGTTCACCCCGCTCGGCATGGCCGACAGCTATCTCCTGTCCGAGTTCGGTGAGGGTACCGACATCCTGTCCCTGACGGCCGACGGCGTCGACATCAGTCGGCGGAACGCGCTCTCGGTCGACTGGGCGGGCGGGGGAGTGGTGACCACGATGGACGACCTGCTGCTCTTCCTGCGGGCTCTGACGGGCAACCACCTCGTCTCGGAGGAGACGCTCGCAGGCCTGACGACCTTCGAGCACGACCTCGACAAGGGCATCGGCTACGGCATGGGCGTGATGCAGCTCCGCTTCTCGGAGCTCTCACCGCTCCTGTTCGCGATGCCCGACGTGCACGGCGCGGTCGGCGCCACCGGGACGTACGCGCTGTACGATCCGAGCGGCGACACGTACTACATCGCGAACTTCGGCTCGCTCGACTACCGCCAGAAGGCGATCGAGGAGCTCGTGCAGGTCCGGTTGCTGGTCGACCGGCTGAAGGACTAGTGGGTCCACGACGGGGCGAGGACGATCCATGGTGCAGCTGGTCTGCTCACCGGCGGTGGGTGAGAGGCTCCGTCGGGAGCTCGCCGCGGTCGGGATCCCCGCGGACGGCGACGGATGGGCCCTCGTCGAGCGCGGCTTCGACGTCCCCACGGGCAGACCCGCCGTGATCTTCGACCCGCTCGACCACGTCGAGGTCGTGCGGACGCTCGCGCCAGGGCTGCGGGACGCGGCCACGGGCCCGCCACGCATGCTCACGGGCCAGAGCGGGACGTCGTTCACGGTCATCGCCCCGCGCGAGGTCCGCTACTTCGAGGCCGCTGCCGAGGGCATCGTCGCGTGCACCGCCACCGGCCGCTACCGGGTGCGCGAGACGCTGGCGCACTACGAGTCGGCCTGGGCCGGGCTGGGGTTCCTCCGCGTGAACAAGTCACAGCTCGCGAACCTCCTGCACGTGACCGAGATCGTGCCCTGGTTCAACTCGCGCTACGTGCTCCGACTGACCGGCGGCACCGAGCTGGAAGTGTCCAAGACCTACGCGAAGCGCCTGCGCAGCGCGCTGAAGATGTGAGGAGGGACGCATGAACTTCCGGAACGTCGTGAACTCGTTCTTCCTCGGCCTCGGGATCGGCGTCGTGATGCTCGTCGCGAACGCCGGCGCGGGGGACCCGGGGATGTGGGCGCTCACGGTGCTGGCCAGCGGTGGCATCGGGCTGCTCGTGGGGCTGGTCACCGAGTGGCTCACGTCGCTGCTGCCGATCCGCCTCGCTCGCCCCCGCACGTACTTCCTCCTCAACGGGCTCATCGCGCTCGTGACGACGGCCG